>JBFHEP010000069.1:0-15260 GCA_041584095.1 Acidimicrobiales bacterium | reverse complement strand
CGGCCCTCAGCGAGCCGGGCACCGAACTCCAGCTCTCGCTGTTCGGTGAGCGGGTTCCGATGACGGTACTCTCCGAGCCGGCGTTCGACCCCAAGAACGAGGTCCTTCGAGGAGCGCCGGCGTGATCAGCGGTCGGAAACCCCAGCAGCGCCCCGACAGCCGGGTCCAGCTGCTACCCGGCGGGCTGCCCGGTCCCTATCTGCTCCCTGACGACCAGCATCACGTCTTCCGGTCGGCCCACGGTTCACGCCTCGTCACGACCGAATCGGTGGAGTTCATCGATCACGTCGGTGGCGCCGGCGCCCTGATTCTCGGACACGGCCACCCCGCCGTGGTCGAGGCGGCTCAACGGCAGTTGGGCCGGGCCATGCACTTGTTCGGCGTGCACAACGAACCGGCCCTCGAACTGGCCGAACGTCTCGTCGACACGGTGCCCTGTGCCGAACGGATCGCCTACGCGACGACCGGCTCGGAGGCGACGGCATACGCCATGAGGATGGCCCGAGCAGCCACGGGTCGCGACCTGGTCCTGAAGTTCGAGGGCGGCTATCACGGCAACCACGACTATGCCCTGGTCTCGACGTTCCCCAGCGCCCGGTCCGACTTCCCCCACGGCCACCCCGACACCGGCGGGCAGCCGGCGGCAACGAGATCGACGATCCTGGTCGCGCCATTCAACGACCTGGCCACCGTCGAGCAGATCTTCTCCGACCACTCCGGTCGGATCGCCGGCATCATCGTCGAATGCGTGCAGCGGATCATTCCGGCCGACGAGACGTTCCTCGGCGGGTTACGGGAACTGTGCGACCGCAGCGGCGCGGTGTTGATCTTCGACGAGGTGGTGACCGGCTTCAGGCTCGGTCCGACCTCCGCCCAAGGTCACTACGGTGTGCACCCCGATCTGGCGACCTTCGGCAAGATCATCGGAGCCGGCGGTCCGCTCTCCTGCGTCGCCGGCCGTGCCGACCTCCTCGACCACGCCGACCCCCGACGGAGGGGCGGATCCGACCACGTCTACCTGAACGGGACATTGCACGGCAACCCGGTGGCTGCGGCCGCCACGCTGGCCATGCTGGATGAGCTCGCCGATCCGAACGTCTACGAGCTCCTGGACGCCACTACCGGACGACTCTGCGTCGGGGCACAGGCCGCCCTCGATCGCCACGGTGTACCGGCCATCGCCGTACACGTCGGGTCGCTCTGGCAGATCCTCTTCACCGACGGTCCACCCCGGTCCTACGCCGACATCGCCGCAGGCGACAGCCTGGCCATGCGGCGCCTCGATGCCGAGCTGCTCCGCCAGGGCCACTTCGTGCTTCCCGGCGTCCGCCGGTTCGTCTCGACCGCCCACACCGACGCCGACATCGATGCGACCATCAAGGCGATCGACCGAGCCTGCGCCCGGTTCGTCGAACATCGCGAACCAACCCAAAGGAGCAGATCCAGTGAAACCTGATCGATGGTTCGACCCGACGAACAAGATCTTTCCCCACCAGGTCGGGTTCACGTCACCACCCCACGATTTCGACGCCGCACCGACCGACTTCCTCCGGATGTGCCCCGAAACCGTCGGCGTCCACGGCCGCATGTTGCACTCCCCCGGATACGCCCATCGACTCGACCAGCGGGTCGACGACTTCCACCTTCTCGAAGAGGTAGTGGCGTGCATGGCCAACAACGGGGCCGACGTCGTCGGTCAGGTCGGCAGCAACTGGGTGCACGCCGGCGGCAAGACCCCGGCCGACATCGTGGCGTTCTGCGACCGGCTGACCCAGACCTACCAGACGCCGTTCCACATGGCGGGCTGGTGCGTCGTCGAGGCCCTTCGGGAACTTGGTGCCGAGAAGGTCGCACTCAACGCCGTCTACTACTGGCCCGACTGGCGGGACGGCATCGCCCGGTTCCTGCGTGAGGCCGGGTTCGACCTGGTGTATGTCGGCAATTTCGTCGACCAGGGTTTCTTCGCCGCGCAGGACGAGGTCAACGCCTGTACCTGGATCTTCCCCGATGAGTTGGCCGAGGCGTCCATGTTGCGGGTGGCCGAGCAGGCACCCGGGGCCGAGGCGATGATCGTGATCGGCATGCCGAACTTCCGACGAAGCGACGGCCTGCCCCAACGCATCGCCACCCTCGAGGCCGACCTCGAGGACGCCGCCGGGATGCCCCTCGTGGGGTCGGATGTGGCCCTCTACTGGCGGATTTTCAGAACGCTCGGCATCGCGCCATCCGGCCGCCATGGTCGGCTGCTCACCAACCTCCGATCCGATATCGAGAGTCGGGGATCGTCGTGAATCCGATCATCGTGTTGTGGGCAACGCCCCGTTCCACGTCGACGGCGTTCGAGTGGATGATGCGGATGCGGGGCGACATGGTCTGCTTCCACGAACCGTTCGGTGAGGCCTGGTACCACGGCCCGGAGGCCCGAGCACCCCGGCGCAGCGGTGACCAGCCACCGACGCCCGGGCTCACATTCGACGTCGTCCTCGACCGGCTCAGATCGGCGGCCCGCCGGCGACCGGTGTTCTCCAAGGAGATGCCCCATCACGTCGATCACCTCTGGACCGACGAATTCCTGGCCACGTTCAAGCACAGCTTCATCATCCGCGATCCGCACAAAGCGCTGGCGTCGATGGAGCGAAGCTACGCCAAGCAGGGAACGACACAACGCTTCACCCGCCACGAGCTGGGCTTCGACGCCCAACGCCGGTTGTTCGACCTCCTGTGCGACCGAGACGGAGCCGCGCCTCCGGTGCTCGACAGCGACGACCTCCTCACCGATCCGGCCGCCATGGTGGCCACCTACTGCGAGGCCGTCGGCATTCCGTTCATCCCCGAGGCGCTCTCGTGGGAACCCGGCGACCGATCAGAGGTCCTGTGGTATGACCGCGATGGCAGCAACTTCCACGACACTTTGATCCGATCCGACGGTCTCAAGCCTCAGGGCCCGTCGACGGTGCCCCCCGACGAACTCCCCGCCGACGTCGGTCACCTCCACGACGCCTTTCGCTCACACTACGAGCATCTCCACACCTTCCGGCTCCAACCGGCCGAGCGTCGAGCAACCTACTGAACGCCGATCCTGAAGTGCCGGCGGCATACCCGCTGCGGGCGTGCCCTGACCATCGATCTGGCGGCCCTGCTAATCGGCGGTGGTGGTGTCGAGCGCGCCGAGGAGCCGGTCGACAAGCTCCTTGGAACCGCCGAACAGATCGTCACGTTTGATGGCGTAGCCGCCGACGACGTCGCCGCCGCCCATACGAACGATACGGGCCAGCTTGTCGAGCGTCGCGCCGCAGTCGAGGGCGTAGGTGCAGTAGACCGCGGCCTTCTTGCCGTCGATACGGGGAAGGTTCTTCGCCAACCGACCGGCCCGCCCCGGGCGCTGACCGAAGAAGAAGACGCCGTCGGTCCAACTCCCGACAATGACGAGATCGGCGTCCGAGAGGGCCTGGAGGTCGACGGCCGTGATCGGGCAGGCCACCGTCTCCACACCTGAAGCGGTCAGCTCATCGGCGATGATGTGGCCGGCGGCCTTCGTGTTGCCGGTGAGGCTCTCGTAGATCACAATCCCGTTCATCGCTGCCCGTTCGCTCGGTGTGCCGACGCGTCGGCCCGGTCTGGTCCGTGCACAAGAATAGTCCCTCGGCACCGGCGCGGCACCGACCGGGCGGCCTCGTTGATGAAGCCGGCCGCCGTTATCATGGAACCGATGAGCACCAAGAGCTACAAGATCGAGATCACGTACTGCGTTCCGTGAGACTATTCGGCCCGCGCCGTGAGCGCGACCTCCGATCTCCTCACCAACTACCAGCACGTCATCGCTGACCTCACCCTGATCACCGGCGACAAAGGCGTTTTCGACATCACTGTCGACGGCGAAATGCTCTACAGCAAAGCGGAAACGGGCCGTCACGCCGAGCCGGGCGAGGTCCTGAAGCTGTTCGGCGAACTGGTTGGTCCCGACGTCGACGTTTATCCCCGCGACTGACACCCCGACGCCTCGACCGAGCCGAAGCTGTCCGATGCGCATCGAGATCGAGGACCCCGGGGACCCGCGCATCGAGGTGTTTCAGGGTCTTCGCGATCACACCCTCCGCCAGGTCCGGGAGCGCCCGGACGGCGACATGGCCGGGGTGTTCATTGCCGAAGGAGACATCGTCGTGGAGCGGGCCCTTCGGGCCGGCTACCGCCTCGAGTCGATGCTGGTCGACGCCAAACGGACCAAGCCGTTTCCGGGCAGCATCCCCGATGACGTTCCGCTTTACGCCTGCGGGCCGGAGGTGCTGATCCGCGTCACCGGCTATCACCTCCACCGGGGCGTACTGGCCTGCTTCCGACGACGCCCACTGCTCGACTTCGACGAAGCGATCGCCGGCACCCGCACGGTTGCCGTCATGGAGAACATCAACAACCCCACCAACCTCGGGGTCATCCTCCGCTGCGCCGCCGCCCTCGGCGTCGAGGCGTTCGTTGTCGACCCGACCTGCAGCGATCCCCTCTACCGACGCTGCGGGCGGGTCTCGATGGGTGAGGCCTATGCGATGCCCTACAGCAGACTCGATCGATTTCCCGACGGCCTGGCACCCCTGCGAACGGCCGGATTCCAGCTCATCGCCCTGACCCCGGCCTCCGACGCCGTTCCACTCGACGACCTCAAACTCGACCCCGACGACCGGGTAGCGGTGATGTTGGGCGCCGAAGGACCGGGCCTGACCGTCGGCGCGCTCGACGCCGCCGATCTCCAGGTCCGGATCCCGATGTCGGGAAACGTCGACTCGATCAATGTCGGATCGGCGGCCGCTGTGGCTTTCTACGGGATCGCCTTGGCCCGCAAACGGTGACTGGCTCCCTCGCAGCCCCGTCAGACTCCCCACCCGCCCGATCGAACCGGCAGCATTCCCGCACACCACCCGCGCGAAATCCCTGCCAGATCCGCTCCCGCCAACCCCACCCACCCGAACTGGCAGGAATCGCGCGCACCACCCGCGCGAAATCCCTGCCAGATCCCGACGGGGCCGGGCGTAGCGCCCGAGCGGGGGGAACCTTGCCCGCAGATGGTGACTGGGCCACCATGGTGCCATGTCCCAGCCTCTGACCAGCACGATGCAGCCCTTTCCGCTGAACGTGCCCTACATATTTCGCCACGGCCGCACCATCCACGCCGACTCGAAGGTCATCACATGGACCGATAGCGGACCGGTGTCGGCGACATACTCCCAGGTCGCCGACCGGGCTGATCGACTGGCGGCAGCGCTCAGGCGGCTTGGTGTGGGTGTCGGCGACCGGGTGGGCACCTTCTGCTGGAACAACCAGCACCATCTCGAGGCCTATATGGCCGTCCCCTCGATGGGCGCGGTGTTGCACACGCTCAACATCCGCCTCTTCGCTGAACAACTGGCCTATGTGATCAATCACGCCGCCGACAAGGTCATCATCGTCGACGGTTCGCTGGCCCCAGCGCTGGCCAAGGTGCGTGACGAGCTGACCACCGTCGAACACATCATAACCGTCGGCGCCGGTGAGCCGTCCGGGCTCGGCAACACGCTCGATCTCGACGAACTCCTGACCGCCGAGGAGCCGGGCTTCGAGTACCCGGAGGTCGACGAATGGTCGGCAGCCGCCATGTGCTACACCAGCGGCACCACCGGCAACCCGAAAGGTGTCGCATACTCCCACCGCTCGACGTATCTCCACTCGTTCGGGGTCAACGCCACCAGGGCGCTCGGCCTCACCATGGATGATCGTCTTCTCGTGATCGTGCCGATGTTCCACGCCAACGCCTGGGGTATGCCGTATGCCGGTTGGTTGACGGGGGCTGACATGATCATGCCCCAGCAGTATCTGCAGGCCGCCCCGCTGGCAGAAATCATCGAGGTCACCCGGCCCACGTACTCGGGCGCCGTGCCGACCGTGCTCAACGATCTGCTCCACAACCGGCCCGATGCCGATCTGAGTTCGATCCGGGAAATCGTCTGCGGCGGGTCGGCCGTGCCGGCCAGCCTCATGCGGGCCTACGACGACGTCTTCGGCGTCACCGTCGTCCAGGGCTGGGGGATGACCGAGACCAGTCCCCTCGCCGCCATCGCCCGCGTTCCCTCCGGCGTCGACCCGGCCGACGCCATGTCGTGGCGGGCCCGCACCGGCCGCATCCTGGCCGGTGTCGAAGTGCGTATCTGCGACGACGGCGGCAACCAACTGCCGTGGGACGGGGAGGCCACGGGTGAGATCGAGATTCGTGGACCGTGGATCACCGGCAGCTACTACCTCGACGACGATGACGAGAAGTTCCACGACGGCTGGCTCCGGACCGGTGACGTCGGGTCCATCGAGCCGAACGGCTTCATCCAGATCTCCGACCGGGCCAAGGACGTCATCAAGTCGGGCGGTGAGTGGATCTCGAGCGTCGATCTGGAGAACGAGCTGATGGGTCATCCCGACGTCGTCGAGGCGGCAGTGGTCGGCATCCCGGACGACCGGTGGGATGAACGGCCGCTCGCCTGCGTTGTGCTGGCTCAGAACGCGGAAGCCGACCCGGCCCGGCTCCGCAACTTCCTCGAATCAAAGGTGGCGAAGTGGTGGCTGCCCGATCGCTGGAGCTTCATCACCGAAGTGCCCAAGACCTCGGTCGGCAAGTTCGACAAGAAGGTGCTCCGCCGACAATTCGCCAACCACGAACTGGACGTTGTCGAGACGTGATGTTGGAGCTCGTTGCGACGGATTCGCTCAGTTCGAACCGGCGGTGATTCCCGCGCTGTCGACGAACACCAACAGCGCAATGGTCAACAACACCCCCAGCAGAGCCAGCAGTGTCCACTGGAGCGTGGCCCATCGATTGTGCCGGGCCCGTTCCGATGCCGATCGTTTCGATCGTGTTGCCACAAGTCCCCCTTGCCGCTGGTCGATTTGGTTTGGTGAACGTCTCAACCATCCAGGGTAGCCAGGGATTCCGCGTACCCGGAACGTCGGATCAACCCAGAAGATCGCGAGCCACGTTCAACCACAGATTGGTGGTCAAGCGCAACGACTCCACGTCGATGCGTTCGTTGTGGCCGTGGAAACGGCGGCTGAAATCGCCGGGCTCCAGTTCAGGGCTGAACAGCCCCGCACCGTAGGCCACCGATCCCATCTGCCGGTAGACCCTGGCATCGGTGAAACCCACGGTCATACCGGGATTGAGCCGGGCGGACGGGAACTCGGCGGTGATTCCCCGCTCGAGTGCCTCCCACAGCGGGTTGTCAGTCCGAGAGATCGATGCCGGGTCGTTCATGATGACATCGACCTCGACCTCGTCCCACAGGTCGCCGAGAGCAGCCTGGAGGTGTTCGCCGACCGCCTCGCCGTCTTCGCCGGGCAGCGTTCTGATATCGACCTCGAGATCGACGGTGTCGGGTATCACGTTGGTCTTCATCCCACCTCCGTCGACGACATTGGCCGAGAACGTGGTGTGTGTACAGGCATGGAGGAAGCCGGCCGAGCCGGCATTCGGGAGGGAGGTCAACAACTCCTCGATGCGGTCCTCATCGCGTAGCAGGGCCTTCAGATCATCCTCGATGTTCATGGAGTCGACCTGGCCGGACCACAGCTCGGTGAATCGAGCCGGTGGCCGGTAGTCGGCCAGTCGCTGCACGACGGCCGCCGCCTTGACGAGCGCGTTCTCGGTCCGGAACGGCATGGAGCCGTGACCGGGGGTGCCGGTCACGCGCAACTTCCGCCACGCCACACCCTTCTCGGCGACGTTCACCGTGATGGCCGGTGCGTCGGGCGTCCCGCCGTGCAGACCGCCGTTTTCGGTCAACACGTAGTCGGCCGCAATGGCGTCTCGATGATGATCCGCCATCCACTGAGCGCCGTGGGCCGATCCGGCCTCTTCATCGGCGACGGCGAAGTAGATCAAGTCGCCGCTCGGACGGAATCCATCCCGAGCGAGTTTGGTGAAAGCCACCGCCATCGACGATGTGATGTTCAACATGTCGACCGCTCCCCGACCCCACACCTCATCGCCTATGAGATCACCGCCGAACGGGTCGTGGAGCCAGCCGTCGGAGTTGACCGGTACCACATCGGTGTGACCCATCAGGCACAGGCTCGGCGCGGCGGCGTTCCGACCCTCGATTCGGGAGACGATCGAGACGCGACCTGGATGGGCCTCGAACCGTTGGACCTCGAGACCCGACTCCTCGAGAACCGACGTCAGTACATCGGCGTTGCGCACCTCGTTCCCCGAGTCGGCGTGACCGTCGTTGACGCAGGCGTTGCGAATGAGGGTCTGCAACAGCTCGATGGTCTGCGCGGTGGTCGAATCCATCATGACGTTACCTTGTCACGCGCCGGCCGGATGAGGCCAGCTTTGGTGAAATCATCGCATATCCCGCCAGGGGTATATGTTCCCGCTGATCGTCAATGACGGGCGGAACCTTGTCGAACCTACTAGATTTACGCCCGCTGGTCCGCGACACACAGGCTGGATCACGCAACCACCCGTGATGAAAAGCGCCGCTTCGTCCTCCGATTCTCAGAGTCTGCCACGCCCCGAGTTCTGTTTGCTCGGGCCTGTGTCGGCCTTTGTCGATGATGCTCCCGTGTCTCTCGGCGGACCTCGACAAGCCGCAGTCCTGGCCCGACTGCTACTCACCCCCCGACATGTCGTGTCACTCGACCAGTTCGTGGACAGTATCTGGGACGGCCGGATCCCAAATCGGCCCGACGTGGCGATACGCAGTTACATTTCGAACCTGCGCCGTCTGATCGAGCCCGACCGCAAACAGCGGGGCGAGGACAGCATCCTCACGAGCGCATCGGCCGGCTATCGCCTCGACGTTGAGCCGTGTCAGATCGACTGGTTGCGATTCGAAACAGCGGTCAACAATGCGAGGGCGATGCTGCACCACGGGGAGTACGCCGCCGCGACCGCCGAGCTACGGGAGGCCCGCACCCTATGGCACGGGGAGCCGCTGTCGGGCGTGCCCGACTCGGAGTTCTTTGCCGCCCATCGCAACCGCCTCGAGGAGCTGCGGGCGGTTGCCCTCGAGTTCATGTGCGAAGCGCAGCTGGGCCGGGGTGATCACCTGTCTGTGGCCGCCGACATCGAGCAGGCCATTGCCGGACATCCGTTTCGGGAGCGGTTGACCGAGCTGGGGATGATCGCCCTCTACCGGTCCGGCCGGCAGTCTGCGGCGCTCGCCCTCGGACAGCAGCTGCGGCAACGGCTGGTCGACTCGCTCGGCATCGATCCCAGTCCGCGCATCGCCAATATCGAGCTGCAGATCCTCAACCACGACCCCCAGCTCCGTG
Source organism: Acidimicrobiales bacterium (assembly GCA_041584095.1). Taxonomy (GTDB): domain Bacteria; phylum Actinomycetota; class Acidimicrobiia; order Acidimicrobiales; family SZUA-35; genus JAHELU01. Next base: position 5,969 of record JBFHEP010000069.1, on the reverse strand, counting down.
AACATCGACCCGATCCAGGACCATCCCCCGGTCGGTCGTCCAAAGGTGGCGCCGGCTACGGCTCCGATGTGCTCGATGGGATCGACGGATCGAACCGACCCGGACGAAAACTCGGCCACGATGATCTCGACCCTCCGACCGGCACCCAGTCGGCGCGCGTATCCGGCCAATGGTTTCTGCGACGGCCGACCGACCGCACAAAGGTCTTCGGCCGGCAGGAGGAACTCGCCGAGATCGCCGAGCTGCGCAGTCGCCTCGACGACGGGCGGTTGGCCGTCGCCGTCATCACCGGCGAACCGGGCATGGGCAAGACGGCCCTCATGACCGAAGCGGCGAACCTACTCGCTGCCGAGGGTGCGAAGGTCACAACCGCGGTCGGCACCGACTTCGCCGCCCCGGAGTTCTGGCTGTGGCGCCAGATCGTTGCCGATCTGGCCAACCGCAATCTCGGACCGTCAGCCGCCGACAGCCCCCAGGATCAGGCCAGATTCGGCCCGCTTCACGCGCTCGGTCCGAACATCGACGGACCGTTGGGGCGGCCGCCGCTCGCCGATCGAGCATGCTACGACGACGAGGCCGTCATGATGGCCATCGTCGACTACGTCGGAGCCGCCGCCGAGGCGAACCCGCTGATCATCGTCATCGACGATCTCCATCGGGTCGACCAGCGCTCCGTCGACACTTTGCGGTACCTGATCTCCCGTCTCGGGCAGCTGCCGATGGCGGTTCTGGTCGCCTGGCGGCAGGCGACGCTGCCGCCCGAGCAACCTCGCGGCCTCCGTGATCTCGCCACCCTTCCGCACGTGTTACGGATCGGCCTGGCGGGCCTCGACGTTACGGCGATCGCCGAGCTTGCCGATCAGGCCGGCCTGCCGTTGGAGGCGTACGAAGCCCATGACCTGCGGGAGGCGACCGCCGGCAATCCCGCCCTGATCCGGGAGCTGTTGAGACGCCGACAACCCGGCTCCGAGGTCGACGGCGGCCGGCAGCTTCAGGAGTCGGCGGTCGGGCAGATCGAGCAGGTGGGCGACGCGGCCGATTGGATCCTGGCCGTCGCGGCCACGTTCGACGGATCGTTTGCACTGGATTGGGTGGCCGAGCTCGTAGAGTCGCCGCCGTCGGACTCGCCGCAGAGCGTCGTCGTCGAACCAGGCCACTGTCGCAAGATCATGAGGGCCGCGGTCTCGGTTGGCTTCCTCGTGGAGCTGCCCGACGGCGGCTGGTTCGAGTTCCGCCATCCGGTCATGCGGGAGGCCTTGGTCGATACGCTGCTCGCGGTCGACCGGGCATGGCTGCACGGCCACATCGGCCGCAGGTTTCTCGTCGAGGGCGATCGTGTTCGAGCGCTGCATCATCTTTCGGCCGGGGACACCACCGCCGACCGCAACGACGCCCTCGACCTCGGCCTCCGGCTGTCCGTAGCCGGCCCCGGATTCGTCAGCCTCGGCGATCAGTACCTGAAAACGCTGGAATCGCTGGCCCGGGAGGAGATCCATACCGCCGAGTCCCGCGAAGCACCGGGTCCACTCACCTGTCGGGCGGCGATCTTCCTTGGCTGGCGGGCCAACCAACACGGTGACCGGGCCGCCGGGCAGCGGTGGGCCCGATCGGCCCTGAAACTTGCACTCGCCGTCGTCGCTCCCATTGGCCGAATGCCCGCCGAGCAGTCCTCGATCACCCACGGGGATCTGCAGCAGCTCGGTGTTGCTGCACTGAACGTTGCCGGCTTCTCACCCCATCCACAGCCCGGGGGTCGGCTCGTCATCGATCGGGATCCGGAGAACTTGGAACTCCTCGAACGAGCGGTGGGCGTACTGCATGCCGACAGCGAGGCGCTCCCGATCCTGGAGATCGAGTTGGAATGGCTGAACGGCTCGCTGCGGCCGAGCAATGCCTCGCTCAAGAAGGCCAGCAGCCTTCTCGACCAGGCAGCGGCGATTGACAGGCCACGCGTTGCTGCAATGGCCACCGAGACATTTCTTCGCCGGTTCGGGCGGGTCATTCGGCCCGGAAGCCGTATAGACCACGTCCGCCGGGTTCTCAACGAGGACTCGAACTTGAGCGAACGCCTGATGCTCGGATTCGTCGAACATCAGGCGATGCTGGAGCTGGGGCGTGTGCCGGAGGCGGCGTTACTCGTCAGCGGTCTGTGGGCCGAGGCCAAGACCGTCGGGACCGACATCGACGTCGGTGCGGCGAGGGTGCTCACGATTCGCCACCTCCTTTGGATCGGAGAACTCGGTGAGGCCGAGCAGCGGCTCAGCAACCATGTCGGGTCGGATCGTCCGACACCGGTGGATCTCGCCGCAATCCACGTCGAGCAGCGAACCGAACTCGGCCGTCTGCTCGCGCAGTCCGGCAACCAGGAGGCGACCAACCGGGAGCTGATCGAATCCATCATGGATCCGGCGACGAAAGCGGCCCTGCTGTGTCAGGTCGGCGATACGGAACGGGCCCATGACTTCCTCGATCAGGCGGTGGAGCGCATCACGACCGGTCGTTCCCGATCGGTCGACGAGGCCGCAGTGGCCCGGGTGGCGACCGCCGCTTCGGTACTGCAGCGGCCGACCGTCGCAGCGGCAGTTCTCCCCTTCCTCGACGATCTCTCCGACGAGATGCTGGTCACCAGCACCAACTCGATCCTGCTCGGTCCGGCCAGCTACTACCTCGGCCTGGCCGCCGCGACGGTCGGAAGCCGAACCCTGGCCAACGAGGCCTTCGACAGAGCCGTCGCCACCGCCCTGTCCAGCGGCGGCAAGCCACTCGCCGTTCAGGCGCTGGTTGCCCAGGCAAAACAGGCAGCCGCCTACACCGATCGCGACGAGGTCGAATGCCTTCTGCGCCAAGCGAAGGAGCTGGCCGTCGGACTGGACCTCGGATGGCTCGATCGTCAGGTGACGTGACCCATTCGTGGCCGACGTGGTGAGTTGACTGGGCGATACTGCTCACAAATCATCCAATCGGCTTCCAATGTTTCTGCAAGATTCGTGATGCATGGTACATAGCAGCGCATCGGTCCTTTCCGCCTGCTGGACCGCCAAGGGCAACTCGAGATCCGCCGCACATTCGTCTGCCCTCCGCGCTGAAGCCGGACCCGGTTGCTCACCGTCAAGGTCAGTCTCCGGGTCCGGCTCTTTTTCGGATTTCCAGGCGTGGCGCGACATTCGGGTTGGGTGTTTTTCCCACTCAGTTTGCTCCTCAACAGGCCGAAGTAAAGGAAGAACCACCGCCATGCCCTGAGACTCCCGAATGCCAGACCCGACATCCCATCGTCCTGCACGTCCTCTGAAAATGCGCAATCTTCGGGCTGGACGCACGGCCGTGTCGACCAAGGTCGCCGAGCCTGAGGTTCCGCCGACCACCAGCGGGATGGTCGACACGCTCGAGGAGTGGCATCGCTCGCTCGACTATGCGATCGAGGACCGGAAGTCGTCGGGTGCCAACGTCGCAGTCTTCACCATCTGCCTCCGCCGGCTCGACCTCACACGTCGATCTGAGACCACCCCTCGACCGAACGAGACCGACATGGCCGCGCTGGCCTCATCGATCGCCACGTCGATCGACGATCGCCTGGTCGTACACATCACGGCGCCCGACGAGCTCGTTGGCTTCATGGCCCACAGCGGGCGGGTGGAGGCCGAACGGGTGATGGGTCGAGTCCTGGCCGGCCTCTCCGGCATTCTGTCCGACGGTCCCGAAACGCTGGCAGTGGCTCCGCAACTCGGGGCGGCCTTCCTCGGTGGCAGCCTCACCACGGGCGACTCGGCCCTCGAGGCCGCCAACGTGACGTTGACCCAGACCACCAGGGCCGCACCGTTTCTCATCTACAACGACTACGTACACCAGCGGATCATACGAGAGCTTCAGACGCGGGAGGCTCTGCCCGATGCGGTGGCCGCCAACAACATCTCGCTCGCATTCGAACCCCGAGGAACGACTGACGGCGACCGCCTCGTCGGCATCGAGGCCTTCGCCCGCTGGGAACACAGCAAGCTCGGCAACATCCCACCCCCGGAGTTCCTCCGGATCGCGGACGAACTCGACCTCATGGTGGAAATGGGACAGCGCCTCCGGGACCGTGCGGCCGGCTCCGCCGTCGCATGGTTCCGCGACGGTTGGCTGGTGGAGGGAAGGCTCTGGTTGAACGTGTCGTACAGCGAGTTCTGTCATCGAGGGTTCGTCACCTCGATGGCCGAACTCCGCAATCGCTATCCGGAGGTCAACATCGGGATCGAGATCGACGACAGTCCCCTCCTCGACGAAGCGGTCGTCACATCGATGTTGGAGCCGGTCCGCAAGCTCGACGTCGAGATCGCGCTCGACAACATCGGCCTGTCGACGATCTCGCTCGGGCGGCTGCAGCGTCTGCCGCTCAGCTCGATGAATCTCAGTGGAGCGATCGTCCACTCCCTCGTGAGCGACACCGTCTATCAACACCTCGCCACCACCGTGTGCGAGATCGCACACAGCCGTGGGATCGTCGTCACCGCCTGCCAAGCCGAGACTCGTGAACAGCTCGTGGCCGCGCGCTCGCTCGGCATCGATCACATCCAGGGCCACGTTCTGGCTTCTCCGGTGAAGGCAGCGGAGGTTGCGGACCTGCTTTCGTCGGGTGTGTCGCCAGAAGACCGCCGCGGTCGTCGGTAGACGCCGACCCTGTCAATCGCCGGTCAGGTCTTCGGCTTCGATCAGATCACCGGCGGCGGCGAGGGCCGCTCCGAGATTGACGGCGCGCTCGTAGACGGCGGTGAAATAGTGCTCGGAAGCGTTCTGCTGGCCCGACAGGGGCGGGCGTCCGAGCGACTTCACCACGGCGACCGGGTTCGTGGTGATGTTGACCCTGACATCGGCGACGGACGGCAGGGTCTCCGGATCACCCCAGAACACCTTCGGGTCGACGCGACTCCTGGGTTTGGACTTGCGGCGTCGGGTCTGGCCACGTGATTTACTTTTTGTGCTTCGGTTGGATCGTGCCATCGTCTTGTTCCTGCAGTTCCCGGGATCAGCTCACCGTCGCCACGGCTTGCTCACCGTCGACGTTCGAGTCTTCGCCGCCGTTGCCGATGCGCTCCTGACCCTCGGTTTCCTGAGTCTTCGCATCATCGGCGGACTCGACGGCCGCCGCCGACTCGTCGGTCCAAGAGGTGGAGCTCGTGTCCGGTGCCTCGAGATCCTCGAGTTCGCTGGCGAGGAGAAGGTCGGGATCGAGGCCGAGCGCAACCTGCAACTGTTCGGCGTCGAGGTCGCCGACCGAGCTCGACTTTGGGAGCACCATCTCGGCGATTCGCCGTTTGCCGGCCACGACCTCTTCAACCCGCTCGTCGACAGTACCCGGACAGACGAGGCGGTGACAGATCACGGTGTTCTTCTGGCCGATCCGCCAGACGCGGTCGCGGGCCTGATCCTCCACTGCCGGATTCCACCAGCGGTCGTAGAGCACCACGTGGCTGGCGGCTGTCAGGTTCAGCCCGGTACCGCCGGCCTTCAGCGACAGGACCATGGCCCCGGCGTCGGTCTTCGCCTGGAATTCCTCGACCATGCGGTCGCGGGCACCACGGCTCAAACCGCCGTGGTAGCAGTGGATCTTCTTGCCGGTGCGGGCGGTCAGGTAGCCGGCCAGACGCTCCCCCCAGGTGGCGAAGTGGGTGAAGATCAGCACACGCTCGTCGGCGGCAAAGACGTTGTCGACGATCTCGTTGAGCCGGGCCAGTTTGCCCGAGCGCCCGTCGAGCGGTTCGTTGTCGTGCTTGTAGGCGGCCGGGTGATTGCAGATCTGCTTGAGGGCGGTGATGGCGGCCAGAACGGCGCCCTTTCGTTGAGGACCCTCCTCCGAGGAGGCCTCGACCACGAGGGTGTCGAGCACCGCCTGGTACAGTCCGATCTGTTCGGTGGTCATCGCACAGTGGTCGAGTTCGTCGATCCGGTCCGGCAGCTCGGCAGCGATCGACGGCTCGGACTTGGTCCGGCGG
>JBFHEP010000068.1:0-15275 GCA_041584095.1 Acidimicrobiales bacterium | reverse complement strand
TTTGGCCAGCACGAAACAGCGGCAGGCCCGGTCGTCGTGGAAGCACTGGTTCGACGAGCGAACCGGCATGGGCCATGTCCACGGTGAGTTCGACCCGGAACGCTACGAGACGATCATCGGATCGGTCGAAGCCGAGCTCACCCGCCTGGCCAACCAAGGCGACGTGACCAAAAACAGCCGCTTGGCCGCCGACGCCGCCTACGGGCTGTTGACCGGCCGGCAGCGCCACACGGGATCCGGCCGCCCCCATATCAGTGTGATCGTCGATTGGGAAACGTTCAGCCGAGGCGCCCACGACGATTCAATGCGGGAGACAGCCAACGGCCACCCGTTGGCTCCCGAGTCGGTCTCCCGTCTTGTGCGTGACGCCACACTGCAGCGGGTCGTACTCGACGCTCGTGGTGTGCCGGTGAATGTCGGTCGTCAGTATCGAACGGCCACCGATGCCCAATGGCAGGCCGTGCGGGCCATCTACCGGGCCTGTGTCTGGCACGGCTGCGACCGCCCGGTGTCATGGTGCCAGGTCCACCACATTCATGAGTGGGAGCACGGTGGCTCCACCGACTTGTGCAACCTGATTCCGCTGTGCAGTCGTCATCACCACAACGTCCACGAAGGCGGATGGTCGGTGAAGCTCCACGCCGACACCCGCCGGCTCGACATTTTCGCCCCCAACGGCGGCCATCTCGCCACCACCCGACCCGACCGTCGGGCAACGCCTTCCCCCATGCGCAGGAATCCGGCCGCGGCAATGGCACCGTGACCAGCTCCACCCTCCGACCGCTCCTTGAAAACAGAATACCGGCGGGCCTTCGGATGAGTCACTTACCCGGAATAGTGAGTGGTGAATGGCTCGCCCGTCTACAGGCCGAGTCGCTCGGCGACCAGCTCGATGCGTTCGGTGGGTTGCACGACGGCGATGCGGACGTGGTCGGCGGCCGCCTCGCCGTAGAACTCGCCGGGGCTGACCAGGGCACCGGCCTCGTTGGCCAGTCGCCGGGCGAAGGCCCAGGCATCGCCGTCGGGCGCCGGCACCCACAGGTAGAAGCCGCCACCGGGAAGTGAGGCGTCGGCCCCAAGTTTCGCCGCCACTTGCTGCATGACCTCGAGCCGCTCGAAATACCGCTTCCGCTGCGCCTCCACGTGGTCCTCGTCGGCGAACGCGGCCACCGCCGCCGCCTGGGCCGGACCCGGTGTCATGAACCCGGCGTGTTTGCGGACCTCGCCCAAATAGTGAACGATCTCGGGGTCCCCGGCATAGAACCCGACGCGCACGCCGGCAAGGTTCGACCGTTTCGACAGCGAGTGCACGGCCAGCACACCGTCGAGACCCGATGACACGACCGAGCGGGGCGGCCCGTCCCAGGTGAACGAGATGTAGCACTCGTCGGAGGCGACAAGCACGTCGTTGGCCCGACCCCAGGCGGCGACCGCGTCGAGATCATCGAGACCACCGGCCGGGTTGCCCGGGGTGTTGACCCAGAGACACAGGGCCCGGGCGGCATCGGCGGGATCGATCGCGGAGAGGTCGAGGCGCCACTGATCGTCGACCGGCACGGCGACCGCCCGGCAGCCGGCCAGCGTCGCTCCCATCGCATAGCTCGGGTAGCTGACCGCCGGGTACAGCACGGTGTCACGCTCGGGATCACGCAGGCGGAGCCAGTGCGGCAAGCCGGCGACGAACTCCTTCGATCCGACCGTGGCACGGACGTCCGCCGGGTCGACGGCCCGGCCGCCGCTCAACCCGACGACACGATTCAACCAGCCCGCGGCGGCCGTTCGAAAGGCCTCGGTTCCGATCGACGGAGGGTAGGAGCGTTCGCTGCCGGAGGTGGCGAGCGCCTCCACGACAAAGGCGGGCGGCGGATCGAACGGTGTTCCTATCGACAGATCGACCAGGCCGCCATCGAAGGCCTGACCGACGGCCTTGAGCTCGTTGAGTCGATCGTAGGGATACGGGGGCGGGACGAAGCCCATCTTCTCTCCTCGGTGTCGAACGGCGCCGGACTTCAGGGTGTGTTGGGTAACCGGGTGACGACCACATCGGAGAGACGCTGGGCGGAGGCCGCTTCGAGCCGAGCCGTGACCCGCATGCCCTTCTCCTCCGACGTCTCGTCGAGCACCTGACCTTCACGGTGGGTGGCGGCCAGGAGGTCACCCCGGGCCCATGGCACGAACAGTTCGTAGACCTCGGTTGCGGCTCGAAGCTGATCCCCCATGGCGGCGAGCAGGCCGTCGATGCCGTCGCCGGTCAACGCCGACACCGCGACCGAACCGGGATGCTGACGGACGAGCGCGGCACTGTCGTCGGCTTGATCGGACTTGTTGAACACGATCAGCTGCGGGATCTCGTGGGCGCCGATCTCCGTCAAGACATCGCGGACGGCGTCGATGTGGAGCTGCGGGTCGGGGCCGGAGCCGTCGACCACGTGGACCAGGAGATCGGCTCCCACCGCCACCTCGAGTGTCGACTTGAACGCCTCGACCAGCTGGTGGGGCAGTTTGCGCACGAAGCCGACAGTGTCGGTCATCAGGATCTGCTCCCCGCCGGGCAGCTGAAGTTTGCGGGTTGTGGGGTCGAGGGTGGCGAAGAGCCGATCCTCGACCTTGACATCGGCCCCGGTGAGGCGCCGGAGAAGCGAGGACTTGCCGGCGTTGGTGTAGCCGACGATCGACACCGTTCGATATGGGGATCTGTGGCGGGCCTTGCGCTGGTTCGACCGCCGAGCGGATATCGAGGCGAGATCCCGTTCGAGCTTGTGCATCCGCCGCACCAGGCGACGCCGGTCGACCTCGAGCTGGGTTTCACCCGGGCCCCTGGTACCGATGCCGCCGGCCTGCTGGCTGTAGCTCTTGCGGTTGCGCAGGCGGGGAAGGTTGTAGCGAAGCTGGGCCAGCTCGACCTGGGCCTTGCCTTCGGCCGAGGTGGCGTGCTGGGCGAAGATGTCGAGGATCACGGCGGTGCGGTCGAGCGCCGTCCGCTTCAGCATCCGTTCCAGGTTGACCTGCTGGCCAGGGCTGAGTTCGTCGTCGAACACGACGGTGTCGGCGTCGATGGCCAGTGACGAGTCGAGGATCTCCTGCACCTTGCCCTGACCGACGAACGTGGCCGGATCGGGGCGGTCCCGCTTCTGGACGATTCGTTCCAGCGCGTCGGCGCCGGCGGTGTCGACCAGGAGCGCCAGCTCGTCGAGCGAGGCGTCGGTTTCGGCCTCGGTCCGACCGGTGACGGTCACACCGACCAGCACGATCCGCTCCCGGAAGGCGCGGTCGAGGAAACCCAGGCGCGTGCGCACATCGACGGTCGAGCCGTATTCGCCGAAGGCGCCGCGGTGATCGCTCTCGAGCCCGCCGTCGTACCAGGTGGGGGCCTCGCCATCGGAGTCGACGAGGAAGTCGGAATCGCCCTCGGCGAAGTCGTCGAAATCGATCATGGCCTCGCCGCCGCCGTCGTCATCAGCCGCCACGTCGGCAGCCGATCCGTTGGCTGAGGCGTCGCCGCCGTGTACTGGTGGGTTACCCAAGAACGATGCTCCCGACGTAGGTTGCGGGACCGGTGAGGAAGACCTCGGATCCGGTCAACTCAACCGTAGCCGAGCCGCCGGACATGGTCACGGTGATTTCGGAGTTCACCAGGCCCAGACGGTGAGAAGCCCATGCTGCGGCGCATGCTCCCGAGCCGCACGCCTGGGTCACACCGACGCCTCGCTCCCAGACCTTGAGATCGATGTGGTCGCGATCCAGGATTCGGATCAGATGAACGTTGATCCCGCCGGGATAGTCGGCTTCGATAATCGGACCGATCCGGGCCATGTCGGTGTCGGTGAACAGCGCGTGGTCGTCCACCACGGCGACCAGGTGCGGATTCCCGATGTCGACGCCCTGTTGCGCGGTCACGTTGACGCCGACCTCGGCCCACGTGGCGCTCGTTGCCGGCCCCTCGGTGGCCGCGCCCATACCGGCCCGGACCAGCCAGGTGTTTCCCGGTCGAGGATGCACCGTCACGTGCCGCTCACCGGCATCGGTCCCGATGATGATGGTCTGTTCGCTCTCGACGGCCGTCAGCCGGCCGATCGCCTGGCCGAGACAACGGATGCCGTTCCCACTGATCTCCGCCCGACCCCCATCGGCGTTCCACAAGCCCATCGACCAACTCGTGTCGTCGTCGGCGTCGACCCGGCGGGCCTGGATCAACCCGTCGGCTCCGATGCCGGTTCGACGGTCGCACCACTGCTTGGCATCGGCTGGGGTGAGTTCCCTGCTCGGTTCGAGCGCGACGAGAAAGTCGTTGCCGAGACCATGGTGTTTGGTCAGCGCGATCGTCTGCCGACCGTTCGAGCTCGACGTCAGGATCTCGTGGTACGAATCGTGGGTGCTGCGCACATCACCCATTTTAGGGGATTGTCATTGCGGACGGCCCACGGCTCGGCCGTTTGACCCGTTCGACCCGCCGGCACCCGGCCCGGGATCGGCGGAGCGGCCCCGGCCCTGCCCACGGCCCGGTGAGGGCCGGGTATCGGCCGGCACCGGCTTCCGGGTTGTCGGTGGTGTGACGGTCACGGACGGACTGCTCGGGGCCGTCGTCGGCGACCCGGACGGGGGCACGGTGGCATGGGGCGGCAGGGTGACGTGCTCGGGAACAGAGGTCGATCCGGGTGGCACCGATCCCAGTGGGCCACCGTCGGTCTGCTCACCATCGGCTCCCGCATCCGCAACAGTCGCCGGGGCCGTCGTCACCAGTTCGCTGTTGGGAAACGAGTTCGCCGACGTCGTCGAGCTGGTGGACATCATGGGCTCGGTCACCACCCCGCCGGCCGGCGCGGTCGAGTCGACCGTCGGGGCGCCCGGGGTGGCCCCAACGGAGGGCGTTGCGGGACCTGCGATGGTCGGGGCGGTGTCGACGACCCGGTCGCCTGATCGGTGTCCGAGATCGAGATCGAGGCCGCCCGACGGGCCACTCGAACGGTCCGCCACGCTGCTCGCCGGACCGGGCGCTGTTGTTTCGTAGGACAGCTCACCTGTCGTGCGAGCCCTGGAGCCCCGCTCGTGGTCCGACCGTGCTCCGGCATCGCCTCCGATGCCGATCCCGGGTGCCCAACCGTCGCTGCTTTCGGCGGTGGAAGCCCCGGGGTCGCGGGCGAGGTCGGCCAGCGTTGGACTGAACATCATCGAAGCCAAGCCGACGACGGTCATGGCCCCCAACCACGCCCCGACTCCACCCCAGGAGGAGCGGAGGAACGACGGAACCGAGAGTGACCATCGACCGCCTGGCCGCCGATCGGGGCCGGCATGTCGGTGGTGCACTACCGAGTTCTCCGAGGGCTCGGTCAACCCGACGGCCCGACCGTCGTCGAGAACCACCCGACTCGAACGAAACGGCGGGGACGGTTCGATGAGCAGCTCACCTGTCGTTACGCCGTCACGGGTGGAGAACGGAGCCTGAGTGAGCTTCTTATCGGGGTCGGCGGCCTGGACTGGACGATGATCGTCCATGATCGGTTCCTCGGGTGTCGGCGGGTTCACAACACTTCTGACGCCGCCGAACGTCTCTGTGTCGCGACCGAAAGTCTAGCTTCGTGTTCGACGTCGCTGTCGGTCGTTGGATATTGAAACACCCGACCTCGGTCAGGCGTAGCGGACCGAGTAGATGGGCGGCAGGTGCTGGGCCACGGTGTGCCACCTGTCGCCTTGATCGTCGGTCACCCACAGATTTCCGGTCGTGGAGCCGAATGCCAGCCGCTCGCCGTCATCAGCGATGTCGAGAGCGTGACGGAGCACGAGATCGTAGGCGTTGGACTGGGGCAGACCTTTTCTCAGCGTCTCGAACTCCGCGCCACCGTCACGTGTTCGGTTGACCACGACGGAGCCGTCGATCGGCGCTCGTTTCTGATCAGAGTGGGACGGAACGAACCAGGCGGTGTCGGCATCGTCGGGATGGACGGCGACCGCGAAGCCGAACGACGACGGCTTCGCATGCAGCTCGACCCAGGACTCGAGATCGTTGTCGGAACGCCAGATACCCATGTGGTGCTGACACCAGAAGACCTCGGGCCGGGTCTGACTCTGCACGACACAGTGCGGGTCCTGATTCTCGGGATCCTCGGCCTGTTCGGGCGGAACATAGGCGGCGACCATGCCGTTGGTGTGGGGATTCCAGCTGGCCCCGCCGTCGAGCGTGCGCCAGACCCCGCCGCTCGACACCGCAACCGTCACCGATGCCGCATCCCGCGGGTCGACACAGATCGAATGGATCGCCGGCTGGTCGAGTCCGCCGCCGTTCCACCGCGGACGTACCTCGTGATTCCACAGCGAGTCGATCAGAACCCACGACCGACCCCGGTCGGCCGAATGGAACAAACCGCCGGGTGTGGTGCCGCACCACAGGCCGCCGCCGGTCGCCGGGTCGACTTCGAGCGCCCAGATGCCGCCGAGAGCCCATTCTCGTTCACGACCCCACATATCGATGTCGACGACGTCATCGGGCTTCGGCGGGTACTCCGGTACACCGACCTCCTCCCAGGACGCGCCCTGATCGGTTGAGCGGTGGAGCTTGGTGCCGAAGTGCCCATGATCGAGCACGGCGTACCATGTTCCGTCGCGACCATCGGTGAGGGTGAGGTTGACGTTGTCGCCGACGAAGTGGGCGTCGACGACAGAGGCGTCGGCTCCAGCCCCTTCGACGACGAACAGACCCTTCCTGGTCCCAACGTGTAAGAGCGAATCGGACACGGCTTCTCCTGCCATTCGGGTTCAGCCCCCGGACAGGGCTTGCATCACATAGACCTCGCCGTTCTCGGGCACGGTATCGGTGAGATGACGACGGTCGCTTATCTGTTCGCCGTCGACGAAGACCACCATGTGTTTTCGCAACGAACCCTGCTCGTCGACGACGTATCCCTTCAGGTGCGGAACCTCGGCGAAAACCCGGCTCAGCGCATCCCCGACCGTGCCGGCGTCGACCGTGACGGGCGGACACTCGACGTGTCGCTGGAGGTTCCGGGTGAACACCACGCGGGCCACAGCCGTACGGTAGCACGACCACGGCCACTGCGGCCCTGCAACCTCAGCCGGCGACCCACCACCGGGCGACCTCGTCGACCAGGTCCGGCGACAGGGCATCGAACCAGGTGATACGAGGGTCCCGGCGGAACCAGCGCTGTTGACGGCGGGCGAACTTGCGGGTCCGACGTTTTGCCCCGGCCAGCGCCTCGTCGAGCGGGATCAACCCGTCGAGGTGCTCGATGAGTTCCTTGTAGCCGAGGGCCTGGGCGGCTGTCCGGGACATCCCGGAGCAGTGCACGGCCTTCACCTCCTCCAACATCCCGGCCGCCATCTGTCGGTCGTACCGGGCGTCGATCCGTCGGTCCATCATCTCGCGGGCGAGGTCGAGGCCGGCGAGGCGGTACGACGTAGGCGGATAGTGGTCGACGCCGGGTCCGTGGCTCGAGAACGGCCGACCGGATCCTATCGTCACCTCCAGGGCCCGGAGCACGCGACGGCGGTTTGTCGGCAACATCTTGGTCGACCCGGCCGGATCGAGTTCGGCGAGCCGCCGCCACAACGCCTCGGTGTCGGGCTCGGCTTCGAGCTCGGCCCGCACATCAGGGAATCGTCCCGGCACCTGGAAGTCGTCGACGACGGCCCGAATGTAGAGACCGGTTCCGCCGACGATGATCGGTGTCACTCCCCGCCCGGACATGTCGTCGAGCGCGGCCCGGGCGTGTCGCTGGAACTCGGCGACCGTGGCCTCCTCACTCGGATCGAACAGGTCGACACCGTGATGCGGGACGAGGGCCCGCTCCGCCTCCGTCGGCTTCGCGGTGCCGATGTTCATCCGACGGTAGACCGCCATGGCGTCGGCCGACAGAATCTCGAAACCCGGCCACCGGCCGGCCAGCGAGACGGCCAGGGCGCTCTTGCCCGACGCCGTCGGGCCGACGATGACCAGCGGTTCGGTCGGACGATCGAGCGTTTCGTCGGCTCCGTCAGGCGGAGCGGACACCTGGTTCGCCTGACTCTCCCATCATGGTGGCCACCATAGCAAGCAGGGTTGCCGCCACCGGCTCCGGAGCCACAACCTGGTGAAGGTGGTCGCCGGTGAGGGTCAGGGTGAACCAGCCCGCCGCCTTGGCCTGATCCCGAGCCTCGGCGTAGGCCTGGCCGAAAGCCAAGAACGCCTTGGTGACAGACGGCGGAAGGTCGGGGACGGGACATTGCTGATCGAACCAGCCCCGAGGGATCGGCGGCGCCTCGTTCAACACGAGGTGACGGACCACGTCGTCGACAACCACGCCCGTCACCAGGGAGCCCCACCAGCGGGGCCACGGGGGCAGATAGTCGTCGGGACGCAGCAGGCCATCGAGCAGCGCACCGTATCGGGGTTCCGACTCGGTGAAGGCCCGACCGTCGGGGAACCGGCCATCGACGATGATCATCGAAACGACATCACGACCGCGACCGAGAAGGCGATCGACGAGCAGGGGCAGTCGCGGCCCGGCGGCGGAATGGCCGACGACGACTACCGGCAGTCCGGGCTCGGCGATCCCGAGGTCGAGGATCTCCCGAATCCACGGCTCGACGTGATCATCGTCGGAGCGGGTCGTCATCCGAGTACAGGCGATGGCAACATGCTGACCGTGATCGGCCAGAACGTCGCCGGTTGGTCGCCAGCTCGACGGGCCCAAAAACGGGCTTGGCACCAGCAGCCAGTTCCTCGGCACGTATCTCAAGTACTTCTGGCTCCCTCAGTCGACGATTAGGCCGGCGGAGACCTCTCCGCCCACTCCGTCGTCAGCGTAATGGCTGCACCGCAGGCCCCTCATAGGCCTTGCACAGTCGGCGCCGCGCCATGAGCGCTGCACTGTAGACACTGTCAAAGAGTGTCTGGTCCAGGCAAATCGCGGGCGGCGGGGATTTACCGGTGACGCCAAGCTTCGAGGGTTTCCTTGACCACCTCGAGCTGGGCGAAGATGTCGTTGACCGGCGGACCCTGGGAGGTCTGGGGCGCTTTGAAGTAGAACCCCAGCCAGTCCTGCACATCACCGGCACCGGCGCGGGCGGCCAGATCGGCGAACAGGGCGAGATCGAGAACGAGCGGTGCGGCCAGGATCGAGTCGCGGCACGAGAAGTCGATCTTGATCTCCATCGGATACCCCATCCATCCGAAGATGTCGATGGCGTCCCATCCCTCCTTGTTGTCACCGCGGGGAGGGTAGTAGTTGATGCGGACGACGTGGTCGACATTGCCGTACAGATCCGGGTTCTCGTCGGGCTGAAGGATAGTTTCCAGGACTCCGAGCTTGGACGCCTCCTTGGTCTTGAAGTTCTCCGGATCGTCGAGCACCTCGCCGTCGCGGTTACCCAGGATGTTGGTGGAGTACCAGCCCCGGAGGCCGAGCATGCGGGCCTTCAGACCGGGAGCGACGATCGTCTTCATCAACGTTTGACCGGTCTTGAAGTCCTTACCGCCGATCGGGACGTTACGCTCCCGGGCGAGCTGGCGCATGCAGGGGAGATCGACGGTCAGGTTGGGAGCTCCGTTCACGAACGGCACATCGGATTGCAGCGCGGCGTAGGCGTAGATCTGGCTCGGCGAGATATTGTCGTCGTCGGATTTCAATCCGTTCTCGAACGCGGTGATCGTCTCGTGGACCTCGCTCGGCTCCTGATACGCCTCGGTGGAGCCGCACCAGACCATGACCGACCTCTCGCATCCGTTGGAGCTGTTGAACCGTTCGATGTCGTCGATCAGGGCGAGGGCCTGATCCCACTTCGACGTGATCGGCTTGACCCGGGTGCCGTCGAGGCGCTTCACCCAGCGCCGGTCGAACACGGCGTCCATGGCGACGACGCCCTCGAGCTCGGCCGAAACCTGGTTGAGGTCCGACTCGCTGAGCACGCCTGCGGTGCGGGCGGCCTCCAGGGCATTGGACGAGATCGGGTCCCACCCACCGAACACCAGATCATCGAGCGACGCCAGCGACACCGCATCACGGATCAGCGAGCCGTCGTCGAACCGACCGGTCTGGCTGAGCGAGCCGACTGGTGGCTTGTGGCCGGAGCGGGCGGCCATCACACCGGCGATGAAGGTGGAGGACACGGCGCCCATACCGGGCGTGAGCACGCCGAGCGGACCGGAGGCCGGGCGAACCGGGACGCCTTCGGCCGTTGTGGAAGTCTCGATGGCGTTGGCGGCTCGGGGTTCGTATGCAGGAATGCTCGTCATACAGGAGATTCTAAGCTTGACTAAATCTTAGTAGTTGATAAATTAGCAATTCTAAACATCTTGATACAGCTCCTGAACCAACCGTGAACGACGATCCTGGATCGGTGGACCCATGACTCTGCAGCTGACGACCCAGCAACTCGAGTACCTCGTGGCCGTCACCAATGCGGCCAGTTCCGCTGATGCGGCGCATGCTCTGGGCGTGACGCCGTCCGCGCTGAGCCAGGGACTGTCGGAACTGGAGCGCCGGATCGGCCTCCCACTGTTCGATCGGGAGGGACGCAGTCGGGTGCTGACCGGCTACGGCAGAGAGGTCCTCGACTACGCCCAGCGGGTCGTCGGGCTCACTTCCGACCTGGCACAGTGGGCCGAGTCGGCACACAAGGGCGAAACCGGTCGGGTCGCCATCGGCTTGATCGACGTCGCGGCCGTCCATCACTTCGCGGCGACGCTCACCCTCTATCTCCGGAGCAGACCCGACGTCGATCTTCATCTGACGGTCGACGCGTCGTCCGCTCTCGTGGATCGTGTTCGCTCCGGCCGGCTCGACGCCGCCGTCGTCGTCGAACCTGCTGAGCCCGTCGACGGGATCGTCGCCCTACCGCTGCTCAGCGAGAAGATGGCCGTCTACCCGCCGCCCGATGCCACCGTCGGCGATCCGTCGACCTGGGGACCGTGGGTCGCATTTCCGGCCTCCTCCTACACCCGACAACTGGTCACCACGAGTCTGCGGGCGATCGGCGCCAGTTACGACATCACCGCCGAGTCGCACCAACCCGATGTCCTGCGTCGCATGGTTGCACTCGGGCTGGGTTGGGCCGTTTTGCCTGTCGTCCAGGCCGAAACCGAACCGGCTCCGCTGACGAGGGCCAAGACGGCGCCCGTGTGGAACCGGCGGCTGGTGATCGTGCGACGGGAGCGATCGGTCGTCGGTCCGGCCACCAGGACACTGCTCGATCTCCTGGTGTCGCAGGCCGCATCGATGGCCGCGTCAACGACCGGCTAGCCGACCGGGCAGCCTCAGGCCGGTGTGACGGTCAGCCTGGTCCGGTGCCGCGGCCGGGCCGTGACCTCGACGAGGTCCCCCAGCAGGTACTGGTGGGCGGCGTCGGTGATGGCGGTGGTGGCGTAGGTGCCGGACTTCAGCGGCCCCGACGGAAAATGCACGAGTTTGTTGTGGACCGTTCGGCCGGTCAGAACCGACGGATCCTTCTTCGACGGACCTTCGACCACCACTTCCTCGATCCGGCCGATCCGGGCCCGGTAGCGGGCCAGAGCCGAGCGTTCGATCACGGTGCGCAGCCGGGCGTAGCGGTCCTGCACCTCGGCCGGATCGCAGAACCGATCAACCATCTCGGCCGCCTCGGTACCAGGGCGGGGGGAGAACACGAAGGTGTACGCGCTGTCGAATTGCGCTGCGGCCGCCACCTCGAGTGTCGCGGCGAAATCGTCCTCGGTCTCACCAGGAAAGCCGACAATGATGTCCGTCGACACCGCGAGGTCGTCGACCGTGCCCCGTGCCTCCTCGAGACGGGCCAGATACCGCTCGGCGGTGTAGCCACGATGCATGGCCGACAGGATTCGGTCCGAACCCGACTGGAGCGGAAAATGCAGGTGGGGCACGACCGCGTCGACCTCGGCCATGGCTGCGAAGACATCAGGCGTCATGTCCTTCGGATGCGGGCTCGTGAACCGGACCCGACGTATGCCGGGAATCGAGCCGACGCGCCGTAGGAGTTCGCTGAACATCGGACGGACCCTGACGTCGTCGCCGGCCCGGCGGGCGGCGAGAGCCAGATCGCGTCCGTAGGAGTTGACGTTCTGGCCCAGGAGAGTGATCTCGGTGACCCCGTCGGCGGCCACCGACTCCGCCTCGGCCACGATGTCGTCGATCTCACGGCTGATTTCTCTCCCCCTCACGGAGGGCACGATGCAGAAGGCACAGGAGTTGTCACAGCCGATTTGGATCGTGAGCCAAGCGGCGTGGTCGATCTCCCGGCGAGCGGGCAGCGCCGATGGAAAGGCTGCGTCCTCGCCCTGCATCGCCTCTTCCCAGATCTCGGTGACCGGGCCTTCGACCCCGGCCCGCTCCAGCAGGTCGAGCGCCCGATGCACATTGTGGGTGCCGAAGACCACGTCGACGTGGCCGGCCCGCTGCTGGATCAGGTCACGGTCCTTCTGGGCCAGACAACCGCCCACCATGATCTGCAGGTCGGGATTGCCGTCTTTCAGCTGTTTGAGATTGCCGAGTGCCCCGTAGAGCTTGTTGTCGGCGTTCTCGCGGATGCAGCATGTGTTCAGCACGATGACATCGGCCGTTTCGGCCGACTCCGTGGCCTCGTAGCCGTCGGATTCGAGCAGACCGGCGATGCGTTCGGAATCGTGCTCGTTCATCTGGCACCCGTAGGTGCGCAACAGATACCGCTTCACCGCGACCAGGCTACCGGACTGCGGACGAATGGATCTCCAGCGCACCCCGACAAAGCGCCGGGCGGCCGTTCGGCTACGGTTCGATGATTCGGTCTCCCGTCTCCACCGACGACCCAAGACGCCGTCTTGGCCCTCATCACCAACTTCTGATGGTGATTGGATGGCCGCTGATCCTGGCCATAACCGTCGTGCTGGTGCTGCGATGGCGCGACGTCGACGAGGTGTATCTCGTTGCGATCGTCGCGCTGACCCCCTTCCTGCTCGTGCCGCTCGTGCTGGCCGATGTCGCCGCCTGGTTCAGTCGGAGCACCGCCCTGCGGATTGCGGCGGCCGCTGTGACCGCAGCCTGCCTGTTCACGGTTGCGCCGTTCGACGCCGTTGTCGGCTGTGGCCCGTCGTCCGGCGACGGCGCCATCACCATCTTGACGGCCAACGTGTTGGCCAGTGGGGGCCGGGCCGGCGCCATCGCGGCCAACATCACCGAGGCCGACCCCGACATCGTCCTGTTGCAGGAGGTCAACAGTAGGTTCCTCGACGAACTGTCCGACGAGCAGATCCTGGAGGCGTGGCCCCACCGCTCGAACGAACTCTCCGCCGTCCAATCCCGGGTGCTGGTGTGGAGCAAGTGGCCGTTGTCGGATCTCGAGCTCGACGGGCAGGCCGCCGATCACTACGTCCAGGCCCGGGTCGAGGCACCCCAGGGCCCGTTCGTGGTGGCCGTCCTGCACATCGCCTCACCGATCTCGGGCGAGGACCTCGACCTGTGGCACGAGCAGTTCGAAAACCTGAGCCGGCTGTCGACCGCCGAACCGATGGTGATGGGCGGCGACTTCAACGCCACCGAAGACCACCGCCCGTTCCGAAACCTGCTCGATCAGGGCTGGACCGACGTGCACGACGACAAGGGCTGTGGACCCGACTTGACGTGGCCGACCCGAGGTCTCCCGTTCCCGGTCATGCGGCTCGACCACATTCTCGTCACCGAGCACTTCGAGGTCCTCAGCACGGAGGTCGGCGATCCCGGCGGCAGCGACCACCATCCCGTGATCAGCCGCATCCGATTCGCCGACACCTGATCGATGCGGCGGCGGGCCGACCCGCTGCGGTCGCGAACCTACCGGTCGACGAGCGCCGCCGCGTCGGTGTCGGCCACGATGACCGAATGGGCGGCGTGAACGAGTCCGGCCGGGATCGACATGTCGCCGTCGGTGAGGCGCCGTACCACGTCGGCCTTGTCAGCCCCGTTGACGAGCCACAACACCATCCGAGCCCTGTCGAGCACCGGCCGGGTCAGTGAGACCCGCTGGGTCGTCGGCCGCATCGTGCCCTTGTCAAGCGCGGCGACCGCCTGCGTGGTCGTCGGTGGCGAACCGGAGTACAGGCCGGTCAGGCCCACGTAGCGGCGCAACTCGTGAACCAGCGGATCGCCGGGCAGTAGCGACGCCGTGTGCCCGTCGGAACCGAGCCCGAGGTGGACGACGTCGAGGACGGGCGGGTCGTCGGCCAGGTCGACGAGCCTTGCGGCGAACTCGTCGAGAATGGGATCGGCGGTCTCCTCGGTGATCGGCCGGGGATGGTCCTGATCGGTGGGCGGCCGACCGCGAAGGGCCAGCAGATCATCGACCGGCAGGGGCAGCCAGCTGCAACCCAGGTGACCGAGCAGGCCGCGTTGCACCATGAGGTTGCGCGACGAACTGTCGAGGGGCACGATCCGCTCGTCGACCTGCAGAATCGTCACGCTCGGCCAGTGGAGATCGAGACGGGACAGTTCGGCAAACACGGGAGTGGGCGTCGAACCACCACTGATGGCCAGCAGGCACCGGCCCCGACGAGCGACGGCGTCGGCCACGGCGGCCCCCAGGATCTCGGCGGCGCGACCCGCCCAGCTTCCGGAGTTGGTCACCTCGAGCAGGTGCCGACCCTCAGTCACGGTTCATCCACCCGGCCGATCGCCCGATACCACGCCGCGCCACCGATCAACGCCGCGTCGTCGCCGAGCTCAACGGTGGCCAGTTCGATGTCGGCGGAGAAACCCGGACCGAACCGGTCGAGCTGGCGGCGGAGCACCGGGAGGACCAAATCCGTGTTGCGGCCCACTCCCCCACCGACGATCACGATCTGCGGAGCGACCAGCCACGCCATGTTGGCGATACCGATGCCGACTGCCTCCAGGGCGTGATTCCAGATGCTGGTGGCCGGTTCCGACCCGGCGGCCACCAACGCGGCGAGATCGGCGCCCCGCTCGGCCAGTCCGGCTCTCGCCGCAGCCCGATCGATCGCCGTCCCCGAGCCAAGATCCTCGACCGTGGCCGGCTCTCCTCGAAGAGCTGCTTCCCAGTCGATGACGGTGTGGCCGACCTCGCCGCCCGACAGACTGCCCTGCACGAGACGGCCGTCGACCACAAGCCCGGCGCCGACGCCGGTCGACACCGTCACATAGACGACGTCGCGGTGACTGCGACCGGCTCCGAATTCCGACTCACCGACGGCGGCGAGATCGGCATCGTTGGCCAGGCTGACCTCGATGCCGACCTGATCGGCGATCCAGTCCTCGTTGATCTTGTCGATCCAGCCGGCCGGCAGGTTCACGCCGGTAACCAACCGTTCGTGGACCTGGTCG
>JBFHEP010000067.1:0-15389 GCA_041584095.1 Acidimicrobiales bacterium | reverse complement strand
GAACGGTGATGTCGACAACTTCTCGGATCTGATCGCCTCCTGCAGCCTGGCGTTCCCCGCCGAGATCACGACCGACGCCAAAGTCATCCCGTCGATGATCAGCCGGTCGTTGCTCGAGACCGGGCCACCGGTCGACGCCGCCCTCGATGAGGCCGTTCGCTCCACCGTCGCCACGTTCGAGGGTTCCGTGGCCATCGGGGTCAGCACGGCGGTCGCCCCCGCCGACCTCCACCTGGCATTGCGGGGCAGCGGTCAAGGTGTCTTCGTCGGATTGGCCGAGGATGCTTTTGTGGTGGCCTCCGAGCCCTACGGCGTCGTCGAGGACTCGGACGTCTACCTCCGCATGGACGGCGAGACGCCGGCCGATCCTGACAACCCGACGGCCAGTCAAGGTCAGATCATCCGCCTGTCGGGCGAAGCGGCCGGCGATCGGTCCGGTATCCGCCGCTGGTCCTACGACGGCTCGGAACTGTCAATCGGACAGGACGAGTGGAAGAAGCCGTCGGTCACGACCCGTGACATCGATCGGGGCGACGCCCCGCACTTCCTGTTGAAGGAGATCTCGGAGTCGCCCACCTCGTTCCGCAAGACCCTGCGGGGTCGGCTGGTCGAGGTCGACGAGGGATCGGACGGCGGAGCGCTCACGGTGCGGCTCGGCGACGAGACGATCTCCGAGTTGACGGCCAAACGCCTTCGCTCCGGCTCCGTCGGAACCGTGTACGTGATCGGGCAGGGCACGGCCGCCGTTGCCGGGCAGGCCATCGCCGCCGCCATCGAGGACGCAGTGGCCGGGTCGGGTGTCGTGGTCGAGCCGATCACGGCGACGGAGCTGTCGGGCTTCCATCTGACCGACGACATGTCCGAGATCCTTGTCGTCGCGGTGAGCCAGTCGGGCACCACGACCGATACGAACCGCACCGTCGACCTGGCCCGATCCCGTGGGGCCTGCGTCATCTCCATCGTCAACCGGCGGGGTAGCGATCTCGTCGACAAATCCGACGGCGTGCTCTACACCTCCGACGGCCGGGACATCGAAATGAGTGTGGCCTCCACCAAGGCGTTCTACTCGCAGATCGCAGCCGGATTCCTGCTTGCCGATGCGCTGGCCCAGCTTATCCCGGGTGCCGATGTCGACGAGGGCGAGCGGCAGGAGATCCTGGCCGGGCTGCGGGACCTCCCGAACGCCATGACGGCCACCGTCGAGAAGCGGGCCGAGATCGGGGTGGCGGCCGCCCGTCACGCTCCGAGCCGCCGCTACTGGGCCATCGTCGGCAACGGTGCCAACTTCATCGCCGCCAAGGAGTTGCGGATCAAGCTGTCGGAGCTCTGCTACAAGTCGATCGCCTGCGATGTCACCGAGGACAAGAAACACATCGACCTCTCGTCGGAGCCGATGATCCTTGTCTGTGCCGCCGGCTTGACCGGCTCGAACGCCGATGACGTGGCCAAGGAGGTGGCGATCTTCCGAGCCCACAAGGCGGCTCCGATCGTGGTGGCCACCGAGGGCGAGCACCGGTTCTCGGCAGCGCTGGAGGTCATCTCGGTCCCGGAGGTGCATCCGAAGCTGGCGTTCGTTTTGTCGACCATCGTCGGGCACCTGTTCGGCTACGAGGCCGCATTGTCGATCGACTCCTCCGCCCGGCCGCTTCGAGAAGCCAGGGGCGCCATCGAGGGTTTCGTCGGGACCGCCGTTTCCGGACCTGAGAGCCACGGCTGGTTCGAACGATTCGGGCAGACGATCCTGCCCTTCGCCGCCCGCTTCTTCGACGGGCTCCGGTCCGGTCAGTACAACGGTCACCTGGAGGCGTCGACCGCAGTCAGGATGTCGGCGCTGCTCCGTTTCGCCACCGGTGCGGTTCCGATCGAGTCCTACCAGATGGAGTTCGGCAAGGTCGGTACCCCGGGTGTGGTGGTCGAGGATCTTGCCGTGGCGCTGACCGCCGGCATCGAGGAGCTGACTCGCCCGATCGATGCGATCAAGCATCAGGCCAAGACGGTGACCGTTGGAATCAGCAGGGCCGACGAGAGCTTGCTGCAGGGTCATCTCATCCAGGAGCTGCTGGCCACCGGATGCCCCCGGGACCGGCTCAGCTACTCGACGCTGCGAACGCTGGCCGCCATCACGCCGGCCATCTCCGAGACCGTCGGCTACACCCGCTACCGGCTGGAGGGCGACGCCGACCACGGCGGTCAACTCCACGTGATCGACAAAGGGGGTGTGGCCATCGGCATCGCATCGCGGATTGAGCGTGATCCCACGCTACGAGGTACGAAGCACCGGGTGGCGGTCGAGCGGATTCCTTTCGTGACGGTCGGCACCGACGGTCGCGTGGTGCTGATCGTGCCGGAGGTGAAGGACGCCCAGACGACCGGTCTCACCCTGCTCCATGTTCGCTTGACCGATGACCTCGGGGCGGCCGTGGCCCGCACGGTGCTGCAGGGCTACCGGAACCGCTACCGCCAGCTCGTCGACTTCGTCACCGAGCGCCAGCCCAGCTTCCGCGATGACATCCTGGCCCACGTGCCGACCGTCGAGCTGCTGACCGCCCCGATCTCCGACGTGGCCGGCCACTGGTCGGCAAGCGCGTGACGGTGTGGCGCCGATGACGGTTGTCGGGATCGGAGCGGATCTGGTCGACATCGAACGAATGCGTTCGATCATCGATCGGCGTCCCCGCTTCGTCGAGCGGGTTTTCACACCGACCGAGCGCGAGTACTGTCAGGCCACCAGAGACCCCTCGGAGCGGTATGCGGCCCGGTTTGCCGCCAAGGAGGCCGTGCTCAAGACCCTCGGCGTCGGTCTGGGTGGGGCCGATTTCGGTGACATCGAGGTCGTCCGGCTGCCATCCGGCCGGCCGGAGCTGCGGATCACCGGTCGGGCCGCCGATCTGGCCGCCGAGCTGGGGATCGTGCGCTGGCTCATCACCCTCACACATTCCGAGAACCTGGCGCAGGCCTTCGTCGTCGGCCTCGGCGACAGCGGGTGTTGACCGCCCATAGCCCACCCTTGCGGGCCGCGCTCGACCGGCTCTGGGCCACGGCGGCCGTCGACTACGGCCTGATACCCGAGCTCGAACTCGAAACCGTACTGGCGCGGGCGCGAACCGGAGATGGCGACGAGGTCTCGGTTTGTCTGCCTCGGCTGGTGGACGCGCTGGTCGACGGTGAGCTCTCGCCCGTCACGGCGATCGACGTGATCGAGCTCCTGGACGATCACATCGGGTCGGGCGCCGCCAAGCTGTTGGACGCCTGGTGGGCGGATGTACTCGAGCGATCTCCCGGTGAGCATCGATCGGGACTATCGCCCGAGCCCGTCCTCGGTCTGCTGGCCCACACCCGGGCGCCGATGGTGCGCTGGCTGCATCCCTGGTTGGAAGCGCTCGACGGACCACCGGCCGTTCATCTTGCTGCTGCCATCGTCGACGGCTTCCCGTCTCCGACGTGGGCCGGGCGTTCCGATGAGCGGCAACAGGTCATGGCCTGGACACGCTCCGAGACGGTCATCAACGGACTCGCCCTGATCGGTGCGACCCACGTCGACAATGCCACCATGAGCCGTGTGCTCGACATTCTCATTCTGGGCGAGGACGAGAGCCGTGCGTGAGACCGTGACCCCAACCGAGATGGGGGCGATCGACGACGAGGCGCCCGAGCCCGTTTCCGAACTGATCGAACGGGCCGGGTGGGCCACTGCCCAGGCGGCTCTACGGCTCTTCGGCGGTGACGCCTACGGCAAGCGGGTGGCGGTGCTGGCCGGCAAGGGCAACAACGGCGCCGACGGCCGCAGTGCGGCGCGCTTCCTGGAGCGTCGGGGTGCCGTCTGCCGGGTGTTCGACGTGTCCGCTGCGCCCGACGCTCTGTCAGCCGAACCCGTCGACACCACCACCTACGATCTGGTCGTCGACGCCTGCTACGGCACCGGTTTACGCGGCCGATTCGATCGGCGCTCCTTGCCGATCGAGGTCGGTGATACGCCCGTGCTGGCCGTCGACATTCCGTCCGGAGTCAACGGATTGACGGGGGCTGCCCAGGGATCGCCGCTTCCCGCCGTCGAAACCGTCACCTTCGCCGCGCTGAAGCCCGGTTTGCTGTTCGAGCCGGGCCGATCGCTCGCAGGTGACGTCACCGTCGCCGACATCGGACTCGACTGTTCGCGAGCCCGTATCTGGCATTTGGGCGAATCAGATCTGTCCGTGTGGCCCGTTCGGGGTCGATCGGCCCACAAGTGGGCGCATGCGGTGGCCGTCGTCGGCGGTAGCCCCGGCATGATGGGAGCGGCGGCGCTGGCCTCGGCGGCTGCGCTGCGATCGGGGGCCGGCTACGTCGTCCAGGTTCGACCGGCGCCGCTCGCCCCCGGTCCAAGCACCCCGATCGAGGCGGTTGCCGTCTCGATGGTCAACGAGTGGAACCGGGCGATCGAGCAGGTCGACCGGTGCAGCGCGGTTGTTGTCGGTCCCGGGCTGGTGATCGACGGGCTGCAGATGCTGAGCGAGTTGCATCAGCTCCTGGCCATGGCCGCGGCCCCGGTGGTGTTCGACGCCGGTGCGCTCCGACCCGACCTGCTCGATGCGGTGCGTGGATCGTCGGCGGCCGACGATCGCCTCCCGATCCTCACGCCGCACGACGGTGAGTTCGAGCGTCTCACCGGTCGGGCCACGGGGCCGGATCGGATAGACGATACCCGTCGGGCGGCTGCCGAGTTCGGTGCAATTGTGTTGCTGAAAGGGCCGACGACGGTCGTCGCCCATCCCGACGGCCGGGTTCTGGTGTCGACCGCGGGCGATCGACGCCTGGCGACCGCCGGTACCGGTGACGTTCTGTCGGGCATCATCGGCGCCGGACTGGCCCTCGGCCTCGAGCCGTTCCGTGCCGCAGGCCTTGGTGCCGAATTGCACGGCCGAGCCGCCGCCCGTGGTCGGGCCGTCGGCCTCAAGGCGGGCGACCTCCCCGATCTGGTCGCCGACCTCCTGGCGTCGTCGGAGCCAGATTCCAAATGAGCCTTCTGTGCCCGTGATTGCCGAATAATGGGCAACTACGGGCCCAGAACGTGGTCTTTGGAGTGGGTGACGCCGCAGGCCTGCATGGCGCTCCACCTCAATGATCACGTTGGTGCATCGGTCACGAAGATCGGGATTTCGCGGTCGGTCGCCTCCTGGTAGTCGGCGTAGTTGGGGAACACGCCCACCGCCCGTTCCCACCACTCCGCCCGCTCCTCACCATGAACCAGGCGGGCCACGGTGTCGAACGGCTCGGGGCCGTCCTGGATCATGATGTTCGGGTCGGCGATCAGGTTGTTGTACCAGCCCGGATTGCTCGGTGCGCCGCCCTTGGAGGCGACGAGCGCGTACCGACCCTCGTGCTCGACGCGCATGAGGGCGAACTTGCGGACCTTGCCCGTCTTGTGGCCGACGGTGGTCACGATGATGATCGGGATCCCGGTGTCGCGCAGTGTGTTGGCCCGGGTTCCCCCGGATGCCTCGTATTCGGCCACCTGATCGGCGACCCAGTCCGAGGCGCTCGGTTCGTACTCTCCGGTGATGGGCATGGTCCCACGATAGTTCGTCGGGGCGGACCGGGTCTCACCGATGCCGGTGATGGGCGGCAGGACGACGGTCTACTGTGGGGGCACCGCAGCAGCCGGCGCGACTCGTGTCGATGTGATACACGAACTTGCCCGTAGTCATGCTTGGCTGTATCATATTGATCACCATCCTCCGGGGGTTTCATGTCCGATCACCGCAACCATCGTGGCCACGAACCAATCGAAACGGCGTCGATCGACGAGCTGCGTTCGTTGCAGTTCGATCGGCTGCAGTGGTCGCTGCGGCACGCCTACGACAACATCATCCACTATCAGGAGGCGTTCGACGGGGCGGGCATTCATCCCGACGAGCTGACCTCGCTCGAGGATCTCGGCCGCTTCCCGTTCCTGGTGAAGGACGACCTGCGTCGCAACTATCCGTTCGGTATGGTGGCCGTGCCGATGGAGCAGGTGTCACGGCTCCACGCGTCTTCCGGCACCACGGGAAAGCCGACCGTTGTGCCCTACACGGCCAACGACATCGATGTCTGGGCCACGGTCGTCGCCCGCTCGCTGTATGCCGCGGGTACCCGGCCCGGCGACATGGTGCACGTCGCTTACGGTTACGGCCTGTTCACCGGCGGCCTCGGCGCCCACTACGGGGCCGAGAAGCTGGGATGCACCGTCGTCCCGGTGTCGGGCGGCCAAACGGAGAAGCAGGTGTCGTTGATGATCGATCTACGGCCCCGGGTGCTGCTGGTCACACCCTCGTATTGCCTCAACCTGGTCGACGAGTTCGAACGCCGAGGCCTCAACGCTGCGGAGGTGTCGTCGGTCGAGATCGGTGTCTTCGGCGCCGAACCGTGGACCGACGAGATGCGCACGGAGATCGAGTGGCGGATGGGTCTCGACGCCGTCGACATCTACGGCCTCTCCGAGGTCATCGGTCCCGGTGTGGCCCAGGAGTGCATCGAGACCAAAGACGGGCTCACGATCTGGGAGGATCACTTCTATCCCGAGATCATCGACCCGACCACTGGCGACGTGCTGCCCGACGGCTCCGAGGGCGAGCTGGTGTTGACCTCGCTGACCAAAGAGGCCTTCCCGGTCATCCGCTACCGCACCCGGGACCTGGCCCGCCTGCTACCCGGCACCGCCCGCACCATGCGCCGCATCGGTCGAATCGCGGGTCGGAGCGACGACATGCTGATCATTCGCGGCGTCAACGTCTTCCCCAGCCAGATCGAGGCCGAGATCCTGAAGGTCAGCGGTCTCAGTCCCCATTATCAGCTCGAGGTGGGACGTGACGGCAACATGAAGTCGCTGAGCGTCCACGTCGAGCGGCTACCGGATGCCGACGCCGCCTCGACGATGGCCGATCAGCTCCGCAAGCACATCAAGGACAACGTCGGCATCACCGCCGACGTGCGCATAACCGAACCCGACACCATTCCCCGCTCCCAGGGCAAGGCCCAGCGGGTCGTCAAGGACCAGGAGTAAGGATCAACCCATGACGGACACACTGACCGACATCGAGGAATCGGCCCATCAGGAGGGCTTCCAGGCCCTGCTCGACGCCGAGGCCAAAGTGGAACCCCGCGACTGGATGCCCGACGACTACCGCAAGACGATGATCCGGCAGATCGCCCAGCACGCCCACTCGGAGATCATCGGACAGCAGCCCGAAGGCAACTGGATCACCCGGGCTCCCACCCTCAAACGTAAGGCCATCCTGATGGCCAAGGTGCAGGACGAAGCCGGCCACGGCCTCTACCTGTACTCTGCGGCCGAAACGCTCGGCGTCTCCCGCGATGAGCTCCAGGACATGCTCCACACCGGCCGCCAGAAGTACTCGTCGATCTTCAACTATCCGACGCTGACCTGGGCCGATATCGGCGCCATCGGCTGGCTGGTCGACGGGGCCGCCATCACCAATCAGGTGATGTTGACCCGCACCTCCTACGGCCCGTATGCCAGGGCCATGATCCGGATCTGCAAGGAGGAGTCGTTTCACCAGCGGCAGGGCTACGAGATCATGATGGTGCTGTGCGACGGCTCCGATGAGCAGAAGGCGATGGCCCAGGATGCGCTCGATCGATGGTGGTGGCCGTCGCTGGCGATGTTCGGACCGCCCGACGCCGAGTCGACCCACACCGCCCAATCGGTGGCGTGGAAGATCAAGCGTGAAACCAACGACGAGTTGCGCCAGAAGTTCGTCGACATGACGGTACCCCAGGCGGAGTATCTGGGTCTGACGATCCCCGATCCCGACCTGGAATGGGATGCCGAGGCCGGTCACTACCGCTTCGGCGAGATCGACTGGGACGACTTCTGGCAGGTCGTCAAGGGCAACGGCCCCTGCAACCGGGAGCGGATCGCCAACAAGGTCGGGGCCTGGGACGAGGGCGCCTGGGTTCGTCAGGCTGCACTGGCCTACGCCAGGCGCTCGACGAGGGCCACCACATGACGGCCCATTGTGTGCGCTCACGGCCCGGGAATCCGGGCCTGGGACGCACGGTTCGACATTGCCCGTCGAGGTGTGCGCTCACGGCCCGGGAACCCGGGCCTGGGACGCACAGAATGAGGAGGAGTGACTGATGTCCTACGATGTACCGCTCGCCGAGGGCGAGGAGATCGAGGCCGCAACCGGCACTGCGGCCGGCTACCCCCTGTGGGAGGTGTTCGTGCGGGCTCAGCGGGGCTTGAACCACGTGCACTGCGGCAGTCTGCACGCCCCCGACGCCGAGACCGCCACCCGCCACGCCCGTGACGTCTACACCCGACGTGGTGAAGGCGTGAGCCTGTGGGTGGTGCGGTCGTCCGACATCCACGCCTCCGACCCCGATGACAAGAACACGTGGTTCGACTCCACCAAGCCGTACCGGCATCCGACCTTCTATGAGATTCCGGACGAAGTGGGGCACATGTGATGAGTGCGCTTCTCACGTATGTGCTTCGTCTCGCCGACGACAACATCATCCTCGGTCAACGGCTGGGTGAGCTGATCGCCAAGATGCCGGAACTGGAGGAGGACATCGCGGTGGCCAACCTGGCTCTCGACCACATCGGTCAGGCCCGCAATCTCTATCAGTACGCATCGGAACTGGACCCCGACGATCGCTCCGAAGATGATTTCGCCATGCTGCGGGATGAGCGGGAGTTCCTCAACGCCGTGCTGGTGGAGCAGCCCAATGGGGATTTCGCTCACACGATGGTCCGCCAGTTCTTCGTCGACGCCTACCAGGTGCCCCTCTATCAGGCACTGAGTGAGTCGACCGACGAGCGTCTTGCCGCCATCGCAGCCAAGGCGGTCAAGGAGGCCAGCTATCACCGCGACCACTCGTCGTCGTGGATCGTCACGCTCGGCAACGGCACGTCCGAGAGCCATCAGCGCACCCAGGCCGCCGTCGATGCGCTGTGGATCTTCACGGCCGACCTGTTCGCAGCCGATGCGGTGGAGGACGAGCTGGTGGCGGAGGGCGTCGCCGTCGACCCGTCGCTCATCCGGCCGGCGTTCGACGCCACCGTGGCCGAGGTGATGGCCGACGCCAACATCACGATGCCTGCCGATTCCTACCAGCGCCTCGGCGGCCGCACCGGCTTCCACACCGAACACCTCGGTCACGTGTTGCCGGAGATGCAGCTCCTGTACCGATCCCACCCCGGAGTGACCTGGTAATGCCGATTGTGCGAGACACCGGTGACACCGGTAGCCAGGATGCGAACGCCCACGAGCTGTGGCCGGTGGTCGCCGCCGTCCCCGACCCCGAGATGCCACCGCTGACGATCGCCGATCTCGGCATCCTCCGGTCGGTCGACGACGTCGACGGCCGGCTCGTGGTCACCATCACCCCCACCTACTCCGGCTGTCCGGCCGTCGAGTACATCGAGCAGCTGATCGTCGAGGCGGTGACGGAGACGGGGGTACCGGCCGACGGGATCGAGGTGCGGCGGGCGCTGGCGCCGGCGTGGTCGACGGATTGGATCACGCCCGAGGGTCGGGAGAAATTGGAGATGAGCGGCATTTCCCCACCCCGGACTCTGCTCGACGGCACGCCGGTTCGCATCGGTCTGATCGCCTGCCCCCAATGTGGCTCGACCAATACGGCCGAGATCAGTCGGTTCGGGTCCACCGCCTGCAAGGCGCTGTACCGCTGCAACGATTGCACCGAACCCTTCGACCACGTCAAGGAGCTGTAGTGTCGACTGTCGAGTTTCACCCCCTGAAGGTCGCCGCCGTCGACGCTCAGACCGACGAGTCGGTGGCGGTCACCTTCGACATCCCCGACGATCTGCGATCGCTGTTCCAGCACACACCCGGACAGCACGTTGTGGTTCGGGCCGACATCGGGGGTGAGGATGTGCGGCGGACGTACTCGATCTGCAGCGCCCCGGGTGAGGCCGTGCGGGTCGGTGTCAAACGGATCCCCAACGGGGTGTTCTCGACGTGGGCGACGACCCAGCTCAAACCCGGCGACACCCTCGAGGTGATGGCCCCGATCGGCGAGTTTCTCCACGACCCGTCGAAGCCGGGCCGCTATGTGGCCATCGCCGCCGGGTCCGGCATCACCCCGATCCTCTCGATGATAACGGCCGCCCTCGAGCAGCATCCGTCGACCGAGTTCACGCTCGTCTACGGCAATCGGACGTCGCTGTCGATCATGTTCCTCGAGGAACTGGAGGACTTGAAGAACCGGTTCCCCCAGCGGTTTCAGGTCGTCCACATCCTCAGCCGCGAGCCCCACCAGGTGCCGCTGTTCCAGGGGCGAATCGACGAAGACAAGCTGCGCTCGCTGGCGGCCACGCTGATCGAGCCGGATCGTGTCGACGGTTGGTACCTGTGCGGACCGCTCGACATGGTGGAGACGGTTCGGGCCACCTTGGGTTCGCTCGGCGTCGACGACGGAGACGTGCACTACGAGCTGTTCTTCGATCAGCGGATCGAACCGGTCGTGGAACCGGATGACGACGCCGAGGGCACCGTCACGGTACATGTCACGATCGACGGTCGGACATCGGTGGTGAAGGCCGATCCCGACGGACCACCCCTGCTCGACTATGCCCGTTCGGTCCGGGCCGAGGTCCCCTTCGCCTGCAAAGGCGGCATGTGTGCCACCTGCAAGGCCCAGTTGATTTCCGGTGAGGTGACGATGGAGAAGAACTACGCCCTCACCGACGACGAGCTGGCCGCCGGCTACGTGTTGACCTGCCAGTCACACCCGGTCAGCGACGAGGTCTCGCTCACCTACGACGTGCACGGCGGCGTCGGGCGGTAACCGCCACCTGTTCAACGTCTTGGCGAACTACGCTTTCGTGATCAAGGTCACCGAGACGACAGCCCCTCAACTCGCCTGGCGCGGTCCGTTCACCAGCACCGAGGCCAATCACCTGCACGCAGCGGCCTTCAACGCACGCCTGCGCTCCGATGAGGAATGGGACTGGGTCGCTCAGGTCGAGGGACACAGTTTCGGCTGGGTCACCGCCCGCGCCGGTACCGATGCGGATCTGGTCGGCTTCTGCAATGTGATCTCGGATGGTGTCGCTCATGCCTGGCTCCAAGACGTCATCGTCGCCCCGGCTCGGCAGCGAAGCGGGATCGGCAGGGCCATGGTCGATCTGGCGATCGATCGAGCTCGACAGGCGGACCACGAGTGGATGCACGTCGACTTCGACGACGACGTGGCCGACTTCTACTACCGGACATGCGGGTTCACCAAAACCAACGGTGGTCTCCACTACCTGCCGGAATCCAAGGATTGACCGGGCCTGACGGCTACGGGCTCCTCGGGGTACGATCGTCTCATGATGCTCGCGGCCTGCCACTTGAGTCCGGTCGATATCGGCTGGGTGATCGACAAGGTGACGTCCGAAGGCGAGACCGTCACCCTCGTGACCCACTACACGCTGCGTCCGGGTCGAAATCAACGCCAGGACACGGTGGTCCACGGGGCCAGGGCCGAGGCGTTGTGGCGGGGCTGCCGCGTGTACTGCCACGGGGGAACCCATCGGAGGCGTCTCCCTGTCGGTCGACGGGAGAACCTCGTCGTGCACATCGAACCGCCGCGCCACCACTTCGGTGAGGGGGCGATGATGCCGCGTCGTCCATTGCCGAACGCACCGACTCGAAGTCAGCGGCGCCCGCTGCCTCCCATAGCTGAAAACCCCTGAACTGGCAGCAATCTGCGCACACGGCGCGCGAAAATGCTGCCAATTCCGGGGCTGGGAGGTACGGTCGTCAGCTGCGACGGGTCAGGGCGGCCGCCAGTTGCGGGATGCGTTGACGAGCCCGTTCGGATTCGATGCGCAACCGGCGTCGAGCCAGGAACCAGGCGACTGGAAGGGTGACGATCGGGCACAGCAGCGCCCACCACGGACTGACCGCCAGGGCCACACCGATCGCCGGCAGCGCCAGGAGGATGGCCACCAGGTCGGCCACGGCCAGTGCGCCCAGCTGGAACAGCGGGGCGATGCAGCCGGCATTGGTGGCGTTGAATCCGCCGATCTTCTCCGGAAGCGGGATCGGCGATCGGATCGTGACGAACAGGCCGGCGGCGGCCCCCAGCATCAGTGACTGGACGATCAGGAGCAGGCTGATCGGCAGGAACCGCCACCCCTCCATCCACCACGCCAGGATGACCGCACCGGCCACCACGATCACCGCCACCAGCATCATCCGGGGCAGCAGCTTGCCCAGCAGGATCGGCCGGAAGTCGTCGCCCGGTAGGGCATCCGCGGTGAAACGGGGACCGTCGCCGCCGAAGAGGTTGGTCGAGGTCATCGTCGCCCCGGAGACGGCGGCGAGGAACGGCACGAGAACGAGGCGGGCGTCCCGGGACTGCAGCTCGGTGATACTGGGAAGCGCGAATGCCAAGATGAGGGGAAGGAAGGCGGCGATCTCGGTCCACTCCCGAACGTCACGACGAATGGCCCGGGCCGACTTGGCCCACACCGCGGCTGTCCGCCGGTCGGTCACGAGATCCATCCATGGTGCCACGAGCGGTTTCGCCCGCTTCGACTTGATCTGGGATTCCTGGCCGTCGAGCGTGCGATCAAGCGCCGAGCGCCACAGGATCAACAGGATCAACGGAACCGTCGCCCCCAACGCGAGGAAGAACAGCGCGGGCCGGATGTGACCCATCGACGCCTGACCGATGGCCTCGGCTGTCCAGCCGACGGGCAGGAACCGAACGAATCGGCGGGCGGTCGAAAACCAGGCGAGGTCGAGGTCGTCGACGGCCAGCGCAATGAGTTGTGACGAGATACCGAGGGTGATGGCGGCCAGGACGGTGACACTGCCGGCGACGGATCGGAACCGGGTTGACGCCAGCAACCCGACCGTGGTGACGGTGAGACGGCCGGCCAGCACGGCGGTGATCGTCAGCTGCGCCGCACCGGCTGCCAGAATGATGCCGCTCAACACGCCCGAGGCATGACTCAACAAGCTCAGCGAGACCAGCAGCGTCATGAACGCCGGAATACCGATCACCGCGGCCAGCAGCAACCCCGCCATCAGCGTCGAGAGGTTCAGCGGATACAAGGCCAGGGACTTCAAGTCGAGGATCAACTCGCCGCCGCCCAGCACCAGGGGAGCCAGCAGCCACAGCGTCACGAGCACCGAAGCGCCGATCATGACGAACGATCCCCGCAACGGATGGTCGTCGATCCTGACGATCGCCGAGACGGTCCCGATGGCGATGCCGCCGCCGAGTCCGAGGCCGAGCAACATGCCAACGATGACCTGCGGCGAGTGGCGGATGATGCGGAACTTGAGCGCCGCCATCGACCGGGCCTGGCGCCAATCGAGCGCCGTGTCGGTCACCGGCGTATCGGCAGTCTCCGGAGCAGGCGGTGCGGGGCGAAGACCAACCACCGTCACCGCAGCCAGTCGAGGCTCGGCGGTGCAACCTGATCGGTGCCGACGGCCTGGGCGAAGACGTCGTCGAGGCGACGGCCGCTGGTGACTTCGCTCATCGGTCCGCTGCGGATGATTCGGCCGTGGTCCATGATGGCGATGTGGTCGCAGAGCTCTTCGACGGTGCTCATGACATGGCTCGAGAACACCACCGTTCGGCCCCGGGCGATCACCTGGTCGAGGATGTGTCGAATCGACCGCTGGGACACCGGGTCGACCGATTCGAACGGCTCGTCGAGGATCAGCAGCGGCGGAGAGTGGATGAGCGCGGCAGCCAGACTGATCTTCTTGCGCATGCCCTGGCTGTAGTCGGCGATGAGTTTGCGGTCGGCGGCGTCGAGGTCGAGGGCGCGCAGGAGGTCGCTGGTGCGGAGCTCGATATCGGAATCGTTCAGACGACGGAAGCGGCCGACGTAGGTCAGGAACTCCCGGGCCGACAGTCGCTCGAACAGGAGCAGGTTCTCCGGCACGACGCCGATGGTGGCTTTGACCTCGGTCGGATCGGGCCAGACCGGCAGGCCGTTGACCATCACATTGCCGCCGTCGGGTCGCAGCAGGCCGGTGGCCATCGCCAGCGTTGTGCTCTTGCCTGCGCCGTTGGGGCCGAGGAGCCCGTAGAAGGTGCCGGTCGGAACCCGCAGTGTGATCCGGTCGACGGCCTGATGCTGCCCGAACCGCTTGCTCAGGCTCACCGCCTGAATGGCGAAATCGCCGGCCAACCAGGGCTCGGGAGGTGGTGGCGGGTTCGCAAGGAGTTGACTGGGGATCGGGCCGGGTTCGGCGGTCTGAGCCGCTGCCGGTGCCGCGTTGTCGGGCATCCCGACCAGTGTAGGGAGTCGGATTCGTTGCCGATTCGCATCGTCCCTCAGCCCCCGAGGGTGGACTAGAATTCGAATCGCGGTGGGTTCACAATCGAGTCCCGGCGGACGATCATCAGGAGTTTGCTGTGAGGATCTTGCTGGTTGAGCCGTGGGAAAGCGGCTCGCATCTCGCTTGGGCCACCGGGTACCAAGCGGCCAGCCGCCACGAGGTCCACATTGCCGGGCTGCCGGGGCGGTTGTGGCGTTGGCGCCTGCGCGGGGGAGCGCTACCGCTGGCGGACAAGGTCGCCTCCTGGGTGAACGCCAACGGCCAACCCGATCTCATGTTGGTCTCCGGGTTGGTCGACGTGGCCGAACTGCTCGGCCTGGTGCGTCGCCACATTGCCCCCGACGTTGCCGCCGTGATCTACCAGCACGAAAGTCAGCTTGTCTATCCAATCGCCGACGGCAACTACGATCAAGGCGCCGCTCTGCGCAACTGGATGTCGTGGTGCGCGGCCGACCTGGTGCTCTTCAACAGCTATTACCACCTGCGGGCGGTGGCCGACGCCCTCCCCGGATTCGTCACCAACCTCCCCGACAAGACCCACGTCCCCCGGCTCGACGAGGTCGTCGGCCGTTTCGAGGTCTTTCCCGTCGGGGTCGACCTCGCCGAGATCGGCGACGCTGATCCGTACTCGACGACCAAGCGCACCGGACCCCCGGTGATCCTGTGGCCCCACCGGTGGGAGCGTGACAAGGACCCGGCCGCCTTCCTGCGGGCGCTCGACAAGGTGGTGGCCTCGGGCCTCGAGTTCCGCCTGGTCCTGGCCGGTCAGGATCCGCCGAGCGGTTCCACCCACGCCGCCGCCGAGCGGGCCGAGGCGGAGAAACGGTTCGGATCGTGGATCCTGGCCGCCGGCGAGCTGACCCGGTCCGAGTACCTCGCTGCACTGGGCCGGTGCGATCTGGTCGTCAGCTGTGCCCGACATGAGTTCTTCGGTGTAGCGGTGGTGGAGGCGGTCGCCAGCGGTTGCGTGCCCGTGCTGCCCAACGATCTCAGTTATCCCGAGCTCATTCGGCCGCCATGGCACCAGGTTGCGCTCTACGAGCCGGGAACGTTCGGGACACGGCTGGTCGATGCCGTGGCCCGCAT
>JBFHEP010000066.1:0-15426 GCA_041584095.1 Acidimicrobiales bacterium | reverse complement strand
GTCGATTGCAGCCGCTCGATGGTGGCGAACGTCCGATCCCGGCTCGACCCTCCGGCACCGTAGGTGACCGACACATAGCCCGGTTTGACCTGGTCGAGGCGCTGGGCGCACTCGTCGAGACCGGCGGCGGCCGACTCGCTGTTCGTCGGGAAGTACTCGAACGAGACTGACACCTCGCGCCGCAGGGGTCTTGTCGGCCACGGTCGGCGGGCCAACCGCCTCGCCGTTTCGTCGAGGCCCTGGGTGTAGGCCGTGTGTGCTGCATGATCGGCGTGGTCGGCGTGGTCGGCGTGGTCGGCCGGTGCCGGAATCGGCCGGCCACCGGCGATCTCGGAATCGATGGAGTTCGTGGTCATGAAAGCGTTGGCCTTTCAGCCCGTTCGGCGTGAATGCGGCAGGTTCGGGGCGAGGTCGTCGTCGATGCTCAGTCGGATCGCACGGCAACCCAGATGGAGACGGTCAGTGTCTCCATCGACGAGGATCTGTCGGGCGTGAGGTGATGGCTGTCGACGACCTCGAGCCAGGCGTCGGAGCACCACGTCTCGATCTGGTCGGAGGAGAACCCCGACCATCGGTGCTGATGCTCGGTGAGCAGCTCCTCGACATGGTGCGGTGCGAAGTCGACGATGATGACGAGGCCGCCGGGTGCGAGCGTGAACGCCGTCTGCCGCAGCGCAGCCGCAGGATCGTCCAGGAAGTGGAGTACGTGGTGGAGGACGGCGACGTCGGCGGCCACTTGGTCGCGCCCCTCATCACCGAGGTCGAGGGCGTAGATGTTGGCTTGGCGGACGCTGCAGTTGGCGAGCTCGCGCTCGATCAGCCGGGTGCGGGCCAGATTCAACATGTTGGTGCTGAGGTCGACGCCGATTCCCTTGTCGAACCGGTGGGCCAGCAGTTCGAGGATGCGACCGGTGCCGGTTCCGATGTCGAGGAGGAGACGGGGCCGATGCCGCGCCCTCGCCGGCATCGTGGCCGCCGATCGGCTGAGGTACTCCTCGACGATCCCGGTCAGCCGGGCCTCGACCTCGGCGTCGGCGACGTGGCGGCCGCGCATCGACTCCCATTGTTCGGCGATCTGATCGAAGTAGTCCTCGGCCTGGGCTGCCCGATCGGCTCGGATGCTGTCGAGGCGTTGACGGTCGGCTGTGATGACCGGATCGTCCGGGTCGAGGAATCCGACGACACCGTCGAGCAACGCCCGCCCGTCGGCGTCGAGTGAAAGACTGAAGAACGCGCTGGTACCCTCGCTGTGGCGCTGGAGCAGGCCGGCGTCGCACAGGAGCTTGAGATGACGGCTCACCCTGGGCTGTGACTGCCCGAGGATTCGGCACAACTCGGTGACCGTCAGCTCACCCTGGCTGACCAGCGAAGCGATACGAAGGCGGGTCGGTTCGCCGATCGCCCGCAGCCCGGCTATCAGGTCGTCGCTGCCGAGGACCGTCCGCTCCCCTGTTTCGGTATTGAGAGTCATCGACGTAAATATAGACATATCCTTATGCTCTATGCAACCAGCCGCGCTGCGCCGCTTGAAATCCTCCGTAGTGTGCGCACCCCGCGTCGCTCACAGGGGCGCGACACGCACAGAACGCAATCCTGATCCCACTTCACCGTATTGTGCGCACCCCGCGTCGCTCACAGGTGCGCGGCACGCACAGAACAGGGGGACGCGGGAGATCCGGTGACGTGGCGGGCCGGGGGCGGGTGACGTCAGCCGGAGCTGCCGAAACCGGCGGTGCCCCGTTGATCGCCGGACGGAGGCAGTTCGTCGACCAAGGCGAATGCCAGTTCGGGCACCCCGACGATCAGCAGTTGAGCGATGCGCTGACCCCGTTCGATGGCGACGGGCTCGTCATCGGTGTTGTAGAGGATCACCTGCAGCTCGCCCCGGTACCCGGAGTCGATGAGACCGGGGGTGTTGAGCACGGTCAAGCCGTGATTCCAGGCGAGTCCGGACCTGGGCAGGACCAGTCCGCAGTATCCCTCCGGGATGGCGACGGCGAAGCCGGTCGGCACCAACAGTCGACAGCCGGGTTCGATCACGACATCGACGCGAGACGGAAGGTCGGCCGCGGCATCACCGGCACGGATGCGAGACGGCGGCGTCAACCCCTCGTCGAGTTGCAGAAGTGGAACCGAGAGCACCGACCAGAGGGTATCGGCCACGCCGGCTCCCGCCCTCGCCGCCAGCAGCCGGGTACCGCCGGATCCGCTGTTGTCGTGGCCAGAAGTCGATAGGTCGATAGGGTGAGTGGCTTGCTGGCTTGGATGGATTTGGAGATGACGGGGCTCGACCCGGCGAAGCACGTGATCGTCGAGATCGCAACCCTCCTGACCGACGACGATTTGAACATCATTCAGACCGGCCCCGACCTGGTCATCCGCGCCTCCGAGGACGAGCTGGCGTTGATGGACGATGTCGTCGTCGAAATGCACACGAAGTCGGGGCTTCTCGACCAGATCCGAGCGTCGACCGTCACGCTCGAGGATGCAGCCCGGCAAACGCTCGAGTTCCTGCAAGCCCACATCCCCGAACCTCGTTCGGTGCCATTGTGCGGCAACTCGATCGGGATGGACCGGCGCTTCCTGGCCGTGTACATGACCGAGATCGAGGAGTTTCTGCACTACCGATCGATCGACGTCACGACCGTCAAGGAGCTGGCCCGGAGATGGAATCCGGCTGCGCTCGATGCGGCGCCCCGCAAGGACGTCGGCCATCGGGCACTCGACGACATCACCGAAAGCATCAACGAGCTGCGCTACTACCGGGAGGCATTGTTCCTACCGCCGCCCGATGCCGACGGCGCGGCAACGGCTCAGTCTCGATACAACCCCGGCGGAAGCTCGCAGACCGACGCCGTCGCCGACGGGGTGGGCTCGCCGTCCTCCTGCCACCAGAGCAGCAGCACTCCGTCTTCCTGAAACCGGACGATACCGACATTCGGGGACGGGGACAGACCGCGGCCGTACTCGACGCGGGCACGTCGGGGCCGTGCGAACGGAGCCAGCCACTCCTCGACCGCAGCCCAGTAGGCGGCGTTGTTGACGTGCCCGAGTGTGTCGAGATCAGCTCGTCGTAGTTGCCATGTCTCGGCGGCGATCTCGCCCGCCCGCTCACCGAGCGACTCGATCTTCGGATTTCGCTGCCGGGCCGAGGCCTTCCGGCCGCCGGCGGCCGATCCATAGATGTCGAGAAACTGCTCCGTCAGCATGGTCGGTTGGCCGGCCTCGAAATCGATGCACACCCAGAGCGTCGCCACCTCGTACCGGGCCCCCTGGTCGCCGTGAACGGTCAGCCGCCGCTCGGCCCAACGTTTGCCGAGCGACGAGCAGAACGTCCGGAAGGTGAGACGCTCGCCCAGGTGGCCCGGCACCAGCTCGTCGACCACTGTCGAACGAACAACCCAGCCGGGGGAATCCGGCAACCGGGCGTCGGTCGTGTCGTCGTCGGACACGTCCTGCGTGTAGCGGGTCAGACCGTCGAATCGAAGCCGACCGTCGGGATCCACGTCACCGAGACGGACCTTCCTCTGCCCCTCGAAGACACGACCCTCTGGCAGACGAGGCAGGAGTGGCCCGACCTCCTCCGGTCCGACAGTCGCCTTGCTTGCAGGGGTTTGGGCGCCGGTCACAGCTCCCGACGGTAGCCACGATCCCCGGCTCCATGTGCACCCGACCCTCAATTCGGAATATTCAGGCCGAAATGTGTATTTAATCGGTTGACAAACCGTCCGATACGTAGTTGCTTGGTTCCCAAGTCGCAGTAGGCGTCCGCCGTTGCGCGGACACTACGAGAGCCGGAAGGAGAACGGTTGATGTTGAACACCATTCAGAACCAACTCACCGACCTACTGGCCTCTGCGCGTTCGGCACTTCACGCTGTTGAATCGATGCTGATCCACGGCAGGCGACCGGCCGTGGCCCTGATCCCCGTCAAGACGGCGGTGCGCGCTGCGGGCAACAGCCAGGGCCGACGGGTGAACTCCGTCTCCTGTGACCGTGGCTACGGGACCATCGCCGGAATCACCGCCAATGCTGCCGTGTGGATGCATGCCGACCCGGTCACCCAAGGATGGCGTTCGCTCGACTTTGGCACGACCAAGACCGGCAACACCGGCCACTCCCAGCCCTCGAGGTTTGCGACCTAGCTGAACAAGCACAATCGCAGACCGACCACCGAGCCGCTGGGAGCAAACCCAGCGGCTTCTTCGTGTTTTCTCTGAACATCAGGAAGGAGATCCGCCTCGACATGAAACGTTGACGAAGACAGAAAGATCGACGCAGATGCTGCGTCGCAGCCCCGACAGCCGGGGCACGCCCGAAGGAAACAGACATGACCATCACCGAAGTTGAGATAGGACATCAGGATCAGGCACCGTTCATCGCCGAGACCGACAATGAGTTCGTCGGTGCCCCGATCACCGGTGACTGGACGGAGGCTGCAGCCTGCCGGACCGTTCCCGGGGCTTCCG
This sequence comes from Acidimicrobiales bacterium, assembly GCA_041584095.1. Lineage (GTDB taxonomy): Bacteria > Actinomycetota > Acidimicrobiia > Acidimicrobiales > SZUA-35 > JAHELU01. Next base: position 10,957 of record JBFHEP010000066.1, on the reverse strand, counting down.
CCCTCTTCTTCTCCGAAGAGGTTCCCGACATCATCGCGGCCAAGCGAATCTGCGCCGGTTGCCCGGTGATCGCGCCGTGCCTCGAGGCGGCCATCGAGCGGCGTGAGCCGTGCGGTGTCTGGGGTGGTCAGCTGTTCGACAACGGGCAGATCATCCACCGGAAGCGTCGACGGGGTCGGCCGCCGAAGGTGGCTCGGCCCGAGGATCAGCTGCTCGAGGTGCCGATACCGGTGCACCTGCAGAAGCTGATCGCCTGAGAGGCGCCATAGTCCGACCGCGGCGGTGGCTCGTTGAGGATCACCACCGCGGTCGGACCCAGGTCGTGGCCGGACCGGCACCTCCTCCCCCTCAGGGTGCCGGTCCGGTCGGCGCCGAGCCCGTCGCGACCACGCGCCGCAGACTCTCACGCTCGGTGGGGTGCGCTCGAGATCGGTACTTCCGCAGCCCGCGAAACATCCGCGCAACTTCGGGGGCCGGGGAATGGCTCATCAACCACTTCGGTTACCCTTCCTAACATCCCCTGAGCCCATGATGAGCGACTTCTCATGACGACAGCGCCCCCCGACTCTCCACCGTCACCACCCCCGCAGCCGGGTCCCGACGGCCCGAACGGCCCGCTGTCGACCGGACCGCTGCGGCCGACCTCCGCAATATTGACGACGGTGGTCATCGTCGTGGCCATGGCCACCCTCGGGCTTCTGGCCCTCTTCTCCGGCACGGAGGACGCCGTCGAAACCGCTACGGCAGCCGGCGACACGTCCAGCCTCTTCGACACCGCGTTCACAACCAGCGACGGCGGCAGCGGATCGCTGTCCGACTACCACGGTGAACCCCTGGTGGTGAACTTCTTCGCTTCGTGGTGTCCACCCTGTCGAGCCGAGCTGCCCGACTTCGAAGCCGTACATCAGGAACTCGGCGACCAGGTGACCTTCGTCGGTGTCAACCAGGACTTCACCGAGGAGACCTGGCGAGCGTTCGTGGCCGAATCGCAGGTCACCTACGACACCGTCTTCCAGCCGAACAGTGAGATCTGGAACGAGCTCGGCACCGGCGCCATGCCGACCACCGCCTTCATCTCGCCCGACGGTGAGGTTGTCCACCTCTGGGCCGGTCTGCTGACCGACGACAAACTGATCGAACTCATCGACGAACACCTCGTGGACAAGTCCTGATGTCGGGCACGAAGGAAGCGCGGTAATGTCGCTCGACGCCATTTTCGATCCCAGCGCCTTCGCGTTGGGGATGGTCGCGCTGCTCAATCCGTGCGGCTTCGCTCTTCTCCCCGCCTATCTCGGCTACTTCCTCGGTCTCGACGATGACCGGTCGGGTGCGAGTTCCACGCTGGTCGCTCTCAACCGCGGCCAGATCGTCGGTTTGTCGATGTCGGCCGGCTTCCTGGCCGTGTTCGGTGTGCTCGGCCTGTTCCTCGCCGGCTCCCTCACGGCGATCGGTCAATCCGGCTGGCTGCCCCGACTGACGATCATCATCGGCGTCGGCCTCGTCGTGCTCGGCATTGCCATGTTGCGCGGCTTTCAGCCAGCTCTGAGCCTCCCCAAGCTCAACAGGGGTGGAGGCGACCAGTCGATCGTGTCAATGTTCGTCTTCGGCGTGTCCTACGCCATCGCGTCGCTGAGTTGCACGATCGGCATCTTCATCACGATCGTGGCCAACACGACCCGAAGCGAAGGCTTCGGCGAACGCCTCGGCTCGTTCCTCTCCTACGCCATCGGGATGGGGCTGCTTGCGACCGTCGTCACGCTGGCGGTCGGATTCGGAAAGAAGGGCCTGGTCAACAATTTCCGGCGGCTCCTCCCGAAGATCAACCTCTTCTCGGCCATCATCCTGGTAATCGTCGGTGTGTACGTCACCCTCTACGGGATCTGGTCCCAGCAGGTCTTCAGCGATCCAACCAACCTGACCCCGTGGATCGACTCCATCGTGCTGACGGTCGAAGGCTGGCAAGGTTCCTTGACCGGATGGATGGCCGGACGGGTCAATCCATTCGGTCTCTTCGGAGAGCCGCAGGCCCGAACCACGATCATGGGCTGGTCATTCCTGATCATCAACTTGATCGTGGCCGCCGCCGGGTTCCTGGCCCGGCGCAACGTCTCCGCAAAGGGGGCGACCCCGACCGACACGTCCGCCGGCACAGCACGGACCGAGCATGTCGGGTCCTGATCGACCGCCGCTCGACTTCGGCGAGCTCGTCCGCTCCCCCGGCGTTGTCGAGGAGCTCGAACTTCGCAGCCGATTCGGCTTCTGTGCGTACCACGGCGGCCATCTCGAGCGGCAAACCCACATCATCGCCAGGGAGGCGGCGGCCCGGTCCGGATCGTCGTACTACGCGGTCATCCAGCCTCCTGAGCGGGTCCACCACATCCCGTCGACCCGGGTCGACCCGAACGCGTCCCACCACTTCCGCTCGTTCATCGACCACTGCTCGGTGATGGTGACGGTTCATGGCTTCGGTCGTCGCGGCTATTTCACCAGCCTGCTCTGTGGTGGACGCAACCGACGGCTTGCCTCCCACGTGGCCGGTCACCTGGAGTCGAACCTCCCCGACCACCGGGCGATCCACGAACTCGACGACATCCCCAAAGGACTCCGGGGAACCCATCCGAGGAATCCCTGCAATCTGACGGTCGATGGCGGCATGCAGCTCGAAGTGCCACCCCGCATTCGTGGCATCACGCCGGCGGCGCTGCACTGGTACCGGGCGACGAACGGCCAACGATTCCCGCTGCTCGACGACCTCATCGACGCACTCGCGGCCGCGGCCGAAACGTGGCCGGACGCTGCGGTCGTCGAGTAGAGGCCGCAGCGGCCGTACAGCGGCCGCCGTCCGAGCACCCGCCCGAGCGCGCAACGAGCCGGCGCCTCCAGCCGCGAGCCGATGAGGTTCGTGGCCAACCGGCTGAGCTAGGGTGGCCGCGGTGGAACTCCGTATCTTCACCGAACCCCAGCAGGGCGCCCGCTACGAGGATTTGCTGGCGGTGGCGCAGGCAAGCGAAGAAGGCGGGTTCGCCGGATACTTTCGTTCCGACCACTACCTCAAGATGGGCAACGTCGACGGCAAGCCCGGTCCGACCCACGCCTGGGTGACCCTCGCCGGACTGGCCCGTGAGACGACGTCCATACGACTGGGAACGCTCGTCAGCCCGATCACCTTCTATCGTCCCGGGCCATTGGCCCTCGCCGTGGCCCAGGTCGATGCCATGAGCGGCGGCCGCATCGACTTCGGCGTCGGTGCCGGCTGGTTCGAGAGGGAACACAGCGCATACGGCCTCGACTTCCCCCCGCTGGGTGACCGTTTCGACCGGTTGGAGGAGGCCATGGAACAGATCCACGGCCTCTGGACCACCCCCGAGGGTTCGACGTTCTCCCACGACGGTCGGTTCCACCGCTTCGTCGAATCACCGGCGCTTCCCAAGCCCGCTCAGCGCCCCCACCCGCCGATCATCATCGGCGGCCGCGGCGCCGAACGAACTCCGGCGCTGGCGGCACGCTACGCCGCCGACTTCAATCTTCCCTTCACGCCGATCGAAGAAGTGCTTCCGGCCATCGAGCGGATCAACAAGGTTTGCGCCGACCGAGGTCGCAACCCGGCCGAGATCGTCAAGTCGACCACGATGGTCCTGTGCCTCGGGGCCAGCGACACCGAGGTCAACCGTCGGGCCCAGGCCATTGGCCGGCAGGCCGACGAACTGCGGGGAGCCGGGGCCGCCGGGACCACCGAGGAGGTCGTCGACAAGCTCAGCCGTTATCGGGATGCCGGCATCCAGCGCGTCTATCTCCAGGTTCTGGACCTCGGCGACCTCGATCACATCTCCCAGGCCGGCGTCGACCTCATCCCGGCTCTGACCGAGACCTGAGTTCAGCGCAAGGTGCGGGCCAGGGCCACCGAGGCGACGGCCAGCAGGACAATCCCGGCCGCGGCGAGCACGACGATCGACGGCCAGACCTGGGCGAAGCCCTCACCGTCGACAAGAATGCGCCACAAGGCGTCGTTCATCCAGGCGTGAGGGGTGACGAACGCAATCTGGCGCAACGCGTCGGGGAAGAACTGCAGCGGCTGCATGGAGCCGCCGAGCGCGGCCAGTACGAGCCCCAGAAGCAACCCGATGGCGCCGACCTGTTGATCGGTCCGCGCCATGGTGCCGAGCAGCATGGCGCCGCCGGAGCCGACGAGAGCCATCCCCACCGAAAGTGCCAGCACCGCCCACGGGGCCTTCCAGTCGACGCCGAACAGCAGCCAGCTACCGAAGAACACGATTGCCGCCTGCAGGAGGGCGACCAGGAACCGACTGAGTCCCTCTCCGGCGATGATGGCCGAGACCGGCACCGGCGCGGCCCTCGTTCGCCGGGTCACACCCAGTAGCCGTGTCGACAGCAGATAGCTGGCCCCCGTCAGCGAACTGAGGAAGATGAACAAAGTGAGCTGGCCGGCGGCCAGTACGGCCCTGATATTCGCCGAGTCGTTCTCCGGGTCGCCGCCTGTTGTGGTCCGCTCGACCGTCGTCGGTTCAAGGAAGACCTCTGCCTGCGCCAGCGCGGTCACGGCCTCCGCCTCGTCGACACCGGCGTCCTCGGTGACGAGTTGGAGCACCTGACGGTCGACATTCATCGAACGCACGGTGTTCTCCACGATCTCCCTCAGCCGGAAGCCCTCACCGGCGGCGGCGTACCACTGGAGGGTCAGCCCTCCCTCCTCGCCGGGCTCGGCCACCCAGCCAACGTCGACGGCCCGCCGGGCAATCTCGTCCCGGAGTTCCTGGGCCGTGTCATAACGTCGGACGGTGACGTTGTCGATGTCGTCCACCACGTCGAGCACGGTCTGTCCGGCCTCGCTGGGTGTCGGGTCGACAACCCCGACCAGGCTGTCGGAGGCTTCGCCGCCGATGGCCAGTCCCAGGGCGAACACGATCATCAGGGGGAGAATGACGAGGAAAAAGAGGTTGGATCGCTCGTTGCGGAGTCGGATCATGTTGGCCTTGACGATGGCAACGATCGAATCAAGCGTGGACGTGGACGTCACGGCCGCACCGTCCTTCCCGCCAGTAGCAGCCCTGGCAAGCCGACGACCACGGCGAAAATCACCATGATCCCCGCAGGCCCCAGAGCCGCCGTCCACGGTTGACCGCCACTGAGCTGCACCAGGCCCTCACCGAACCAGAAGTGGGGGGTGATCACCGACAGCGTCGAAGCCAGGCCGCCGGACCGGGCGACGGAGAAGAACGAGCCCCCCAGGATACCGAAGACCAGCGCCAGCATGGCTTGGATGGCACCGGCCTGCTCGGGCGTCTCGGCCAAACCGACGACCAGGGTGATGGTGGACACGGCAGCGAGAACCCCGGCGACGACGAGCACCGCCACACCAGCCAGGTTGCCCCATTGGGCTCCCAGCAGTATTGCCGAGAAGGCGATGAGACAGGCCATGGAGGCGACGCCGACGATGAAGCTGACCAGCAGCTTGGCCAGCAGGATCTGCCACGCCGGCACCGGCGACGCCAGCAGCCGGGTCAGCGTGCCTCGACGTTGCTCCTCCAGAAGGCCGAGCACGCCGAACTGCACCGTGAAGAACAGGAAGAAGGTGGCCATACCGGCCGCGAGCTGGGTCTTCAGGTCGATCCCGCCGACCTCGTCCCCAACGTCGACGACGGTGACGGATCCCTCACCGTCGCTCATCAAGGCCCCGAGCCGCTGCTGCAGGCGATCCGCCGATGGCGACTCGACACCGAGAATCATCTCGGCGCCGATGGCCTGACCGATGCCGTCGACGGCGGCGGCCGACGAGTCGGCCACCGCCCCGAGTATGGCCCCGCTGACGACGGCCTCGGAGTCCTGGATCACCTCCACGGCCCCGGGACCCTCGCCCGTGACGACGATGCCGGCACCGATGTCGCCGTCCTCGATGGCTGCGAGCAGGTCGCCGCGATCGCCGTAGTCGGTGACGGCCAGCGTCCCGTCGGCTTCCAGCGACGACAGGGCTCCCTGTCTGATGGCGATGGCCACGGGAGCGTCCCCCGCGACGTTCGCGTATCCAACGTCGAGGTCGGTCTGGGTCGGCCCCTCGGCCGTCAGTGAGAACACCGCAATCAGGGCAGCCGGAGCGAGCAGGCCCAGCACCAGGGCCGAGCGATCGCGAAGTCGGGCCCAGAGGTCCCGCCACACCAGAGCCCAGAGCTGTGCCGCCATCGTCAGCCCCTCAGTCCCGCAATGCCGTTCCGGTGATGTGGAGGAACACCGAGTCGAGCGACGGTTCCACCACCTGGATCTCGGTGACCGACAGTCCCTGAGTGCCGACCTCGGCGATCAGCTCGGGCAGCAGGTGTGACGCGTTGTCGACCAGGCACTCAATGGTGTGGTCGTCGACCAGCGAGGCGGCGACCACACCGCTGTGCCGCGCCAGCGCATCGACGGTACCGTCGGTACTCCCGCCGATCGAGATGCGAACCTTGTCGTGCTGATCGACCATCGATACCAGCTGGCGGCGAGTGCCACAGGCGAGCATCTTGCCATGGTCGACGATGGCAACCCGGCGACACAGCCTCTCGGCCTCTTCCATGTAGTGCGTGGTGTAGAGCACGCTCATGCCGGTCGTGCCCAGCTCGGCCACGGCGTCGAGGATCGCGTTGCGACTCTGAGGGTCGATGCCGACGGTCGGCTCGTCCAGGATCAGCAGCTTCGGTCTGTGCAGCATCCCGGCGGCGATGTTCAATCGCCGTTGCATGCCACCTGAGTATTCCTCGACTTTGTCCCGGGCCCGATCGGAGAGGCCGACGACCTGCAAGACCTCCTCGATCCTGGCCTTGGCGGCCGAGCCCCGGAGCCCGTACAGCCGGGCGAAGAAGGCCAGATTGTCCCAGCCGTTCATGTCGGTATAGAGGGCGAGCTCCTGGGGAACAAGACCGATCAGCTCGCGGCCTTTCGTCGAGCCCGGTTCGATGGATACGCCGTCGACCGTGATGGACCCGGCGTCGGGATCGAGCAGCCCGCAAACCATCGAAATAGCCGTGGTCTTGCCGGCACCGTTGGGTCCGAGAAGCCCGAAGGTCTCGCCTTCGTCGATGTCGAACGACAGGTCGTCGACCGCCACCAGATCGTCGAACGTCTTGCGCAGGCCCTCAACCTCCAGCATGGCTTCAACAGTAGTCGCGCCGAATCTCGCCGGACCGGGCCTATGGTCCCAAATCGTGCTGATCCGGGCTGATTCCCTGTTTGCTATCGTCGACGACGTGATCGACCGGCCGACAGCAGACGCCAAGGCGGTGGTGCTCGACCACTGCGACACCGTGTGGGACCAACTCCGCCGTCGCCTCGTCGGGCTCGACGACGACGAGTACCTCTGGCCGCCGGTTCCCGATGTCTGGACGGTGCGCCGGCTCGAGGGCGGAGCCGTTGTCGTCGAGGGTTGCGGGGAGCGCGACCAGGATCCCGCACCGGTGACCACCATCGCGTGGCGCATGTGGCACATCGCCGTCGACTGTCTCGACAGCTACGCCGGGCGTTTCCTGGGCCGCACCGGCGCCCGAGTCGACGGCGACACCTGGCACCTGGCCGCCGCCGACGGCATCGCCGATCTCGAATCGACCTGGTCCAACTTCCGGGGCGGCATGGGCGACGTCGACGACGATCGCTGGTGGTCGCCCATCGGGCCCGCCTTCGGGCCGTACGGTGACCACTCGACCTGCGATCTCGTGCTCCATGCTCTCCGGGAGGTCACCCACCACGGTGCCGAGATCGCGCTGCTCCGCGACCTGTACCGGGCACGCTGAACGGCGCGAACGGCCGAATCCCACCATCAGGATTTGGTCAGGGGGACAGCCGTTGCCGGATCCAGCCGGCCGATTCGGCCGGAGCACGTCGATAGCGGATCCGGTCGTGCAGGCGATTGAGTCGCCCCTGCCAGAACTCGATCGTGTGCGGTTCCAGGCGCCAGCCGCCCCAGTAGGGTGGTCGGGGCACCACGGACCCGTCGGCCCAGCGGGCTTCAGCCTCGTGGTACCAGCGTTCGATCACCGACCGGTCGGGCACCGGCTCGCTCTGACGGGAGGCGGCGCTACCGAGCTGTGAGCCCCGCGGGCGGACCGCCCAGTAGGCATCTGACTCGGCATCGTCGACCTTGTTCACCGACCCGGCGATGTTGACCTGGCGGCGAAGTTCCAGCCAGCCGAACGTCAGCGCCGCCCGAGGCTGTTGGACCATTTCCTTCGACTTGTTGCTGCTGTAGTTGGTGTAGAACGTGAAACCCCGCTCGTCGACGTCCTTCAACAACACGAACCTGCTCCACGGCTGACCGTCGGGGTCGACGGTCGACAACACCATCGCATTGGCCTCCGTCACCCCGGCATCGACCGCCACCGACAGCCACTGGCGGAATTGGGCGATCGGATCGGCATCGAGATCATCGACGTCGATCCCGGCCGTCTGGTACTCGTCGCGCATACGGGCGACGTCGAGCCCGGGGCCGGCGGTCGGTCCGGGCGACGGGTAGCCGGTCACGCTTCGGTGGGGTCGGAACCAGCGTCGGTCGCCACCGAGGTGGTCGGTACAGTCTCCGGAACGGGCTCCGACATGGCGAACTGGTCGGAGATCCGGTCGACGGTGAGCGGAGCATTGCGGCGCTCCTCGTCGGCTCTCATCTCCTCATGGGCCCAGCGAATGAAGATGATGAAGATCGTTCCCCACAGGAAAAAGCCGGTGAGCAGTTTCATGACCAGCCCGGCTGCGGTCTGATCGTCCATCACCCCGATGCCCCACAGCCGCTCCGGCGTGTCGTAATGGCGGTAGACGACATCTTCGGCGAAGATGAGCCAGCCGCTCGGCACCGTGGGGATGATCGACATGACGAACAGGTAGATGCACTTGGCCACCGGGGCGATCCGCCATTCAGCGACCGGCGAGATGATCGGCATCCACATCAACAGGCCCGAGGCGAAGATCATCAGGTGGAACAGGAAGTGGATGGCGCCGTTCTCGAACGACAGTCGCACGGTGACCGACCAGTGGAGAATCACGGTCAGGGCGTTGAACACGGCGCCGGCCACGATCGGGCGGGACCCGGCTTCGAGCAGCCGCCACGCCCGCGAGCCGGGCTTGGCGATCAGCTCGACGATCCAGCGGGGTGTGGCCAGAAGAAACATGGCCGGGATCAGCATCGAGAGGAAGAAGTGCTGGACCATGTGCACCGCGTAGAGGTACTGCTCGGCGATTTCGTGGATCGGCCAGTCGGAGAAGATCCACATCGACGCAACGGCGGCCACGAACCAGGCCGCCTGCCGTCGCGAGATCGGAGCGTAGCCCGCGGCCAAGGCCTTCGGCTGCAGTACTCGCCACCCGTACCATCCGAGGGCGGCTGCTCCGGCGACGAGCGTCCACACCTCGACGTGGGCTTCGTAGGGAACCGTTACGGCGAGCATCGAGATCGAGGTCTTTCCGTCTGGCGCACGGGGTGCCGCCCTGTGAGCGCAGTACCTAGAACGGTAGGAGATCGAAGGCCGCGAACACCACGAGGTAGACGATCACGGCCAGCAGCAGTGAGAAACCAAAGGCCCAGGTGAAAATCCGGCCGTTGATGATCTTCAGGTCGAAGTACAGATGCATGAAGGCGCCGGCGACCAACAGGAATTTCACCGCCATCATGGCCAGCAAGGGGACCACGAGGGCGGCACCCTCGAGTCCGGCGTACGACCACGCCACCTCGATGGCGGTCAGGACGGCCAGCGCGACGAACACGACCCAGTACTGGCGCTCGGTCGGATGATGTGCGTGATCATCGTGTTCGCCGTGAACGGCCTCGGTGGTCACAATGCTTTCAGCCATCTACGAACCAGCCTTTTTACGGGATCAGGTAGACGATCGTGAAGATGAGCACCCACACGATGTCGACGAAGTGCCAATACAAACCGACCAACTCGACGGTTTCCGCTCGACTGGAATTGAGCTTGCCCCGGAAGGCCACGAACAGCAGTGACAGCAACATCAGGATGCCGCCCGAGACGTGCACACCGTGGAACCCCGTGAGCGTGTAGAACGCCGAGCCGAACAGATTGCCGTCGTAGGTCAGGCCCTCCCGGAAGAAGGCCGTGAACTCGTAGACCTGGCCGGCGATGAACGTCGAGCCGAGAAGCGCCGTAGCGGCCAACCACACCTTGGTCTGGAGGTCGTCGTCTTCCGACACCGCCTTGTGGGCCAGCACCATGGTGAGCGAGCTCATCAGCAGGATGAACGACGACGCGGACGTGAACGGGATGTCCCAGAACGGCTCCACGGAACCGGCGGCCTGGAACTCCTCCATCAACTCGGCGGGCATCGTGGACGTGACATTGGGGTTGCCCGCCATGACCTCCGTGATGAAGTTGGCCTTGGACAGCAGATACGTCGAGATGAGGGCCCCGAACAGCAGGCACTCGGAGCCGAGGAACAGCCACATCGCCAACTTCATGTTGGACAAACCGAGGCTGGTCCGATGTCCGCCGTGATCGTCGTGTTGGCCGTGGGGCTCGGAGTCGTGAGTGTCGGCGTGTTCCGCTACTGCAGTCATGTCAGACCTTTTCCAATTCCTTGTCGGCCTCGGCGGCGGTATCGTCGCCGCCGTCGTGACCCTCGTCGTCGACGCCGTGGGGTTCATCGATGTCGAGATCGTCGGCCGGTTCGAGCGCCCAGCCATAGAGACCGGCCAGGGTGATCAGCGCACCGGGAATGATGAGCCACAGGCTGAAGATCAGCCCGTAGCCCACAATCGGGATACCGAACGCCACGACGATCGGCCAGTACGAGGGAGCAGGCAGATGAACACCCGCGGGGTTGCCAGGCTGGGCGATCTCGGCCCCGGTGTGTACCTGTCGCAACACGCCGTTCTCATCCTTCTGGTACTTGCGGTACCACCAGTCGTCGAGCTGGGTGACGACGGGATCGTAGTCGAAGTTGTGCTCGGGAGCGGGCGACTGGATCGACC
>JBFHEP010000065.1:0-15470 GCA_041584095.1 Acidimicrobiales bacterium | reverse complement strand
TGAGGTCGATCACCTCGGTGACGTGACCGTGAATCGGGTCGGCGTCATCAGGAGGATCGACGAGCTCCCATTGCTCATCAACAAGAATCGGCGTCGACCAGTCGAAGCGGTGGTGGCCGCCGTTTGTCGTGCGCTCGGACGAACCTTTTCGCCGGCCGTTGTCGGGGGCGGTGTCGAGATCCGTGGGGGCGATCCGGAACGGCACGACCGGAGGCATGTCGTTCCGAGCAGAGCCGCCGTCGAACGCGGTGCCGGGGTTTCGGGACACAGATCCAACCGGTCGCCACTCCAGCGGTGCGAGGCCCGACGTGGGACCATCGCGTCGGGCCTCATGATCCACCGAACCGGTGCCGTTCCGGTTTCCACCGCCGTTCCGGCCGGCCATGGATTCGGCCAGAAGCGCGAACGCCTCCTGGTCGCTGACAGCGGACTCCTGGCGCGACCGACTCGGCGATTGCGGCGGTCTCATCGGTTTCGGTGGTTTCGGCGGTTGCGGATCAGGAGCAGACGGCGACTGCTGATCATTCATGTTGTCATCCTTGCGGCGGCGGTGTCCCTTCCTCTCGGAAGGCCGACCAGCCGGTGGAAGCCACCGACTATGAAACGGCCCCGGACAGGGACGGGTTACGGGATCCCAGTGATGTCGGCCGAGGATCAAGGTGGCCGCACCATGCCAGAGCCGCCACATTCTCCGCAAAAGCCTCGATCATTGCGATGTGGATAACGACGATAGCGCGGGATCATTCCGGTGTCTCGCGCTTCACCAGCATCGATCCACGACCTCGATCAGGGAACGGGAAACACTCCCTATGCCGGTCGATGAATGAACGAGGTCGATCCGTGAGGCCGAACGAGGAGAGACCGAGGCGCTCCGGCTGGTCACCACGGGTGCGGCGGCCCATTCCTACACCGGCGACCGTCCTGCGTCGGGCGACGGTGTCGGCCCAAAACCCCAGCTAACAACGTCTCCCGGTGCCACCAGCACCGGAGCGGCGGGCACGTCGACGAGGTGGACCCAGACACCACTGCGGCCGTTGACCGACCCGACGAGCGCAAATGCCGACGAGTCCGGGGCCCATCGGTGCAGACTAAAACTGTATTGGGCAAAAAATGGCAAATAGTTAACCACTTCTTTGATCGACAGCTGCACTCTGGGCGATCGAACATCTCCGATCACCGGCCCGTCCGCCGACCAGAACCGCCAGCGTCCACCACGGCGGGCAATCGGACCGACGAGTTCGAGCCAGGCCAGTTTCGTGCTGTCCGGACTCCATTCCCAAGCCGCGACCGGTCGATCCGTCACGACCTCGAAATTTTGATCGTCGATGTCCACGACGACCAAAGCGCGGTCATCGGCATCCTCCTGGACCTGGTCCAGGGTCACCTCGAGGACGTCGTCGGAGTTGGGATCCGCGACCGTCTGCAGCGCAACCCGTGAACGATCCGGGCTGAGCACAAAGCGGATCGGGCCGTCGACGGCCAGCAACGGTTCGACCGAGCCGGTCTCGATATCAACGGTGCTCAGCGATCCCGACACGACGGCCAACAGCGTTTGGTCGTCCAACCAGGCGGGCGAGGAGAATCCCCCGCCCTCCACCAGGTCGTCACCGGCCACCGGGTCGTCCAGACCACGATCCGGTGTACTGGCGGATTCGTCCTCGTCGACGATCCCGAACGCCGCGGCCCCCGACGGATCGAACAACGCCACCCGTTCCTCGGCGACGTGGGCGGCGATCACGGCCTCGGTCGGGGCCCAGGCCACGAAGAACGGATCGCCGTCGGCCATCCATCGGGCGGGGCCTCCCGGCGTGAGGACACCCGCCTCGACCGTCTGCCGCCGGGTCGAGTTCCGGAGATAGAGCGCCTCGGAACCATCATTTCGCCACTGGAAGTAGAAGACCGGCGGTCCGGGAACATTGGTGGCGAGTGGTTCTCCGTCCGCCACGCCGTCAGGGTCGAACAACTGCACCCTCGCCTGCTGGGTCAGCGGCGACACCGAACTCCAGATCAGCTTGGTACCGTCGGTCGACCAGGTCGGTTGGCTGGCCAGGTTCGTCTGGCCGCCGTCGAGTTCGACATACCGTTGTCCATCGGGCCGGGCCACGGCGACGACCGGACCGTTGCCGATTGCGAGCTGGCCGTCCAGCTCGGTCAACAGCTCCCGCACCGCCCCTGTCGTCAGCGCGCCGTCGGTCTCGTCACCGTCGCCCTCGCCGTCGCCTTCCTCTCTGACGGCGTCGTCATCCGAATCAGTTTCGGATTCACGTTCGGGTCCGGTTGTCGAGTCCGTCGTCGACGGTGACAGTTCCTCGGAATCAGCGGATCCTGACGACTCGGAGGATACGACCGGATCCGTCGGGGACGAACAGGCGGCGGCGAGCACACAGAGGGCCAGAATGACGGCCGCGGTCGCAACGCGGGCGGGGTGGGGAACGGTTCGGGGGATGATCTCAACAGTAGTCGTGCGTCGCTCTCCCACCACAACGCCTCGACGCCTCCGATCGACGGCTTCGCGACGAACAGACATCAGTTCGCACCAGGCACTTTAATGGGAGGTCATGGACCCCAAGAGCTCGGCCCCGAGCGGGCAATCGACCGAACCCATCGACGTCGACGGCATCGATCGAGAGCCGGTCACCGCCTGGCTGGAAGCGAACGTCGAGGGGGCTGTCGCACCATTCGAGTTCCAGATGATCGTCGGGGGGCACTCCAATCTCACCTATCTGGTGACGGCCGGTGACGGGACCGAGTTCGTGCTGCGACGGCCGCCGCTGACCGCGGTTCTGGCGACCGCTCACGACATGGCCCGCGAACACCGGGTCATCAGTGCGGTCGGCAAGACGACGGTTCCGGTCCCCCGCGCCCTCGGCCTCTGCACCGACGAGTCGGTCAACGGCGCTCCGTTCTACGTCATGAACCATGTCGACGGGATCGTTCTGCACGATGAGGAGACGGTCGAGGCCAACCTCCCTTCGTTTGACATCCGCCGTCGGGTCAGCAAGTCGGCCATCACCGCACTGGCCGACCTCCATACCGCAGACATCGAGGCCATCGGGCTGGCGGATCTGGGGCGAACAGAGGGCTACGTCGAGCGGCAACTCAAGCGCTGGCAGGGGCAATGGGAGAAGACGAAAACGCGGGAGTTGTCGGCCATGGACCGGTCGTATGAGATCCTGACCGCCACACGACCCGAGCAGCGGTACACCGGTGTCGTCCACGGCGACTACCGGCTCGGCAACATGTTGACGGACCCGAAGAGCGGCGATGTACTGGCCGTGCTCGACTGGGAGCTGTGCACCCTCGGCGATCCGCTCGCCGACCTCGGCTACCTCCTCAACAACTGGCTGGAGCCCGGCGAGCCCAACTACCGGGGCGCCACCGATTTCCCGACTCAGGCCGGCGGCTTCCTGACCAGGGACGAGCTGACCGACCTCTACTGTCAACGGACCGGTTTCGACCGCGATCATCTGGCCCGACACGCCGACTACTACCGGGCCTTCCAGCTCTGGCGGCTGGGAGCGATCGTCGAGGGCGTCTACTCCCGATACCTCAAGGGTGCGCTGGGTGAGGTGACCGACGAGATCAACGAGTACGCCGACCAGGTCGCCGCCCTGGCCACGGCCTCACTCGAGCTGCTGGAGCAGACCGACTGACCCTGCCCACGGGCTGGAACCGCCGATTCGGTTGAAGAGGAGGCCAAAGGTGGTTACGGTTACTGTCGGCTCGACAAGCCGACCCGTACCGGCGTTGCGGGAGAGCGATCGCACACCACGGTGTCGATCCGCCGAAGGAGCAACCGCCCCGGAAACTCTCAGGCACCACGAACCGCAGCGCCGGTGACATAACTCTGGAGAGAGCCGATTACCTCGGCCACCGAAGGGGAAAGAGGCCGCAGCGGCTCTCGAATCTCTCAGGTATCAGTGACAGAGGGGGCACCGGGAGATCGACGGCGACGGTTTGCGGCGCCGAGATCCACGAATCGAGGTGCCATGACCACTGACAAACACGACGGCGACGACCTGAAGACCACGCCGCTCCACCAACTCCACTCGGAGCTGGGGGCTCGTCTCGTGCCCTTCGCCGGGTGGAAGATGCCCATCCAGTACGAGGGGGTCATCGCCGAACACACCTGGTGCCGAACCCACTGCGGCCTTTTCGACGTGTCGCACATGGCCGTGATCGAGCTGCGGGGTGACGACGCGGCGGCTTCGCTCGAGCGGGTCACGCCGGCCGGCATCACCACGCTCGACGTCGGACGGCAACGGTACGGTCTCCTCCTCGACGTCTCGGGCGGCGTGATCGACGACTTCATGGTCACCAACTGGGGCACCCATCTCACGATGGTGGCCAACGCCTCCCGCCGCCACGTCGACCTGGCCTTCCTTCGTCAGCACCTCACCGACACCGAGATCGCCGAACGACCCGACGTGTCGCTGATCGCAATCCAAGGTCCCGACACCGCGGCGGTTGTGGCCGAGATGCTGGCCGCTGACGATGGAGACGGCTCGATCAGTGACATGGTGTTTCTCGACAATCGACCACTCCGGTTGGCCGGCGTCGACGTGCTGGCCGCCCGCTCGGGGTACACCGGCGAGGACGGATTCGAATTCGCTGTCGCCGGCGAAGACGCCGATCGGCTCGCCCGGGCGCTGCTGGCTCACGACATGGTGAATCCGGTCGGCCTTGCCGCCCGCGACACCCTCAGGCTCGAGGCCGGTCTCTGCCTCTACGGCAACGACCTGAACACCGACATCTCACCGGTGGAGGCCGACCTGGTTTGGTCGATGCCGAAACGGCGCCGGGAGGCCGGCGACTTCCTGGGAGCCGATCGAGTCCGGGCCGAGCTGGCCGCCGGCCCGCCCCGGATCCGGGTTGGAATCAAACCCAGCGGCAAGCGGCCCGTACGCGACGGCACCTCCCTCTACGCCGGCGATTCCTCCGAAGCCGGTGATGAAGTCGGCTTCGTGTCGAGCGGCGGATTCGGTCCGACGGTCGACGGGCCCGTGGCCATGGGCTACGTAGCCCCGGCCCTGGCCGACATCGGCACCGAACTCGTCGCCGACGTACGCGGAAACGACGTCGCCTGTACCGTCGCAGAACTCCCCTTCACCCCCCACCGTTATCACCGAGGTTGATTCGAGGTTCGATGATGTCCGAGCAATCCCCCACCCTGTCGACGCACACCTTCGCCCCCCGCCACATCGGCACCAACGCCGATGAGCAGGCCACCATGCTGGCCGCGCTCGGCTACGGCAGCGCCGCCGAGCTGCTGGAGGCGGCCGTCCCCAAGTCGATCCAGATCAACGAACCCCTGGCCGTCGACGGTCCGCTCACCGAGCACGAGGCGCTCGCCGCCCTCCGCGAGATCGCCGATCGCAACCACGTCTTCACGTCGCTCATCGGCACGGGGTGGAACGACTGCATCACGCCCCCGGTCATCCGTCGCAACATGATCGAGAATCCGGCCTGGTACACGTCGTACACCCCCTACCAGCCGGAGATCAGCCAGGGCCGCCTGGAGATGCTGCTGACGTTCCAGACCATGGTGGCCGACATCGTGGGCTGCGAGATCGCCAACGCCTCGCTGCTCGACGAGGCGACGGCCGCCGCCGAGGCGATGACCATGCTGCGCCGGATCGGCAAATCCGATTCGGCGACGATGTTCGTCGACGCCAACTGCCACCCGCAGACCATCGACGTCGTTCGGACCCGGGCCGAGCCGCTCGGTATCGAGCTGATCGTCGACGAGGCGACGGCGGTCGCCGACGGCGAGGTGACCGGGCGGATCTTCGGCGCCCTGCTCGCCTACCCGGGGTCCACCGGCGAGGTGCTCGACATCGCCCCGCTCATCGAGGCTGTACACGACGGTGGCGGACTGGTGGCCGTGACCGCCGATCTGCTCGCCTGCTGCGTGCTCACCCCTCCGGGGGAGATGGGGGCCGACATCGTGGTCGGCTCGGCCCAGCGATTCGGCGTGCCGCTCGGATTCGGCGGCCCCAACGCCGGCTACATGGCCACCGCCGACAAACACGTCCGCACCATGCCCGGACGGCTGGTCGGCGTGTCGATCGACGCCGATGGTCGCCCCGCCTACCGGCTCACGCTGCAGACCCGCGAGCAACACATCCGCCGGGAGAAGGCGACGTCGAACATCTGCACCGCTCAGGCTCTACTGGCCAATGTCGCCGCCGCCTACGGAGCTTGGCACGGACCGGAGGGGCTGATCGAAATCGCCGGCGAGGTCCACGCCCGAGCCGCCCGCTTCGCCGCGGGCGTCGACTCGCTCGGTCTCTCAACCGCCGACTCGTTCTTCGACACCGTCCGGATCGCCGGCCTCGATGGCCGGGCCGGTGCGCTTGCGGAGTCGGCTCGGGTCCGACGAATCAACCTGCGTCGGCTCGACGATGATTCGGTCAGCGTCAGCTTCGATGAGACCTCAACGCCGGCGCTGGTCGAGACGCTGCTCGAGGCGGTGGCCGAGGCCGTCGGCGGGGATGCAGCGGCTGCGATCGCGGCCGGTTCCGGTTCCCGCCGGCTCCCCGACGCGCTGGCTCGAACGTCGGAGTTCATGTCGCACCCCAACTTTCAGATGCACCGCACCGAAACCGAGATGATGCGCTGGCTTCGTCGTCTGGGCGACCGGGATCTGGCGCTCGACCGCACGATGATCCCGCTCGGAAGCTGCACCATGAAGCTCAACGCGGCAGCCGAGATGGAGCCGATCACGTGGCCGGAGTTCGCCGGGATCCACCCCTACGCCCCGGCCGATCAGACCGAAGGCTACCGGCGGCTCATCGCTGAGCTGGAGAACGCCCTGGCCGAAGTCACCGGCTACGACCGGGTGTCACTCCAGCCCAATGCCGGCAGCCAGGGCGAGTTTGCCGGCCTGCTTGCGATCCGGGCCTATCACGCATCCCTGGGCGAGCCCGAACGCGACATCTGCCTCATTCCGGCGTCGGCCCACGGCACGAATGCCGCATCCGCCGTGCTGGCCGGCATGCGGGTCGTGGTCGTCGCCTGCGACGACGACGGCAACGTAGACCTCGACGACCTGAAGGCCAAGATCTCCGAGCATGGCAAGACCCTTGGCGCCCTGATGATCACCTACCCGTCGACCCACGGGGTCTACGAACACACCGTGGGCGACGTGTGTCGCATGGTGCACGACGCCGGCGGCCAGGTCTACACCGACGGCGCCAATCTCAACGCCCTCCTCGGGGTGGCCAAACCGGGCGAGTTCGGCTCCGACGTCAGCCACCTCAACCTGCACAAGACGTTCTGCATCCCCCACGGTGGCGGCGGACCCGGGGTCGGGCCGGTTGCGGTTCGTGAGCATCTTGCCCCCTATGTGCCGAGCCATCCGGTCGTCGAGATCGAGAACACCGGCACGGTCGGGGCGGTGTCGGCCGCACCGTGGGGCTCGGCCGGGATCCTTCCGATCTCGTGGATGTACATGATGATGATGGGCCCGGACGGTCTTCGCCGGGCCACCGAGGCGGCTGTGCTGGCTGCGAACTACATCGCCCACCGCCTGGGCGAGCACTATCCGGTGCTCTACACGGGAGCCGGCGGCCTTGTCGCCCACGAGTGCATCATCGACCTGCGGAAGATCGCCCATGAGACCGGTGTGAGCAACGACGACGTGGCGAAACGTCTGGCCGACTACGGATTCCACGCTCCCACCATGTCGTTCCCCGTGGCGGGCACCCTGATGATCGAGCCCACGGAGTCGGAGAGCCTGGCCGAGATCGATCGGTTCTGTGACGCCATGATCGCCATCCGGGGCGAGATCGCAGACGTTGCCGCCGGCAGGATGGACGCGGAATCCAGCATCCTTCGCAACGCTCCGCACACCGTCGAGGAGTTGACGGCCGACGAGTGGGATCGCTCCTACACCCGTTCCCGGGCCGCGTTCCCGCTGCCGGGCATGAAGATGGACAAGTACTTCTGCCCGGTCAACCGCATCGACAATGTCTACGGCGACCGCAACGTCGCCTGCTCGTGCCCACCCCTGGAGGCGTTCTCGGAGATGGCCTCGAGCGGCTGAGCGGGCCTCGCCGCCCCACTCCGAAGCGTTCGATCGGCGTTATGTTGGTTTCGAGAGTGGGACCCAACGAATCTTGTCAGGGGGACGCGGCGGTGCCGGTGTCCCGGTCACCGAAGATCGCCCTCGTGGCCAGGTTGTGGCTGCTGGTGGTCGCGGTTCTGGTTTCGGCGATGCCCGTGGCCGCTCAGGAGAAGGACAGCGAAGACGACTTGGCTCCGGGAGGTGGCGAGGTCATCGTGGTCGCCCGCCCGACGTGGGACACCGGTTGGTTCCAAGCCGAGATCGTCACGCAACTCCTCGCCGAGCTGGGCTATGTGATCGACGGTCCGACCACCTCTACCAACGACGACTTCTACATCGACGTGCAGACCGGCGAGGTGGATCTGTGGGTCAACGGCTGGTTCCCGCTCCACGAACAGCTCCTCCCGAATGACGCCTCGGCGGGAGCGCAGGCGCTCGGTGTCGAGGTCAGAGGTGGAGCGCTTCAGGGTTACCTCGCCGATCTCGATTCGATCCAAGCCACCGGGATCACCGACCTGGCCGATCTCGCCGACCCGGCGGTGGCTGCCGTGTTCGACGACGACGGGAACGGCAAAGCGGATCTCATCGGCTGCAACGTGGAGTGGACCTGTCACGGCATCGTCGAACATCATCTCGACGCCTATGGACTGCGTGACACGGTCGAACAGATCAGCGCCGACTACGGTCCGCTCATGGAGGCGGCCGTGCGCCGCCAGGCCGACGGAGCCCCGATCCTCTACTACACCTTCACGCCGAACTGGACCACCGGGGTGCTCGTGCCGGGCCGAGACGTCGCCTGGGTACCCACGCCGTTTCCGAGCCTGCCCGTCGACCTCGCCGACCAGGAGGACGACACCATCATCGACGACGTCGACGGGTGCCTCACCGACCCGTGCGCCATGGGCTTTCCCCCGAACGACATCCAAGCCGTGGCCAACCGGGAGCTCCTCGACCGCGAACCGGCGATCGCCGCGCTGCTCGAAGCATTGACGGTCCCCCTGGCCGACATCTCGGCGCAAAACGCCCTGATGTTTCGCGGTGAGGACTCCGCCCTCGACATCAGCGAACACGCCACAGCCTGGATCAGGGACAATCGGGAGTCCGTCGACGGCTGGATCGCCGATGCCGTCCAGGCCCACCTCGATGCCGGTGGGGAGCTCGCGCCGCGACCCGCATCGTCGGATGCCAACCGCATCGAGGTCGGCACCATTCGGGTCGCCACCCGCACCGCTCCGCCGTTCGTCAGCTACGACGACGACGTCTACACGGGCTTCACCATGGAACTCCTCGATCTCGTGGCCAAGCAGATCGGGGCCGATCTCGAAATCTACGGCGTGACCAGCAACGCCAAACTGATCGACGATGTCGCTCGGGGTGAGGCCGACCTCGGCGCCAGCGCCATCGCCATCACCTCGCAACGCGAGGAACGCATCGACTTCAGCCAGCCCTATTTCGACTCCGGATTGGAGATCATGGTCGCATCCGAGTCGCGTGGCTTCCTCGGCGGCCGCCTCGGCGCGGTGGCCCGTACCCTGTTCTCCGTCGACCTGCTCCTGATCATTCTCAGCCTGCTCGTCATGCTGTTTGCAGCCGCACACGTCGTCTGGTTGGCCGAGCGTCGCACCAATCCGGAGTTCCCGCAGTCGTACTGGGCCGGCATCTGGGAGGCGTTCTGGTGGGCCGCGGTGACCGCCACCACCGTGGGCTACGGCGACAAGACACCAAAGGGTGTCGTCGGCCGGGTCTTCGGTCTGTTCTGGATGTTCGTCGGCCTTTTCGTACTGGCCTATTTCACGGCCGGAATCGCATCGGCGTTCACCCTGGACCAGCTCGAGGGCCGGATCACCGGTCCCGCCGACCTGCGAGGTCACGATGTCGGGGTGTTGGCGGACTCGCTGGCCGACGAGTACTTGAAGGCCCAGGGCATTCCGGCCACCGAGTACGCGGCAGCCGACGAGGCCTACCGGGCGCTCTTGGACGGATCCCTCGATGCCGTCGTTCACGATGCTGCGATCCTGCAGCATTTCGTCACGTCGAACGCCGAGGGCGGAGCCGAGTTGACCGGTCTGGTCTTCGCCGAACGAGGCGTCGGTTTCGCCCTCGGCAGCGACAGCGAGCTGACCGAAGCCATCAATCGAGGACTCATCTCCGTCATCGAATCCGGCGAGTATGGCGAACTCTACGAGCGGTGGTTCGGCGCCGAGGAGTGACCCGTCCGGTTCCAGCGCCCGAGAGAAGCGGGACGGCTGGGGGGCTGCCCAATGGCAGCGATTGAGCGAGCCTGCTATCGTCGCGGGCACAAGGGGACGCCAGAGTGCGGCGGCTTCGCTCCGGGGGACCACCGATTCTGTCGACTTCCGGCGTGACGTCGTCAATGGAATTTTGGTCATGAGCGGACTGCTTCGGCGCGGTCCTGAACAGGAGGTCAACCTCATGAGGCATACCAGGGCCTTCGTCGCCATAGGTGCGGCACTGCTGTTGCTGCTGTCCGGTTGTGGTGAGTCGGACGAGTCCGGTCTGGCGGCCGACGCGTTCGACGGCGTGTCGATCACCGTCGGTTCCAAGAACTTCACCGAGCAGTACGTGCTCAGCGAGATCTTCATTCAGGCACTGGAGGCACGGGGTGCGGAGGTCGTCGACGCCACCGACACCGGTGACACGCCGACCACGAGGGCGGCGCTCGAGTCGGGCGAGATCGACGCCTACTTCGAGTACAACTCGACCGGCTGGGTAGAGCACCTCGGAAACAGCGACCCGGATCCTGATGAGGAAGCGCTGACCGAGGCTGTCCGAGAAGCCGACGCGGCCAACGGCATCGAGTGGATCGGACGCAGCTCGTTCAACGACACCTACGGCTTCGCCATCACGCCCCAGATCCGCCAGGAGAATATTGCCGGCCGATCAAACTGGGGCGAGGCGTTCGACATGGCCGCCATGGCCGAGTTGATGGAGGAGAATGACGACACCGTCCTCTGTGTCGAGCCGGAGTTCCCGGAGCGCGACGACGGTCTGGTGCTCTTCGAGGAGGCGACGAACTTCACGGTGCCCGACGAGCGAATCAGGATCATGGAGGCCGCCGAGGTGTACGAGGCGGTCGCCGACGGCGATTGCGACTTCGGCGAGGTGTTCACCACCGACGGGCGGCTGAACGCCCTCGATCTGACGACGGTGATCGATCCGGGTGTGTTCTACGTCTACAACGCCTCGTTGAACATCCGGTCCGATGTCTACGAACAAGCCCCCGAAGCGTTCGACGAGCTGGCCGAAATGATTCTCACGCCACTGTCCCAAAAACGGATCACCGAGCTGAATCAACGGGTCTCCGACGGCGAGCCGGTCGAGGTAGTGGCCGAGGACTTCCTCGAACAGTTCGACATCAATCCCTAGCCATGCCGTTGACGACCTCGGGAACTCAACCGGGACCCGGCATTCCGTCCGATGGCCAAATCGGTCTCGCAAACAGGCCTTTGCTACTGTCGAACACAGCGAAGGGTAGGGCGAAACCGCTGGTTTCGTCGACGGGTCGTCGCATTGGACGGAGCGAAGACCACAGAAAAACCGCACGCAGCACGACAACAGGGGGACCCCTATGGCCGACGAACTTGACCTGACCGAACTCGGTCGCGTCACCCATGAATATGAACATCTCGAAGAGGAGGCCCGGCGCCGGGCGGTGGCCGAACGAGCGCCATTCGAGGGCCTCCAAATCGATCCGGAGATCGACTTCTATCCGGAGGTCGCCGACCGCGAGCCGGGCGACACCAACATCGAACGATGGGGATTCGACCTGCATCCCCAGGTGACCTTCGCCACGGCCGGCTTCCTGATCCTGTTTCTTCTGTGGGTGTTCCTCGCTCCCGGGTCATCGTCGGAGGTCTTGGGCGGCATCCTCAACTGGGTCAACAACACCTGGGGCTGGTACTTCATCCTCATGGGCAACGTCTTCGTGATCGCCTGTGCCTACTTCGCGTTCAGCCGGTTCGGCAAGATCCGCATCGGTGGCCCTCGGGCACTCCCGGAGTTCTCCACCGGGGCCTGGTACGCCATGTTGATCTCGGCCGGTATGGGTATCGGTCTCATGTTCTACTCGGTCGGCGAGCCGATGTATCACCTGAACTCGCCGTCGCCATATTGGGGCGTTCAGGCCGGATCCGAGGCCGCTGGTGAGGCGGCACTGGCCACCACCTTCTTCCATTGGGGCCTCCATCCCTGGTCGATCTATGCTCTGGTCGCACTGGCGCTGGCCTTCTTCGCCTACAACCGTGGCCTGCCGCTGACCTTCCGTTCGGTGTTCTATCCGCTGCTGAAGGAGCGGATCTACGGGCCCATCGGGAACGCCATCGACATCCTGACGGTCCTGGCCACCCTGTTCGGCCTGGCCACCTCGCTGGGGTTCGGGGTCAGCCAGGTGGCCTCGGGTCTCAACTTCGTCTTCGGGCTCCCCGGCTCCGACAACTCGGCCTGGCTGGTGCTGCTGATCGCGCTGATCACGGGGGCGGCGACCTTGTCGGTCGTGGCCGGCCTCGACAGCGGTGTGAAACGCCTCAGCCAGTTGAACATCTACCTGGCTCTGGGCTTCATGGTCTTCGTCCTCGTCGTCGGCCCGACGTTGTTCATCCTGTCGATCTTCAGCCAGGCGGTGGGCACCTACCTGCAGAATCTGCTCGGCACGGCGTTCTGGACCGAGAGCCTTGTGCCGGAGTCCCAGCAGGGCTGGCAGGCGTCATGGACCATCTTCTACTGGGCGTGGTGGATCTCGTGGTCACCGTTTGTCGGTATGTTCATCGCCCGGATTTCCAAGGGGCGAACCGTCCGGGAGCTGATCCTGGGTGTGATCGGCTTTCCGACACTGCTGTGCTTCTTCTGGATGTCGGTGTTCGGCGGCGCCGCCGTCGACCTGCAGTTGAGCGGATCCCAGGACATCGCCGGGGCGGTTGCCGAGGATCTGTCAACGGCCATGTTCGCCATGCTCGAAGCTTTCCCGCTGACCACGATCGCTTCTCTGCTCGGAGTGGCCCTGGTCATTTCGTTCTTCATCACCTCATCGGACTCCGGTTCACTGGTGGTCGATCATCTGACCTCCGGTGGCAAGCTCGACTCACCCAAGCCGCAGCGGGTGTTCTGGGCGGTCATGGAGGGAACCATTGCGGCCGTCCTCCTGTTCTCCGAGGGCGGCCTGTCGTCGCTGCAGGCCGCAGCGGTGAGCACAGGCCTTCCGTTCGCCCTGGTCCTGTTGCTGATGATCTGGAGCCTCCACAAGGCGTTCAGTCGTGAACTCGATCTGCTGGAGGGCCACTACGACGCCGAGGAATACAAGGCAAGGCACCAGGAGCTGATTGGTATGAACAACCGGTCGGACACCGCTGCGACTCCTAGCCCAGCTCCGGCACCCGGCGGAGGCGGAGGAGGAGGCGGCGGCTGATCGCCGACTCGACCCTGCTCTGAAACGAACGATCCCGTCAGAACGAGGGTTCCGGCCCTCAGCCGGTGGTGGCCCGAAACGCCCGGGAGAGTAGAGGCGTGGAGGCGTGGAGTTCCTCGGGTTGTTCATCGTCGTCGCGATGAAAGGTCCACGGAAACGCGTCTTCGCCCTCGGCCGCCGGTTCGTCGGAACCTCGACGCCGGGCCGGCCGCGCGTTCGGGCCCTCGGCCTGGCTGCGGCGAGAGGCGCGTTCGGCCAACTTGGCGTTGACGACCCGCTCGCGGGTTTCGTCGTCGAGCAGCGCTAGTTGATCCGAGTTTCCGGACGCGTCGACGGCAGGCTCGTCGAGAACGGTCGAGTCGATCTCGTCGTGCAGCTCAGCGGCTTCACGACGGGCCCGTTCGACGATCGACTGACGGTACGACATCTTCCGGTTCGCGCCATGTGCCCCGTCGTTACGCTCAGGCCGTACCCGCGGCGGCGTTGCCACGATTCCTCCATCACCGTCAACCGCAGCGATCTTGCCATTGACGACGCCGGAGGTGGTGCGAAGATCGTTCATCGTCCAGCCGACCGGAGGCGTGGTGCCATCGGCGTGGCGAGCGCACAACGGGACTCCGTCGCGGCTGGTTCGGGGATCGACCAGCGACACGATTGATGAAGCAGCGTCAATCTGCAGCGTGGCCGTGGAGTCTTGTCCACATCCCGGGCGGCCGCAAAGAAACTTCACCAGCACAAAGGTACACCAAAACCGGGGGCGAATAGGGTATAGATCCCGGGGTTTGGCCGATTTCATGTCGACCACTGCACATGATTGCCCATGAGTGGCGGGGCGGGTCGCCTCGGAATCGGGAATCAAGCCGGGAAAAGCGACAAATCCGAAGGCGGTAAAAGTAGGTTGGAGAGCATGCCCATCGGGAAAGTACGATCCGCGATTCGAGCCCTGACCCCGTATCGACCTGGGAAGTCGGCGGCCCAGGCCGAGCAGGAGCACGGCATCGCCGACGCCATCAAGTTGGCCTCCAACGAGAACCCGTTCGCCCCCCTGCCGTCGGTCATCGAGGCCGCCGCCGAAGCTGCCGGTGCTGCCAACCGATACGCCGATCATCGGGCCACCGCGCTCCGCCAACGTCTGGCCGACCGGGTCGGGGTGGCCCATGAGCAGGTCACTGTCGGCTGCGGATCGGTAGGACTGCTCCAACAGCTCTGCCTCACCTATGTCGACCCGGGCGATGAGGTCGTTTTCCCCTGGCTTTCGTTCGAGGCCTACCCGGTCTACACCAGGATGATGGACGGAATCGCCGTCAGTCCACCACTGGTCGACCATGGCTTCGACCTTGAGGCCGTGGCCGCCTCCGTCAACCAGAACACGAAGCTGGTCCTGCTGGCAACCCCCAACAATCCCACGGGTACCGCGGTATCGACGGCCGACATCAAGATCCTGCTGGAGTCGATCCCGAGCAACGTCGTGGTCCTGGTCGACGAGGCCTACCGCGAGTTCGCCGATCCGGATCTCGGCGATCCCGTCACCGATCTGCTCCCTCACCATCACAACGTGGTCATCACCCGAACGTTCTCGAAGGCCTACGGACTGGCGGGCCTGCGGGTCGGCTACGCCATCACCGATCCGGAGATCATCACGGAGATGGACAAGATCCTGCTCGCCTTCGCCGTCAATGGCGCCGCCCAGGCGGCGGCGCTGGCCACGCTCGACGCGATCGACGACTACCAGCCACGAATCAGAACACTGCTGGCCGAGCGAGCTCGAATCGTCGACGCGCTGACCGCGGCCGGCCACGCACTACCCGACGCCCAGGCCAACTTCGTGTACCTCCCACTCGGCGAGCAAACGGAGAAGGTCTGCCTCGGGTTGGAGCAGCGGGGCGTCGTGACTCGACCATTCCCGGGCGACGGCATCCGGGTGACGATCGGAACGCCGTCGGAGAACGATCGATTCCTTGCCGCCCTGAGCGACACCCT
>JBFHEP010000064.1:0-15486 GCA_041584095.1 Acidimicrobiales bacterium | reverse complement strand
GCGTCTGATCGGTGTAGAGCTGTCCCACGAATCGGGCCGTGGTCGCGCCGCGCCGCTGGAGCTGCTGCAGCGTTTCGATGTCGGGGCGGATGAACGCCTCGGCGACCGCACGCATCGGGGGAGCCTCGGGAGAGGCAGACGCCTCGGCCAGATCGAGCATGTGGGCCCGACGCTCGTTCATCGGCCCGACGATGCGATCGGTAACGGCCCGCAGGAGCTGTCTCTTGTCGCCGAAGTGATAGTGCACGGCGGCGACGTTGACATCGGCCTGCCGGGTCACCTCCCGAACCGACGTGCCCTCGAATCCCTTCTCGGCGAAAAGCTGCTCGGCGGCATCGAGGATGCGGTTGATGGTTTCGTCGGTGGCCACTCACTACACCTCAGATGGGGGTTGTCGAAGCACATTTAAATCAAGTGTTTGATCTATTCAAACACTTGATTGAATTCCTGTCAAGCAAGTGGTGGAGGGCTGACGAGTCCCACGCTCGTCGGCGGACCTCTATCCAGTCACATGCCGTCTTCTACGAACCGGTGAACAGCTGTCCGCCGGCGATGTGCTCGGCCGAGTGGGCCTCGGCGTCGCCCGAGGCGATGTCGGCCTGTCGGTTGCGAACCTCGGCCCTTGCCACGACGTGGTGGTGGACCTCGTCGGGTCCGTCGGCCAGGCGGAGTGTGCGTTGACTGTGCCACATGTCGGCCAGCGGGAACCACTGGCTGATGCCGGCGGCGCCGTGGAACTGGATGGCCTCGTCGATGATGTCGCAACACTTCTCCGGCACCATCGCCTTCACCGCCGACACCCAGATTCGAGCCTCGGCGTTTCCGAGGGTGTCCATGGCCTTCGCCGCACGCAACACCATGAGCCGCATGGCCTCGACCTCGATCCGGCAGCGCGACACAACCTCCATGTTCTTGCCGAGGTTGATGAGCTTCTTGCCGAATCCCTCCCGGCTCAAGCCCCGGTCGACCATCATGTCGATGGCCTTCTCCGCAGCCCCGATCGAGCGCATGCAGTGGTGGATCCGGCCCGGACCCAGGCGGAGCTGGGAGATCTCGAAGCCGCGTCCTTCACCCCACAGGATGTTGTCCTTCGGGACGCGGGCGTCGGTGAACCGAATGTGCATGTGGCCGTGCGGGGCGTCGTCCTGACCGAACACGTGCATCGGACCGAGGATCTCCACGCCGGGGGCGTCGATCGGAACCAGGATCTGCGACTGTTGCTTGTAGGTGTCGGCGTCGGGATTGGTCTTGACCATCGTGATCATGATCTTGCAGCGGGGGTCGCCGGCGCCGGAGATGTAGAACTTCTCGCCGTTGATGACCCACTCGTCGCCGTCGAGCACGGCGCTGGTCTCGATCTGTTTTGCGTCGGAACTCATCACCTGAGGCTCGGTCATGGCGTAGGCCGACCGGATCTCGCCGTTGAGCAGCGGCTCGAGCCACTGCTTCTTCTGCTCCGGGGTGCCGACCCGTTCGAGCACCTCCATGTTGCCGGTGTCGGGAGCCGAGCAGTTGAGGCACTCCGAGGCCAGGCGGTTCTTGCCGAGCTCGTTGGCGATGTAAGCGTAGTCGAGGTTGCTGAGACCCTGCCCGGTTTCGGCGTCGGGCAGGAAGAAGTTCCACAAGCCCAGCTCCCGAGCCTTCTTCTTCGCCCCCTCGAGCAGCTCGAGCTGACCGGGAGCCCAACTCCAGCGATCCTCCCGGCCCTCACCCAGCCGGTGGAACTCCTCGGTGATCGGATCGACCTCGTCGCGGATGAAAGCCTTTACCGCCTCGTAGAGAGGGCGGACCTCCTCCGACATCCTCAGGTCGAAGTCGTCCATGCTGGCACTCTTGAGTGCTCCACCGGTCATCGTGTTCACGTCCTCTCGTCGGGCAGGGCCCATTCGGCAGGTTCGCACTCGGCGGCAAGCGATCGATCGGGGCCTGGCCCGATGGTACTTCCCGCCACGGGGTCGGATACCAACTGGAAGCTGAATCGACCCCACCACCTCT
This sequence comes from Acidimicrobiales bacterium, assembly GCA_041584095.1. Taxonomy (GTDB): domain Bacteria; phylum Actinomycetota; class Acidimicrobiia; order Acidimicrobiales; family SZUA-35; genus JAHELU01. The sequence goes on along the minus strand of JBFHEP010000064.1, from coordinate 13,491 downwards.
TCGAAACACCTGGCCGAGGTGACACCGGGTGTCACCCGGAGTCCGCGGAACCTGACGGGTCAGTGGGTGAGAGACCAGTTTCGGGCTGCCTCCTGCTGCTCGGGCGTGCCGAGAGCGACGAGCGTGTCGCCGCCGCTCAACACGAGATCACCGGTCACCTGGTGGAGCCATTCACCGTCGGAGCGGCGCACCGCCAACACGGTGACGCCCGTCTCCTGGCCGAGATGACACTGGCGCAACGTCTGACCGACGAGGCCGTTACCTTCCTCGATGAAGATCTCGCCGAGCCGAAGCTCCAGATCCTGGTCGTGCATGGTCTCGCCCAAGAACTCGGCGACGGTGGGATGGAGCAGAAACGACGCCATGCGGCTCCCTCCGATCTCATGAGGGTTGACCACCCGGTCGGCGCCGGCAGAACGCAGTTTTTCTGCAGCTGAGGGGCCGTTTGATCGAGCCACGATGAAAAGATCCGGGTTCAGCGCACGGGCGGTGACGATCGCGTACATCGTGTCGGCATCCGTGTCGAGGGCCACCACGAGGTCCTTGGCCCGTTTGATTCCAGCTTCCAGCATGACATCGTCGCTGGTGGCATCGCCGCTCAGGAAGTAGACGTCCTGGACCTCATTGTCGAGCTCGATCTCCTCCCGTTTGTCGACGATCACCAGACGGCGCCGGCGCCGAACCAGGCTGTGGCCGATCGACCGGCCGACCTGGCCCCAGCCGCAGATGATGGTGTGACCCTCCAGCGATTTGAGTGCGCGCAAGGTTCTCGTCCTTTCCAGATGCCCCCGGTAGTGCCCTTCCATCAGACCGTCCATGGTCACACCGATGGTGTACAGCGCAACGCCAACCCCGAACAGCACCACGAACGACGTGACCACGCGATAGGTGTTGTCGACCCGGCCGCCGACCTCGGTGAAGCCGACAGTGGAAACGGTGATCACGGTCTGGTAGTAGGCGTCGATCCAGCTCAGCCCGATGGCCTTGTAGGCCAGCGTGCCGGCGGCCAGCACCGCGGCAAGGGCGGCGAGGCCGAGGCGGGTTCTTCGCCACGGATCGATCACGCTTCAAAGGGTACTCGCCCCCACAAACCCCGCCGCGCACGTCTGGCGGCCTACCTCGCGGCCGAGCGTCCGGTCTCCCTACACGTGGTGGGTGGCGAACTGGGCTCTGGCCGTCCAATCGAACATGGAGCTCAAGCTTTCGCCGTGGCTGATTCGGCGGATGGCCTCGCTCAGGAGCCCGTCGACCGAGACCGTTTCGACCGGTGGAGCCAGTGGAGCCGGTTGGGTCTCGATGGAGTCGGTGACGAACAGTTTGGTGATCTTGCTCTCAGCCAGCAGATCCATGGCCGCCTCGGTGAACACCCCGTGTGTGATGGCGGCGTAGACGTCGGTGGCGCCCATGTCGAGCAGCTCGGCCGCGGTGCCGCACAAGGTGCGACACGAGATGGCGAAGTCGTCGACGATCACCGCCTTCTTCCCCTCGACGGTGCCGAGGATTCCGAGGATCTCGGCCGAGTCGTCGTGGGCCGCCCGCACCTTGTCGGCGATGGCGACCGGGCACCCGAGGTAGGTGGCGTACTCCCGGGCCTCCTTGGCGAAACCGGTGTCGGCAGCGACGATCACCATGTCGTCGACCGAATCGTTCATCTCCTCCATCAGACGGTCGGCCAGGATGGGAAGCGCCATCAGATTGTCGACCGGTACCGAGAAGAAGCCCTGGATCTGAGGGGCGTGCAGGTCGATGGTGACGACCCGGTCGACCCCGGCCGCCTCCATGGCATCGGCACAGACCCGGGCCCGGATCGACACCCGGGGCTCGTCCTTCTTGTCGCCCTTGGCGTAGCTGAAGTACGGGATCACTGCGGTGACCGACCTTGCGCTGGCCCGATTCAGGGCGTCGATGTAGAACAACAACTCCATGAAGTTGTCGTTCGTCGGGTAGACGGTGCTCTGGACGATGAACGTGTCGCGTCCGCGCACGTTCTCACCGATCCGCACGAAGGTGTTGCCCTCGGAGAAGGTGATCGTCTCGTTGAGACCGACGGGCAGGCCGAGCTGGGCACATATGCGCTCGGTGAGTTTCCGGCTGCCTTGCCCGGCGAAGATCGAGGTGTTTTTCATCTGGCTCATATGCTGGTGTAAAGCTCTCCGGGATGGGGCCGCCTTGGTGGCGGCTGATGGTTGCCGCACCAACAAGTTGTCGCCACTATAGATGGACGGTGTGACACCCTTTCAATCCGCTCCCGATCTCCGTCCCATCACCACCGGCGGTACCGTTGATCGGTGATGAGCGACGATCGCGTGCCCCGCTGGCCGACCATGTCGGCCGACGAGCGGGAGCAACAGTACTCGCCGAGCACCATGCTCGAGGGACCGCTCGACCCGCAACTCGACGAGTACGCCCGCCGGAGCGTGGAAGCCTACCGGACGGCCGGTCGGGTGGAGACGATCCGTTACGGACCCGACCCCGCGAACACCATCGACCTGGCGATTCCGGCTGCTGCGGTTGGCGACACCGCCGCGGCGAACGGGCCACTCCCCCTGCATGTCTACATCCACGGCGGGTACTGGCAGCTCCTGTCGAAACGGGAGTCGTTCTTTCTCGCCCCCGATTGTCTCGCCCGTCGAATTGCCTTCGCCGCCCTCGACTACACCCTGGCCCCGGCGGCGACGCTCGACGAGATCGTCGGCGAATGCGTTGCCGCCCTCGCAACCCTCCGCTCCGTGGCACCCGAGCACGGCATCGATCCCGCGTCGATGGTGGTGTCCGGGTCGTCGGCCGGCGCACACCTCACCGCGATGACCGCGCTCGGCCTCCCACCGGATCAGCGACCGGCGGCGGTGATCCCGGTGTCGGGGATCTTCGAACTCGAACCGCTGATCGGCACGTCCATCAACGACGCAGTCGGCCTCGACGTCGACCGGGCCCGGGCCAACAGTCCGCTTCTTCACGACCTCGGCGACTTCCCACCCTCGGTCGTGGCCTTCGGCGACCACGAGACCGAGGAGTTCAAACGCCAGAGCCGGGCCCTCGTCGACAAACTCGCCGCCGCCGGGCGCCCCACCGTTGAGGTCGAGGTCGCTGGGCGCAACCACTTCGACATCGTCTACGACATCGTCACCGACCTCGTTCCCCGCCTCCCTCGGGAATCCCTCACCGATGCCTGATCACAAGCCCGACTTCCCGCCCATCGTCGACTCGTCGCAGGTGGCGGCCTCCACCGAACCCCGACCCATGGGTGTCAGTACGGACAAGTCCCGCGCAGCCGCGGTCGAGGCGACCGACGGCCGGCCCATGGTCGACTTCGACGGCTCCACCAACCCCTACATCGACTACCAGTTCATCGATCTCCTGCTGTCGCTGCAGCGACCGAGGTCCGACGGCTACGACGAGATGTGTTTCATCGTCATGGGTCAGATCAAAGAGCTGCTGTTCAAGGGGCTGCACTTCGAACTCCACAACGCCCGCCTACTCATCGCCGACGATCGGGTCGACGAGGCGCTCGTCGTCCTCGACCGCTCGATCGCCTACCTCCGCTACCTGAGCGACTCGTGGAACGTACTGTCGACGATCACCACCAACGGGTTCAACCAGTTCCGGGATCACCTGGCCACGGCGTCGGGCCAGCTGTCGTTCATGTACCGCCACGTCGAGTTCGTGCTGGGTAACAAGAGCCGCCGCCTGGCCGAGGCCCATCGGAATGTGCCCCATGTGTGGCCGGCCATCAAGGCGGCCCTCGAGGAGCCGAGTCTGTACGACCATGTCATCGCCCACCTGCACCGCCGGGGCCGCCCGATCGACGACGAAGCGCTCGATCGGGACTGGTCCGAGCCCTATGTTTCGAACGACTCGGTCCGGGCCGCCTGGGTGGCCGTCTACGGTGATCCGTCCCCCGCCAACCCGCTGTTCCGGCTCGGTGAGGCCCTCATCGGGATCGACGAGACATTTTCGGTCTACCGATGGCGGCATTTCCGATCGGTCGAAAAGATCATCGGCGACAAGCCCGGGACGGGCGGCTCTGCCGGGGTCGGCTGGCTGCGCCAGGTGACCGACCACCGCTTCTTCCCGGAGCTGTGGGAGGCCCGAACCGACCTGTAGGCAGGCCGCGGGGTTGGCGAAGACGTGGTGGCACGGCCATGATGACGGACGATGGCCGGCTCCGACGACCGCGGTGTTCCATGCATGATCCTGCGAGGGGGCACGTCGAAGGGTGCCTACTTCCTGGCCGACGATCTACCGGTGGACGGTGCCGAACGCGCCAACCTGTTGCTGCGGATCATGGGTACGCCCGATCCACGTCAGATCGACGGCATCGGCGGGGCCAACCCCCTCACCTCGAAGGTTGCGGTCGTTTCGGCGGCCACCGACGACGGGTCCGGGGCCGACGTCGATTACCTGTTCCTCCAGCTCGGCGTCGGCGAACCGATGGTCACCGACCGCCAAAACTGCGGCAACCTCCTGGCCGGGGTCGGGCCGTTCGTACTGGAGCGGGGTGTGGTGACAGTCGAGCCGAGCGCTTCGGAGGCGGTGGTGCGCATACGCATGGTCAACACCGACTCGATCGCCACCGCCACGTTCCCGGTGCTCGACGGTCACCCGGTGTACACAGGCGACACCGCCATCTCGGGCGTACCGGGAACCGCCGCCGCCATCCGCCTCGATTTCGAGGACATCGCCGGCGGATCGTGCGGCGCATTGCTGCCGACCGGCAACGCCGTCGACGAGATCGACGGCGTCGAGTGCACTTTCATCGACAACGGCATGCCGGTCGTGATCATGGCCGCCTCGGCGCTCGGCGTCGACGGGCACGAGGACTGCGCTGATCTCGAAGCCAACGACGAGCTTCGCCGCCGTCTCGAGTCGATCCGGCTGCAGGCCGGGCCGCTGATGAACCTGGGCGACGTGGCCACGACGTCGGTCCCGAAGCTGACGATCGTGTCCGCACCCCGTTCCGGCGGCCACCTCAACACCCGTACGTTCATCCCCCACCGCTGCCACGACGCGATCGGCGTACTCGGCGCCGTGTCGGTGGCCACGGCCGCGGTGTTGCCCGGCTCACCGGCGGCGAACCTGCGCACCGGCACGGCCACAGGCCCGCCGACCGGGGGCGTCGTCACCATCGAACACCCGACCGGCACCTTCGATGCGGCGATCGACGTCGAGATCGGCGACGACGGCAACCTCGAGGTTCGGCGGGCCGGTATCATCCGCACCGCCCGAAAGTTGATGGACGGCCTCGTCTTCCCCAGGGAGTATCCGTAGCCGTGCGCGACAGCGAACCCATTCCCGGTCCCCACCCCGATCCGCACCGGCCGACGGCGTTCACGCCGCCGCCGAACGCCTGCGACGCCCACTGTCACGTCTTCGGCCCGGCCGACCGGTTCCCGTTCGCCGCCGACAGGGCCTACACGCCGCCCGACTCCGGCATCGACATGTTCGAGGCCCTGCAGGAACGGCTCGGCCTGTCGCGGGCGGTATTCGTGCAGGCCTCCTGTCACGGCACCGACAACGCCGCCATGGTCGACGCCCTGGAGCGCGGCGCCGGCCGCTATGCCGGGGTGGCCATGATCGACGACTCCTTCGGTGACGACGACATCGCCGCCCTTCACGAGGCCGGAGTGCGCGGCACCCGGTTCAACTTCGTGGCCCACCTCGGCGGCGCCCCGGACCTCGATATCTTCTGGCGGCTCGTCGGGCGGGTGCAACCGTTCGGCTGGCATATCGTGCTGCACTTCGACGCGAAGGACCTGCCTTACTACGCCGACCTGCTCAACGCCATGCCCTGCCCCTACATCATCGACCACATGGCCAGGGTGCCAGTCGCCGACGGCATCGAACAGAAGCCGTTCCAAGCCCTGCTCGATCTGCTGGCCGACGAACGATGCTGGGTCAAGATCTCCGGTGCCGAACGGCTCACGGCCGACGGCCCGCCGCCGTATGACGATGTCGTCCCGTTCGCCCAGGCGCTGATCGCCGCTGCGCCCGATCGGGTGCTATGGGGCACCGATTGGCCGCACCCGAACGTGCGCCACATGCCCGACGACGGCGACCTCGTCGACGTTTTGGCCGCCTTCGCCCCGAACGAGGCCACCCGCAATCGCATCCTCGTCGACAATCCGGAACGCCTCTACGACTTCAGCTGAGATCTCAGTGGGGAAGGGCCACCTCGAGGATGCCGAAGATGGTGACCAGGCCGCCGACCAGAGCAGCCAGAAACACCGGAACGGCCCGCTCCTTCTTCCCGACGACGGCCATCAGCCCGGTCACCGTGGCACCGACGGCCGCCGCATAGGCGAACAGCATCGGCCCGGTCAGCCACATATTGTCGAAGAACTCATCGCCGCCCCGCTCACCGGCCCACACTGCAACGGCGAAGAACGACAGACCACCGGCGAAGGCGGCGATCAGACCCACCGACCACCGTCCGAGCTCGGTTCGAGGAACGACCGTCGGATGAACAACCATCGGATCTCCCTTCTGTCGAAGCTCTCCAACTACACGATCACCTACAGGATCGCCGCCAGGTCCTTTCGGGTCCAGAGGCCAAGGTCCCGCCCTCGGGTCCTTCGCTTCGGTCAACCCTGGCGGATATCACGACGCTCGAAGAGCACGACTGCGGCGCCGAGGAGCGCTGCGACGATGGCGGCGAGCACGGCGGCATCACCCCACGGCATCCCGTTCACGAGCGGGTCGCTGGTCAGGTAGTAGTGGTTGGGCGTCCAGCGGGCCCAGCCGGAGAAACGGTCGGTCAACGGGAGGAACGAGTTCACCAGATGGGTCGCGAGGGCGACACCGATCGTCCCGTACACGGCCGCGGCCATACGCCCGGTTGCCGCGCTCACGGCCAGTGCCAGCATCCCGAACACGAGTCCGAACAACGTGACGAGCACCGAGGTGGCGGCCACCCCGGCCACGCTCAGACCGATTCCGGCGATCACCGAACCGCCGACGACGCCGACGAACGTGGCGGCCCCGACGATCATGGCGTACAGGGTCATGGCCAGCGCCTGTTCGAGCACGAGCCTCGACCGCCGGATCGGGTTGGCCAGCAGCAGCCCCATCGTCCGCCGCGATTCCTCGCCGGCCAGGCCGCCGGCACCGGCCACGATCGTCACGATCATGATGGCGACGGGGGCCATGAGGGAGAACGTCTCGATCTCATAGAACCCTTCGGGCGTCGAGAAGTCGCCGCCGCCGGCGAGGGCCAGGACCTCCTCGGGGAACTCGGACAATGCTGCGACGTCCGCCTCGATGGCGGCGTACATCGGTCCCATCAGCAGGCCCATCATTCCGAACATCGTGACGGCCGTGATGATGAGCAGACCTTGATGGTCGGAAAACGTCTTGACCCACGGTCGGGCCACCCTGGTGTTGCCGGCCAGGCGATCGAAAATCTGATCGGTCAGCGGGTGAGCTCCGAGACGATCGAGCAGCGTGTCGCCGACGGCGGGACCCCGCAGGTCTCGCCGGTTGACCCCCACCAGCGCAAATGCGGAGAACAGGCCGCCGGCCCCGCCCAGCACCGCGATGTGCCGCCAGTCGACACCGTTGATCAGCGGTTCGCTGCCGTCGTAGTAGTACCACGGAAAAACGCGGACGAGGTCGGCCAGCGATTCGACGAGCGGGAGGAGACCCACCGCGAAGAAGGACACGATCATGACGCCGACGGCGACGCCGGAGGCCATCGACCGGTTGCCGGTCCAGGCGCCGACGGCCATCGCCAGGAACCCGTAGAACAGGGCGTTCACCACGAGGTGAACCATCATGGCGTTGATATGTGTTTCGCCGATCTCGACGGCGAGCACGATCGGGACCAGATGGCTGGCGGCCAGCAGAGCAAGTGCGCCGACCAACGTGAGTGCCACCATGGCGGCCATCTTGGAGACGAGTACCCGCGTCCGGCTCTTGCGGTTGGCCAGCAGGATTCCGAGGGTTCCCGACCGCTCCTCGCCGGCGATCGACGCCGATCCCTGGGAAACGGCCAACCCGGCCAGCGTGATGGCCCCGACGAAGCCCAACATCACGTTGTAGGAGAGGCTGGCGGCATCGGCTCCCTCGGGAATGCCCATCAACTCCCGGATCCCCTCCGGGAGGTTGGTGTAGATCGAGAGATCGATGTCGGAGTACACGGCCATGGCATAGAGCATGAACAGCACCAGCGTGACCGAGGCGATGGTCATTCCCAGCCAGCGGTCGCGGATCGTCTTCGTGAACACGGACTGGAGCAACATCAGACCGTCACCTCGTCCGGCGATGGCGAGCCGGTGGCGTCATCGGCCTCTCGGCTCTCAGAGGACTCATCCCGGTAGTACGTGAGGAAGATCTCCTCCAGGTCCGCCTCACGGGTGTTCACGTCGACGAGGTCGTAGCGCTCGGCCACGGCCCGAAGCAGAACCGCCATCTTCCCGTCGAACGACAGCTCGGCTCGACGATTGTCGACGCTCACATCGCGAACCCCTTCCACCGCTTCGAGCACCGAGGCCTCGATCGGCCCGGCGAACTCGAGCACCACCCGGCGCATGGCCTTGGATCGCAACGCTTCCAGCGCCTCGACGGCGACGAGGTGTCCGCGCCGGATGATGGCGACCCGATCGGCCACGCGCTGGACCTCCGACAGCGTGTGGCTGGAGAGGAAAACGCCCCGACCTTCGGCTGCGAACTCCCGGACCATGGCTTGGAACTCGCGCTGCATCAGCGGATCGAGCCCGGCGCTCGGCTCGTCCATGATCAGCACGTCGGGGCGACTCATGAACGCCTGGATCAGCCCGATCTTCTGCCGGTTGCCCGACGACAGGTCGCCGACTTTCTTGGTCAGGTCTGCGTCGAGTCGATCCGACAACGCCCTCACGTTGCTCCAGTCCACACCTCCCCGCAGGTTGGCGAAGTAGGTGAGCAGGTCGTGGCCGGTCAGCTTCGGATAGAGCGCCAGGTCACCGGGAACGTAGCCGATGTGCTGTCGGATCTCCTGGACCTGGCGGTGTGAGTCGAGGCCGAGGATCGACGCCGTTCCGGCCGTCGGTCGAATCTCGTCCAGAATGGTGCGGATCATCGTCGTCTTGCCCGACCCGTTCGGTCCGAGAAAGCCGTACACCTCCCCCAAACGGGTTTCGAGGTTCAAGTCGACCAGGGCCTTCACATCGCCATAATGCTTCGTCAAACCCTCGGTTCGGATGGCTGCGGTCGATTCGGTCACGTCACGCTCCCCGATCACTCGTCGCTTCGAGGTCCAGTATCCACCGCCGTACGGAACCGCGGCCAGGTGCGAAAGTCCCTCTTCGTGCCACCGGGCCGGCGATACGCTCGACCACGATGATTGTTCTTCCGTGGCGGGAGACGTTTCGACGGCTCCCCGCGCTGCTCCTGGGTCTCTACCTGTTCGGGGCCGGCATCGCCCTGATGGTTGCGGCCCGCCTCGGGCTCGGGCCCTGGGATGTGTTTCATCAGGGCGTGTCGGAGTTGACCGGCCTGTCGATCGGGCGGGTGATCAACATCGTCGGCCTCGCCGTCGTGCTCGGATTCATTCCACTCAGGGAGAAGGTCGGGCTTGGCACGATCCTGAACGCCATCGTGATCGGCGTGTCGGCGGACCTGACGGCCGAGCTGCTTCCCGAACTGACTTCGGTGCCGGGGCGGTGGGCGGCGATGCTGGGAGGACCGGTGCTGATCGCCATCGGCTCGGGGTTCTACATCGGCGCCGGGCTCGGACCGGGACCTCGCGATGGCGTCATGACCGGGTTGGCCCGCAGAGGAATCGACGTGTGGAAAGCTCGATTCGGCATCGAGTTCACGGTGCTGATGCTCGGTCTGCTGTTGGGCGGTTCGGTCGGCTTCGGCACGATCTGGTTCGTGCTGTCGATCGGCCCGCTGGTGCAGTTCTTCCTGAATCGCCTGTCGATGCAGCCGCCGCCACGCCGACCCGAGGAGGACCGATGCCCGCCGGAACCCGCACCATCATCGAACGAGTGAACGCCGAACGGCTGAGCGCCGACATCGCCGCCCTCGGGCGGTTCGGTGCCACCGATCGTGGCGGTGTGAACCGCACCATCTACTCGGAGGCCGACCTGGCGGCCCGGGCGTGGTTGGCCGACCGCTGCGCCTCGGCCGGTTTGGGATTCCGTACCGACGCCATCGGCAACTGCTTCATCACGCTGCCCGGGACCGATCCCGACCGCGCCCGGGTGTGGACCGGCTCCCACATCGACACCGTTCCCGACGGCGGCCGCCTCGACGGGGCGTTCGGGGTCCTGGCCGGGTTGGAGTGTCTGCGGACACTGGCCGAATCGGGATTCAAGCCGTCGACCACCATCGAGGTGGTGGCCTTCGCCGACGAGGAGGGTGCATATGCCAGCTTCGTCGGATCGCGGGCGCTGGTCGAAGGATGGACGCCCGAGGCGCTGTCGTCGTTGACCGGGCGCGACGGCGAGCCGCTGGCCGACGGCCTGGCCCGGATCGGGTCGTCGATCGAAGCCGCAGCTGCGGTCCCGACGATCAACAGCGCGCCGAAGGCCGAGGACGGAGCCGTGTCGGCGTTCGTCGAACTGCATATCGAGCAGGGACCGGTGCTGGAGAACGCCGGTCTCGACATCGGGGTGGTCACCGACATCGTCGAGGTTGGGCATGGGACGGTCACCTTCGTCGGTCAAGCCGACCACGCCGGCACCACGCCGATGGATCTGCGGCGGGACGCAACCCGGGCCGCCGGTGCGTTCCTGGTCGGGCTACCGTCGGTGCCGGCCGAGCACGGCTCGCCGACGGCGGTGGCCACCTGCGGCATGATCTCGGTCGAGCCGGGCGCGGCCAACATCGTGGTGGAGGAGATGCGGCTCAGCCTCGACGTGCGGGACCGGGCCGGAGGTGTGCCTGCTCTGCAGGAGGGCGTGGCCGAGCTGGCCCGACGATGCTCTGCCGAGCACGGCCTCGAGCACCGCCTCGAGTGGGGCGGCGTCACCCCCGGTGTCGCCCTCGACCCCGGCATGCAGCAACGGGTGGCTGACGCCTCCGACCGCGTCGGGGCCACGCATCACCGCATGGTGTCGGGCGCCGGTCACGACGCCCAGGTCATGGCCCGGACGGTGCCCACCGGCATGATCTTCGTGCCCTCGGAGGACGGCCGCAGCCACTCCCCCGCCCGAGTCGACGTCGTTGGCTCAGCTGGAGGTCGGGGCCAACGTGCTGCTGGAGGTCCTGCGCGACCTGGCCTCGTAGCGGGTCGAACCCGCCGATCTCTCCTAGTCGTATTCGACGCCCATTTCGGTGAGCCGCTCGCGTAGTCCGTAGAAGTCGATGCTGAGTTCGCCGGCGGCCAGACGGTCCCGGGTGGCAGCCTCGGAGTCGAGGCGTGCGAGCGAGCGGTCGAGCGCCCACTCGGCCTCGTCACGGGGGACGGCGACGACACCGTCGTCGTCGGCGCAGACCACGTCGCCAGGGTTTACCATCACGCCGCCGATAGTGATCGGCACATTGACCGAGCCGGGATTGGACTTCGCCGGACCCTGGCACGACACGAACCGGCTCCACACCGGGAACCCCATCTCTCTCAGATCGTGGGTGTCGCGCACGCCGGTGTCGATCACCAGGCCCCGCACGCCGTGGACCTGCAGGGATGTTGCCAGGAGATCACCGAACACCCCGTGGGGCGACGGCAGGTTTGGCGTGGTGGTGCCGACGACGAGGATGTCGCCGTCGGTACAGATCTCGACGGCGGCGTGGATCATGATGTTGTCGCCGGGGTGTATGAGCACCGTGACGGCGTTGCCGGCGATCCGGGCGCCGGTCTGGATCGGGCGCAGCTCAGCCCCGAGATAGCCCCGCTTGCCGATGGCCTCGTGCACCGATGCCGTGCCGATCGGGGCGAGGCCGTCGACGACGTCGAGCGGCGTGCGCTCGATGGCGCGGCGGACCACATGACGGCCTTTGGACGTGGGATTGGTCATGCGGGGACTCCGGGGGTTTCCAGGCGGGGGAACACCCGCCGGGCATTGTGCTCGAAGATCCTGGCTCGGGCCTCGTCGTCGAGCGAGGAGCTGCTGTCGATGTAGATCTTGGTGTCGTCGTAGTGGTTGCCGGTGTCGGGGTCGACGCCCCGGACGGCGCCCACCATTTCGGAGGCGAAGAGGATGTTGTCGGTGGGCACCACCTCGACCAGAAGATCTATGCCGGGCTGGTGGTAGACACAGGTGTCGAACCAGATGTGATCGAGAAGCCCGGTGAAGTCCCACCCCTGATCCTCGGCCATGCCCTTGAACCGTCCCCAGTGATAGGGCACAGCACCGCCGCCGTGGGGAATGATCCAGCGGAGGTTCTCGAAATCGGTCATGAAGCCGGAGGTGAGGGCCTGCATGAACGCGGTGGTGTCGGCCCCGAGGTAGTGGGAGCCGGTGGAGTGGAAGTTGTCGTTGCAGGCCGCCGACACGTGGATCATTGCCGGTACGTCGAGTTCGCACATCGTCTCCCACAGCGGCCACCAGTAGCGGTCGTGGAGCGGCGGACCGGTCCAGAATCCGCCGGTCGGATCGGGGTTGACGTTGCAGCCGATGAATCCCATCTCCTCGACGCACCGCCGGAGTTCGGCCACCGAATTCTCGAGGCTCGCACCCGGCGACTGGGGGAGCTGGCAAACCGGAGCAAAGTTCTCGGGGAACAAGTCGCACACCCTCCTGATCAGATTGTTCTGGTGCTGCGACCAGAACTTGGAGGTGTGCTCGTTGCCGATGTGGTGCGCCATCCACGAGGCCCGGGGGGAGAAAATGGTGAGATCCGCACCCCGCTCCTGCTGGAGGCGGAGCTGGTTCTGCTCGATCGAGGTGACGATCTCGTCGTCGGTGACGTGCATCTCCCCCAGTTCGCCGACATGTTCGGGATCGGCGGCCACTCGAGCCTTCTGCGCCTCCCGCCATAAGCCGACACCGGGTGGGGTCGTCGTGTAGTGCCCGTGGCAGTCGATGATCATCAGCTGACCACGATAGACCGGCCCGGTCTCGAGGTCTGGACCAAGAGCCTCGAGGTCTGGACCAAGAGCGACGTCGAGTGTGGCCAGGCGTCCAAACCTGCTGCGAACCAGCGCGCAATAGCCGCCGAATGTCACTGCTGCCGGCTAGGGTTGCGTTAACCGCAGCTCGAGGCCATGGCCTCCCTCGATGACCCTGCTGCCGAAGGGTCCCGATGGAGGACTTCATCACCTTTCTCGCCACCAACCACGGCGTGTTCACCAGAGGTCAAGCCCGCACGTTTGGACTGACCGATCGTCAGGTCGACTGGCGATGCCACACCGGAGACTATGTTCGGGTGGCTCCACGAACGTTTCGGCTGGCCACCGCCCCCGCAACCTGGGAGTCGGAGGCCAGAGCGGCTGCGCTCTCGGCTCGGGGTCTTCTGGGCCGGCTCGGCGCGCTGGCCGTTTGGGGCGTCGACGGGCATCCCCGGACCGGCGACCTCGTCGTCGTCGTGGACCACTCGCGGCGCCCCCGAACCGCGATGGCGACCGTT
>JBFHEP010000063.1:0-15678 GCA_041584095.1 Acidimicrobiales bacterium | reverse complement strand
GATTGGTTGCCTGGGCCAGTCACCGTGCATCCACCTGTTGTCTGCCACTCGAGAACCACGATAGGCCAAATCCTTCGGTGACGAGATCGGCGGTCTGTCACCCGGAGCTGGATCCCGGGCTTGGGCCATGGTGGCGCAAACGCTCATCGCCGGTGGCATGGAGACCCGAGCGCCATTGCGGCAATGAACGTCTATGCGAAGGTTTGGGACGAGGACCCCGATGCGCTGCGAGTCGAAGTGTCCGATGTCGCCATGCGGCTCGTCGAGCTCTATCGTTCGGCCGCAGCCGCCGGCGAAGGGTCGGCGTCGCCGCTAGCCGTGGCCTCCTCGTTTGACGCCACCGTATTTCATCCTGGTGTCGCTCAGCGCCGCCGACCGTGCGTCGTCGTCACGGATCTCGGCGCCGATGATCTCGCCGGCGAACAGGGTGTGGGTGCCGAAGTCGACCGAGTGGCGGACCTCGCAGTCCATCCAGGCGATCGCCTCGTCGAAGACCGGGGCCCCGCTCGGCCCGTCCTGCACGGCTCGACCGTTGAGTTGGCCGTCCTCGTAGGTGGCGGGCTTGGAGAACTTCACGAACACCCGGGTGTCGTCGGAGTCCCACAGGTTGACCGAGAACGACCCACCGTCGGAGATCAGGCGATGGGTCACCGCCGTGTTGTCGACGACGACGCCGATCAGCACGGGTTCCATCGAGAGCTGGGTGATCCAGCTCGTCGTCATGCCGTTCCGTTCGTCACCGGCCCGGGAGCCGACGAGGGCCAGGGCGTTGGGGATCTTCCACGTGACTCTATTGATCAGCTCGTCGTCGATGGCCATGACTCTGTTGTACCCGATACGGGCGATCTCGGCCATGCGGCGACGAACAGCCCAGCGAAGAACGCGCCGCCTCGGGGAACAGAGGCGCTACGCGTCGGCCAGGGCGTCGAGAAACGCCACGAACTCAGCCGGCGATGAAACGACCAGATCTGCCCGGCTCATGAGTTCAGCGGCGGTGTTGCCGGCCTCCACGGCGACTCGGTAGGACCATGGCAGGTTGAGTTCGGCCAGGGTCTCGAACGCCGGAACATCCACGTTGTCGTCCCCGGCGAACAGCGCCCAGTCGTGCTGTTCCGTGATGACGGATCGGACGGCATCGCCCTTGCTGACTTCGACAGGAAGTCGGACCTCGACGTGCATCTTTCCACTCGTCGCCCGCAGTCCCGCCTCAGCGGCCAGTTTCTCGCCGATCCGGTGCGCGGCATCCTCGAGTTCGGGACTTGTCCGGTAGTGCAGCGCAAATGCGACATCCTTGTCTTCCAGTTGGATACCCGGTGGCACCAGGGATGCCGCTCGGGCAAACGCCTGGCGCATGGAATCGTAGTGAGGTGCGACCTCCGATCGAACCGTCGTCCGGCCACCCTCTCGGGATTGGAGCCCGCTGTTGCCGAACAGCTGGAGCCGACTGGCGACGTCGCCCAGTGCGGATACCAAGAAGTCGATCGGTCGGCCCGAGATCACTGCCACAGGCTTGGCTCGATCGGCAAGCCGGTCGAGGGCCTCGACGGCTCCGACAACCGGCGCCGCGGCCTCGGGCTCATCGACGATGTCGCTGAGCACGCCATCGAAGTCCAAGAGGATCGCCGGGCACCTTGCCTGTTTGAACGTCTCGATGAGGGCACCTGGCTGCACGAAGACCCGCTCAGCTCCCGCGGGCGAACCGGGAGATGTCGGCGATGGCCGCGGCGTTCACGTCGGGGATGGCGTGGCGGAAGATCAGCTCGGCGGCGTGCGTGATCCCGAGGTTGACCTTGCCGGTCGTCTCCACGCCGGCGGCGAGCAGCTTGCGGTAGTAGGCCACGCCCTCGTCGCGCAAGGGGTCGAGCTCGTTGACCGAGATCACATGCGGTGGGAGTCCGCCAAGGTCGTCGACCGACGCGTGATACGGCCACGCCAGCGGATCCTCCTCGTCGGACTCGTCCGGCCCGTAGTAGTGGGCGAGCGGTTCCATCAGGTCGCTGGCGAGAAAGTAGCCGTCGCCAGCATCCCCCGCAGGCGACGGTCGATGCGGGCATCGGTGGCCGGCGAGCTGGTCGGGTCGCCGAGCCGCCCCGGTCCGGCCTGATGTGTCGTGGTATCGGTCATATCATGATCCCCCAGAATCGATCGATCTCGGACTCGTGACACATCGTCGCACATCCTGCCCGGGACGTCCCATCGTCGGTGAACAATCCGCGCCGCACCAAGACTGGAACACGTGGGCCCGCTCGTGTAGAAATGTGGACAGCGCCGGTCGCTCGCCTGCGGAGATTGGAGTCCCATGGACCTTTTGGTGTTGATTGTGGTTGCGATCGTCGCGGTGGCGATCCTGGTCGGGCTCTTCGTCTTGTTCCGTCGCCGGCAGCGAAGCGGCGACATCCTCGCCACCTCGGGACCAGGGACATCGAAGAAGACGGACCGATGACCACCTCACGAGTAATGAAGGCCTCGGATGTGTCCGGCCTTCCAGTGGTCACCATCAACGGCGGCGACGATGTGGCGGAGATCAAAGACGTCGTCTTCGACGGCACCAATCACCGGCTGGTCGGGTTCACGCTCAACAAGCGCGGCTGGTTCCGGGGCAAACTGCGCAAGCAACTGCCGGCGGGGTCGGTACGGGCCATCGGACCCGACGCCGTCATGGTTGCCGACGACTCGGATCTCGAAGACCCGGAGGTCCCGCTCGGGAAGGCCGAGACCCACGCGGTGATCGGGAATCGGGTCATCTCCGCCGACGGCAGCAATCTCGGCCACGTCAGCGGGGTCATCATCACCACTGGCGACGATCCTGAGGCCGTCGGCTACGAGGTCGAAGGTGACGACGACAAGGCCTACTTCGTGCCCATCTCGGCCCAAATGGCGCTGTCCGACAACAACCTGCTGATCCCCGAATCCTCCACCGAGTTCATTCGACACGACCTGGTCGGATTCGGCGCCGCACTCGCCGACCACCGGCGAGCACTCGACGCCGCCTCCCAAGCGGGGGCGCACCAACCGAAGCCCCAACCAGCGCCAGAACCCGAGCCCAAACCCGAGTCCGGGACGACCGGAGGTAGCGGATCATGAGCGACGCCTTCACCTCGGCGATCGGACGCAAAGTAGTCGACTCGGCCACCGCCGACGACGTGGGAGAGGTCAAGGCGTTCGTCGTCGACCAGGCCGGCCGGCAGATCACCCGCATTCAGGTTGCGGGCCGGCACCGTCACGCCCGAATGGTCGACTGGGATGACGTCGACTCGTTCGGCGACGACGTCGTGCTGATCTCGTCGCAGGGCGCCATCCACGAACCCGACGACGAGCGAACCACCGACATCGTCAAAGGTGATGTCCACTACATCGGCACTCGCATCCTCACCGTCGAGGGGGTGAAGCTCGGCAAGGTCAAGGACGTCCACTTCGACACCAAGACGGGCGAGGTGATCGCGCTCATGAGCGACAGTGGACGGGTGGAGGGGGCCCGCATTCGCAGCCTCGGAACCTACGCCGCGGTCGTGGAGGGCTGACGGCGGCGTGGTTCCAACCGGCCGCCCGTGATGTCCTTCCTCGAACGAGTCGACGCGCTGCAGAAGTCGAACCAGCCGGTCGCCTTCGTCGTCGCGGTGATCAGGAAGTACGTCGAGGACGGCGGCGCCCGCCTGTCGGCGACGGTCGCCTACTATGCGTTCTTCTCCGTGTTCCCGGCGCTGCTGGCGCTGGTCGCCATCACAGGATTCGTGCTACGCGGCAATCCCGAATTTCGCGCCGAAGTTATCGACTCGGCCGCCGGGCAATTCCCGGTCATCGGCGATTCGATCACCGACAACTCCCTCGGCGGGAGCACCTGGGCCCTGGTCATCGGTCTCGCCGGGGCGCTCTGGGCCGGGCTCGGGACGATGGTCGCCAGCCAACACGCCTTCAACACGGTGTGGGGCGTCCCGTGGCACCGTCGACCCAACCCGATCAAAGCGCGACTTCGCGGCCTGGTGATGTTCGCGGTCATCGGCGTCGTACTCGTCGGGGGCACCATCTTGACCAACATCGTGGCCTCGGTCCCCCTGCCCGGCGCCGCCCGCGTCGCCATCGCCGTCGCCAACATCGCCGTCAATATCTCGCTGGGCGTTCTGGCCTTCCAGATTCTCACTCAGCGGATGATCTCCTGGCGGGAACTCCTGCCCGGGGCCGTGCTGGCCGGCTCGGCGTTCTACGCCATGCAACACCTCGGCACTTGGCTGGTGAAGAACTACCTGACCGGCTCGAGCGACACCTACGGAAGCTTCGCGCTCGTGATCGGTCTGTTGAGCTGGTTCCACATCCTCTCCCGGATCACCCTCATCTCCGCCGAGGTCAACGTCGTCCTAGCCGGTCGGCTCTATCCCCGTTCGCTGTTCGGCGACGACCTGACCGATGGCGACCGCCGGGCGCTGCGTGCCTTCCAGATCGCCGCAGCCCGTCACGAACTCGTCGTTCCTCAATCTCCGCCGGTGACCGAAAACGGTTCGGGCGACGACACCGATGAAACCCAAGCGGTCCATCCCGTCGAGGAGACGTCGTGATCCCGGCTTTGGCGGACCCGACCCCTGCTGATCAAAGCTGGTGAACCGCCAGCGTCGGTTCGGTCAGCGTGCCGATGAACAGCCTGCCGTCGTGGTACCGGGCGGCGGTGGTGATGGCCACGGTGCCGGTGGAATCCTGGAGGTTGTGAACCACCCGGCCGTCCAGGTCGAAACCGAGGACGATGGCGTGACGGAGCGGCTTCGGCTTCAGCGATTCGGGTAGACGGTAGGTCACCCTGCGCAGCCACGGCCGTGGATGGATCAAATCCACGACCGCCTGGCGGGGCGACGGGGCGGCCATCCACAGGATCCCGCCGGCAAAGCTCAAATTGTCGGGGAAGCCGGGCAGGTTGTCGACGAACACCCCCGTCGTGCCGGCCTCAGGCCCTCGCAGCCAGTGGCGGTGGATCCGGTAGCGGCCTGTCTCGGCCACGAACACCGACGCCTCGTCTCCGTCCAACGCCACCCCGTTGGCGAACTGCAATCCGTCGAACACCAGCTCGACCGATCCGTCGGGTCGGCGGGCCAGAAGCCTCCCCGTCGTCTGCCCTTCGAGCAGATCGTTGGTGTACTCGTGCAGGCTCCACCGCGTTGACGACTCGGTGAAATAGATGGTGCCGTCACCGGCCACCGAGGCGTTGTTGGTCAGCGTTAACCGTTCGTCCTCGAACCGGTCGGCCAGCACCGACACCTCACCGCCGACCGTCACCCGCTGCAGACCCAGGTCGGCGTTGCACACCAGCAGCTCACCATCATCCAGGATCTCCAGCCCCAACGGCCGACCACCCACCGAGGCAATCCGCTCCGGGCGGCCCCCACCATCGGATGCGAACCGCAGGATCGTGCCGTCGACCAACCCGGTGAACACCGCACCGTTGGCGTCGATGGCCACATCCTCCGGCCCGATCCCGCCGGTCTGCCACCGGTCGGCGGTCTGCAGCCGGTCGTTCTCCTCGAAGGGGCCGACCAGACCGGGTGCGGCCGGTGGATTCCACGCGACGGGTTCGAAGGCGACCATGGACTCGACGGTAGCTTGCGCACCCTGCAAACGGCCACGGATTCGTCGTCGGCCGACCGACAATCGCCTGTCGACGGCCTCGTTCAGGTGGGTCGCTGAGCCCCCATATCGGCTACTTCACCCATGGGGTAGTTAAAAATAGAAGCAGTAACATGGATCAACATGTGGAGAGTGGTCCAGAAGCCCGGGGGGTCTCGTCCGACCCGACCGTGGAGTTTCGACAGCTCTCGCAGCCGCGCCGGCACCGACCTGCTCGACGACACCGGGCTTCCGGGCACCCCGCCCGACGGCAGCCCGGACCTTGACCGGCCCGACATAGCCGGACGCGATACGAGCCCGAGCCCGACTCGGCGAGCACCAGGATCCCGACGCCGGCGAATCATCCTCGGTGTGATCGCCATCGTCGTCGTGCTCGCCGCGTACCCCGCCTGGAACGCCGCAAGCCTCTGGAATGATTGGCGGAACGTGAAGCGCCAAGCCTTTGATTCGGCGGCCTTCGAGCAGCTCCCCGAGGTGCAGGTCCCGACTCCGGCCGAGGAGGGCTTGCCCGAGGGCGTTGATATCCCCGCCCCCGTCGCCGCCGTGCCGGTCGGATCGACGTCCTACCAGAACTTCCTGATCATCGGCCTCGACGAGAGCGAGCTCCGGGCCGACGTCATCATCATGGCGATGCTCCCTGACGACGATTCGCCGCCGATCATGGTCTCGCTGCCCCGAGACCTCTATCTACCCAACCGTTGCACCCAAAGCCTGACCCGGATCAACGCCAACTACAACGGCTGCGGCGACATCAATGGCGCAACCGCGCTGTCGGGAGCGGTCAAGGACTACACGGGTTACGAGATCGACCACTTCGCCATCTTCACCTTCGACGGTTTCGCGGCCATCATCGACCAGCTCGGCGGCTTCGAGATCTGCCTCGACCGTCCCAGTCGGGAGGGCAAGAAGTTCGAACTGCCCGCCGGCTGCACGCTGGCCGACGGTGCAACCACGCTGGGCTGGGTGCGGTCACGGAAGACCCAGGAGTTCGTCAACGGCCGCTGGCAGCGAGCCACCGACGTGTCCGACTTCAGCCGCAACGATCGGCAGCAGGACCTGATTCTCAAGGTCTTTGAGGGTGCTGCCGAGTTCTCCTCGCCCAACGAGATGACGGCGATGGTCGGTTCACTGGCCGACGCGTTCACGCTCGACGACCGGCTCGGCATCAGTTCGGCAGTCGAGCTGGCCTGGACCAACCGCAACCTGGATCCCGCGACCATCGTCCGGCCCAAGATCCCGGTGGTCGACCACGTCACCCCGGCCGGTGCTCAGGTCCTGATCCCGACCGCAACCTTCCAGGACGTCCTCGACGAGGCGCTCTCCGCCCCGTAGCCCGGAACCTGTCCGCCTACCATGGGCTGGATGGGGCACCGCACAATGAGCTCCGCACAGTGAGCTCGGCACAATGGGGCACCGCACCGTGAGCTCCGCACGATGAACACCCTGCGAAGGGTCACCCTCGCTGCGCTCACCACCATTTCTCTGGCGATCGTGGCGCTCTACCTCGTCGCCTGGCTCCGGTTCGAGCCGGTGGAGCCCGCCGGCTTCTTTGCGCCGCAAGAAGGTGAGCATCAGCCGTTGGTGTTCGCCCATCAGGGTGGGGAGGGAGCGGCCCCGTCGAACACGATGGTCGCCTTCCGGATGGCGGCGGCAGCCGGGTCCGACGTGCTCGACACCGACCTGCATATGACCGCCGACGGGGTGCTGGTTCTCATCCACGACGAGACCGTCGACCGAACGTCAAACGGAACCGGGGCCGTGCGGGACCTCACCCTGGCCGAACTCCGCACCCTCGACTTCGGCTATCACGTCACCGCCGACGACGGGAGCCACCCCTTCCGAGGTCAGGGCATCGGCATCGTCACGGTCGAGGAACTCTTCACCGAGTTCGGCACCGCAGCGGGCGACCGGCAGCTCCGGTTCGGAATCGAGATCAAACAGGCCGCCGCCGCTGCCGCAACCAGGCTCTGCGACCTCATCAGCCGGGTCGGCTTCGAACAGCGGGTGCTGGTCAGCAGCTTCAGCCAACCCAACTTGGATGTCTTCCGCGACGCCTGCCCCGACGTCGCCACGTCGGCGACCGAGGACGAGGTCCGCACCTTCTACATGCTGCACCGGCTCGGTCTCCAGGGTTTGATCAGACCGGCCTACAAATCCTTTCAGGTGCCCGAGTACTCCGGCGACACCCTGATTTTCTCGCCCGGGTTCGTCGAGGACGCCCGAACGCACAACCTCACCATCGTGCCGTGGACCATCAACGACGACGAGGATCTCCAGCGGATGATCGCTCTCGATGTCTCCGGCATCAACACCGACTACCCGGAACGGTTGATCGACCTTCTCGGTGACCCCGACGGCTGACGAGCACTGCCTCGGGTGCGGCGCCCGCAGCGGGCCTCGTGATCTAGCGACAGGGCAGGTTGCCGAGCGCTCGGGCCAGTCCCCGCTCGGAGGGCCCGATACCCACACCTTTCCCCCGCTGGGTGATGCGCAGTGCGTGCTCGATCATCGCCAGCTGTCCGTCACGGATCTCGCCCAACGCCTCGTGGCTGGCGGCCGGAATGCGGGAGAGGTAGGCCTCACCCTCGGTGTCGGACGACCAGTCGTTGAAGGGGAAGTCGGCACCGCCGGTGAACAGCGACGGCACCCCGCCGACGACCGGCTGATACTCAACGCCGAACGCATCGGCTGCGGCAACGTAGCCGTCGATGAACTGCTGGTCGGGCACGGCCGACTGCAACGTCAGGTAGGCGGTGCCGTACTGGGTGTAGCCGCTGGTGAACGTGTCGAACAGCTCGGGATCGATGGCTCCGACCGTCTCGAACAGAGCGGCCGACTCCTCGATGGTCGGCTCGGAGTCGAACTGCATCACCGCATAGTTGGCCGGGAAACCGAAGCTCGACGGGTCGTCGGCGTCGAGCAGGAAGCCGCTGCCCTGGGAGAACACGTAGCCGAGGCTGTTGGTCAGGATCTCGATGTCGGCGTGGCTGGCGGCGTCGGGTCCGCTGTCGACCACGGTGTAGACGACGGCCGGACTGGTGCTGCCGGCGAATCCGCCGGCTGACACGTCGAACAGCGAGTTGGAGGCGGTGATGGTGGAGATGGCACCGGTCTCGGTCAGCGACGTGATCACGTCGTCGACCACACCGCAGGCGAAGATCCGGTCGGCCAGAGTCTCCCGGGTCGACAGGCGCAGGTCACGAATCGGCGTGGTGTCGATCACGGTCGGGTTGGGGACCGGTTCCACCGAACCGTAGGTGTTGTCGTCCACCGGTGTGAAAGAGGCCTCGGCCCCGACCGGTCCGGCCAAGACCGCCACCATGAACAACGCGAGCAGGATCGTCAACGCCTTCATTCCGCCACTCCTTTGTCGAATCGTCCCGCCGGTGGACCACTGTAGGCAAGGAGCGCTCCGACGTCGAGGTCGTCGAGACCCACCCCGAAAGTTGCAGCGCGTTGCCGGTCAGTCGGACGCGGTGCGAACCAGACGATCCAGCACCGGTTTGATGAGTTCGATCCCCCCCGCCGGGGCCGCCCCGGCGTCGTGGCAGTCACCGGCCGCGTCGACCAGTGCCGAGGGATCGACCGGGGTGTTGCTCGGCGTGATCCCGCTCTCGGCGGCGATGTCGAGCAGGACGGCGACGGCGCGGAGATCGAGGTGGGTTCCGGCCCCCTCGACGATGTGGTCGAGTGCCTGCTGCGGCTCCCATCCCGGACGGTAGGCCCGATCGGTGACCAGCGCATCCCAGACATCGGCCACGGCGGTGATCCGGGCGAGCAGGGGGATATCGTGGCCATGCAGACCGTCGGGGTATCCCGTCCCGTCGATGCGCTCATGGTGGTGGCGGATGATCGGCAGGCACGGTTCGAGCACATGGTGGGCGGCGGCGATGTCACAGCCGATCTGCGGATGGTTGTTGATGACCTTGCGCTCGGCATCATCGAGCCGGCCCGGCTTGTTCAGGATCTCGTCGGGAATGCCGAGTTTGCCGATGTCGTGCAGGTAGGCCCCCTGAGCCAGGGTGCGGAGCGTGTCGGCGTCGAGCCCCATGCGCACGCCGATGGCCACGGCCAGCGCGGCGGTGCGGGCCGAGTGGCCGGAGGTGTAGGCGTCCTTGACCTCGATGGCGTCCACCAGGGTGCGGAGAGCTTCCGGATAGTTGGTGGCGATGAGGGCCATCGGATCGTCCTCGAAAGCGTGCTCGAGCACGGCCGCTGCCGTGGTGGCCGACCGCCGGCGACTGATGACCGCGTAGGCCACACCGGCGAACCCGGCGAGCAGGCAGCCGTGATAGTCCCACCACGACAGACGCCACGGCTCACCGAAATGCATCGACATGAACGCCACGGCTGTCGTGGCGCCGGCGATCGCCAGCGAAGCATGCACGATGTCGAGACTCAGTCGAAACCGTCGCCAGTACGACCACGACACCGGCAACAGAACGGCCGTCGAACCGAAGGCGGCCACCGACTTCAGCGTGGATTCATGGTGCAACGAGGAAGTGCCCCGAAGGATGGTGGGGTCGACAACGACGGCGGTGACCAGTATGACGAGCGGGACCGTCACGCCCACGAGGACCGGTCCGGCGTGACGACCCAGCGGCTGTAGGGCCGGTTTTGATCCGAACACCGATGCCGTGCCGAGCAGCAGGCTGAACAGCGTGAGGGCCAGGTAGGAAAACCGGCTGCCCCACAGATTGGCCGGCTGTCCGAGCGTGTCGGGTGTGGTCAGACCATGCCCGAGAAGCAGTATCCCGACGGCGACACACGCCGCGGCCATGAGGACGAGTCTGGGTTGGCGGACGGCCATGGAAGCCCGGGCAACGACCACCGCGACGACCAGCGAGCAGATGGCGATGGCGGTCATGAGCACCAGGTGGACCGTCAACGCGAAGAACTCGAGATCGAGCGGTGGTATCAGCCGCAATGTGATCAAGATGGCGAGGGGACCGAGCAACAACCCGAGCAGGAGCCGGTGTTGGGTCAGTTTTCGAGACAGCACATCGTGCACGTCTCACCATCGGCCGAAACATCCCCGGATTGAAGCCTGGCTCGGGACGTTGGGCTCTACCGCCGTCGGCCGAACATCGGGTTCGATGAAGTCGAACAGCACCGTGAGGAGGAATCCCATGCAACCACATTCGACCGCCGCCGCTCCTGCGCTGGACGCCGGGCGGCCCATCACACGGATCGTGTTGCCGTCGATCGACGGCATGCTCCACGACCGAACCACCACGCTCGGCGTGCGACTGGCCGAAGCCTGGGGGACCGACCTCGAACTCGTTCATGTCACCTCGTCGATCGCCTCGGTCGACCCGGTGCTCGATCATCTCGCCGAGCAGGCTCAATCCGTTCATCCCGACATCGACGTTCAGGCCACGCACCTCTACGGTGACGATCCCGCCGCTGCGGTCGCCGACCACGTCGGATCGGGCGCACTGGTGATCATGGCGACCGAGCACATCGACGCCTGGCGTATCAAGGACTCGGTGGCCGAGCGGTTGCTCGATCGAATCGGGGTGCCCGTGCTGCTCATCGGCCCCAACGTGACCGTCGCCCGGATCCGGGAGCGGGGCCTCGACGGCGAGGTGGTCCTCGGCGTCGACGGGTCGGCGGCCGCCGAGGCCGGTATCGCGCCGGCGCTGGCGCTGGCCAAAGCCGTCGGCCATCGCCTGTGGCTGGCCCGGATCGTGCCCGACCCCCAACCCGGCGACCCGTTCCATCCCGAGATCTCCTCCCGGCTGCAGGCCCTGGCCGAAGAGGGCAGCCACGAGATCGCCACCCGGTGGGAGGTCATTCAGCACAACGACCCGGTCGACGCCCTCGAGACCCTGGCCCGTCGGCGCGATGCCGCCGTGCTGGTCGTCAGCAGGCGCCGCCGCACGAACAGTGACCGCCCGTCGATGGCCAGCACCGCCGCCGGTCTCGTCGCCATGGCGGCCCGACCCGTGCTCGTCGTGTCAGCGCCGAAGATACCGGCCGTCGAGGCGGGCTGAGGTTCACCATGGGAGCGGGACCGGTGCACGCGAGGCTGCGATGACCGCCGACGCCGCCGGCGATCAGGCAGCCGATCGGACCGAAACCGGCCTTCCGCCCCTCTCGGTTCGGCTGATGCTCGCCGTCCGCTTCGCTTGGACGGCGGTCTCCTGCTTCGTTGTCGTGAGCGTGGTTGTCGGCGTCGCCGCGCTCCCTGCGGCGTGGTTCTACCAGTTCCATCTTGCGCTCCACATCTCGCCCACGCCACTCCGTCTGTTCCTCCTGGCGGCCGCCGCCCTCCCCGCCTACCTGCTCTTCGCGCTGCTGTTCATGTGGCTGTCGGCCGAGGCCACCCGCCTTCTCGGTTGGCGGCCACCACGACGAGCGGAGCTGACTATCAACGACCTGCCGCCGGAACTGCTCGATTGGGCCCGCTACTCGATCATGAATCATCTCGTTCACGTTGTGGCCGGCATCGTGTTCCGGTCGACGCCGATCTGGGTCTGGTACATGCGCCGCAACGGAGCCCGGATCGGCCGCCACGTGTGGATCAACAGCCTGCAGGTCGGTGATGACTGCCTTCTCGATTTCGGCGACAACGTCGTCATCGGGGCCGGAGTTCATCTCTCGGCCCACACCGTCGAGAACGGGCGGGTGCTGTTGGCACCGGTGACGCTCGGCCGGGGCACCACCGTCGGCGTCGGGGCCCATGTCGGTATCGGCGTCGAGACCGGCGAGGGCACCCAGGTCGGTGCGATGTCGGTGGTGCCGAAACACGCCAAGCTCGAGCCGCACACCACCTACGTCGGAATACCAGCCCGTCCACTGCCAAATTGAAACCATGACCGAATCCCATCCAGCCCATCTTCGCGACATCTCGCCGCCCGGGGTCGAGACCGTCCTGCTCGTACCCGGCCTCGACGGAACCGCCGAGTTGTTCTACCGTCAGATCCCGCTCCTGGCCGAGCACTTCGACGTCGTCGCCTTCCCGCTGCCCGATCACCCCGACGCCTCCTTGGCGGAACTGGCCGACGAACTGGCAGAACTCATCGACGAAGTGGGTCACGACGGCGCCCTCCTGCTCGGCGAATCGTTCGGCGGGGCACTCAGTCTTCAGGTCGCACTCCGCCACCCCGAGCTCGTCAAGGGACTCGTGATCGTGAACTCGTTTCCCTATCTCGACAATCGTCTTCAGCTTCTCGCCGCTCCCCGGCTCCTGCGACTCATCCCCTGGGGGGCGATGCCGCTCGCCCGGCGGTTGACCGAGCACCGGATCCACAGCTCCCACGTTGGCGAGGACGAACTCCGTGAGTTCCGCCAGCGGACCCGTTCGATCGACCGGGAGGGCTACATCCGCCGCATGCAGATCGTCTACGGGCACGACGTTCGCAACGACCTCCACCGGATCAAGGCCCCGACGCTGTTCCTGGCCGGAACCGAGGATCGCCTCGTGCCGTCGGCCCGCTGGGCGACCTATATGGGGGAGCGGGTTCCTGATTCGGAGGTGATGCTCCTCGACGGGTACGGACACTGCTGCCTCATCAACCACGATCTCGACGTCGGTCGGATCGTGGCCGATTGGTGGGACCGCCGGAGCTGACCTTCGGCCCTGTTCGGGCCGCCCCCGATCGGGGAGTATCAACGGTATGAAGCAGGGACGCACGAATCAGAATGAGCGGGACAACCGCATCCGCCGAGGGGTGGCCGATGAGCTGGCCTGGGACTTCCTGATCGACGAGTCACAGATAGAAGTCGAGGTGGTCGACGGCGTCGTCACGCTGGTCGGGACCGTCGGGAGCCATGCCGAGAAGATCGTGGCCCAGCACGCGGCCGAGGCCGTCGAGGGCGTGCACGATCTGGTCAACAGCATCGACGTGAAACCGGTCGACGACCTTCACCCGTCCGACGACGAACTTCGCGGGATTGTCGAACAGGTCCTGGCCTGGGATGCACTCGTGCCGGAGCAGGATCTCACCGTTTCGGTGATCGATGGTCTGGTGGCTCTGACCGGGTCATGCCCCACCAAGGCTCAGGCCTGTGAAGCCGAACGGGCCATCAGCCGTTTGAGCGGCGTCCGGGGCGTGCTCAACCGCATCCGGGTGACGCCTCCCACGCCAACACCGGGCGACGTCCGGTCGGCCATCGAGGAAGCGCTCCGACGACGAGCCGCTCATCAGGCAGCGCACATCGATGTCATCGTCGACGGAGACCGGGTCACACTCCGGGGCGCGGTGTCGTCGCCGCTGGAACGGCGGGCGGTGATCGGAGCCGTCGGACACGCCCCCGGGATCGCCTCGGTCTGCGACGAACTCGAGCTGGTCCAGCCGGCTCTCGATGCCTGACCGGCCTCAATCGTCGGTCGGCATCGCTCGCTGCAGGAGACGGAGCGGCGTGACGAGAATCCCTATCGCCGACCCGAGAAGACCGACGATCAACACGAACCGGGCCACGAGATCCCATCGGAACCCGTCTGGATCGAAGTCGAACGGGAAGACCTGGAAGACCCGCAGCAGGGCATAGAAGCCGAATACGGTGACAACCCCGTCGATCAAGAGACCGATGCGCCGTCCGGGAAACACGATCCGTATGGCCCGGCCGATGATGGTGGCGATGATGCTCACGCTGAGCGGCCCGATCACCTGGTCGTAGTCGTCGGTCAGGAACGACAGCACGTCCCACTCGCCCAGATTGCGGACGACGTAGAGCAGCACGAGGTTGACAGCGATGGCGATGAGGTGCCCGATCGATCCCAGGACCCGTCCTGGAGTGTCGAACGACCCGGCTCGATACGGCCTGTCGGTGTCGTGTTGGATGGTCATTGACCTGCCTCCCTGGTTCTCTCGGCCGCCTGTGCCTCCGCCGTTGCCTCCGCATCAGCCACCACGCCGATGGTGACCACCAACGCATCGGGGGTGACGCTTATCGAGTCGATACCCTGCTCCACGAGGAACGCGGTGAAGTCGGGGAAGTCCGACGGCGCCTGCCCGCAGATGCCGATCTTGCGCCCGGCGTTCCGGGCGGCACTGATGGCCATGGCGCACGACCTCGTCACCGCCGGGTTCCGTTCGTCGAACAGCGCGGAGACGATGTCGGAGTCGCGGTCGACGCCGAGTGTCAGCTGGGTCAGGTCGTTGGACCCGATCGAGAACCCGTCGAACACTTCTGCGAATTCATCGGCCTGCAGGACGTTGGCCGGGATCTCCGTCATGACGTAGACCTCGAGGCCGTTCTCACCCTGCACGAGCCCGTTCTCGGCCATCACCTCGATGACCTGGCGCCCCTCGTCGGGCGTCCGGCAGAACGGGACCATGACCTTCAGGTTGGTGAGACCGAACATCGAACGAACCCGGCGGACCGCCGCCAGCTCGAGCTCGAAACCGGCCCGGTAGTCGGGGTGGTAGTAGCGGCTCGCCCCCCGCCAACCGATCATCGGGTTCTCCTCGACCGGTTCGAACATCCGACCGCCGAGAAGGCCGGCGTACTCGTTGGTCTTGAAGTCGCTGAACCGGAGGATCACCGGTTGGGGCCAGAAGGCCGCCGCCAGCGTTCCGACCCCGAGGGCGACCCGGTCGACCAGGAAGTCGGCCGGCCGGTCGTAGCCCACGGTTCGCCGCTTGATCTCGGCTCGAATGCCGACATCGACCAAGTCCGGTCGGAGCAGCGCCAGCGGATGAATGCCGACGTGGCTGGCGAAGATGAACTCCATTCGAGCCAACCCGATCCCGGCCGCGGGAAGCATCGCCGTCTTGTAGGCCAGCCCGGGATCGCCGAGGTTGACCATGATGGCGGTCGACAGGGTCGGGAGCTGACCGACGTCGATCCGCTCGACCTGGTGACGGAGCCGACCCTCGTAGACTCGCCCCTCCTCGCCTTCGGCGCAGCAGACCGTGACCTCGGTGCCCGAACCGAGCACCGACCGGGC
This sequence comes from Acidimicrobiales bacterium, assembly GCA_041584095.1. Lineage (GTDB taxonomy): Bacteria > Actinomycetota > Acidimicrobiia > Acidimicrobiales > SZUA-35 > JAHELU01. Next base: position 173 of record JBFHEP010000063.1, on the reverse strand, counting down.
GTCGCTCATGCCGACGATCGCGGGGATGCCGAGCTCCCGGGCGACGATGGCGGCGTGCGAGGTCCGACCTCCCCGCTCGGTGACCAGCGCCGCGGCCCGCTTCATGATCGGCTCCCAGTCGGGGTCGGTGGTTTCGGCCACCAACACGTCGCCCGGCCGGATCGAACCCATGT
>JBFHEP010000062.1:0-15698 GCA_041584095.1 Acidimicrobiales bacterium | reverse complement strand
CGGGCCGATCCTGCTGCAACATCAGCCACATCGCCTCGACGTAGTCGCCGGCATACCCCCAGTCACGCCGGGGATCGAGATCGCCCAGCCGCAGCTCGCTGGCCAGGCCATGCTTGATGCGGGCCACATGATAGGTGATCTTGCGGGTGACGAACTCCATGCCGCGGCGGGGACTCTCGTGGTTGAAGAGGATGCCGCTGGACGCATGCAGGTTGTAGCTTTCCCGGAAGTTGACGGTGATCCAGTGCCCGTAGACCTTGGCCGCTCCGTACGGACTCCGGGGGTAGAACGGCGTGCGCTCGGTTTGGGGCACCTCCACCACCTTGCCGAACATCTCCGACGAGGAGGCCTGGTAGAAACGAACGTCACGGTCGCATTCCTGCATGGCGTTCAGTAGGCGGGTCACCCCGAGCGCCGTCGTCTCACCGGTCAGCACCGCCTGTTGCCAGGACGTCTGGACGAACGACTGCGCGGCCAGATTGTAGATCTCGTCGGGCTGATGGTTTCGCAGGATGTGACGCAGCGACGTTTCATCGAGCAGGTCGCCCTGCACGATCTCGATGTCGTCCTGAATGTGGGCGACCCGTTCGAAGTTCAACGTGCTGGTGCGCCGGACCATGCCGACGACGTGGTAGCCCTTGCCCAGCAGTAACTCGGCCAGATAGGAGCCGTCCTGGCCGGTCAGACCGGTGATCAACGCTCGTTTCACGTTTCCGTACCATCCTCATGGGGACCGCCGGTTTTCAGTGTCGGGTTCGCCGTGCTCGGTGTCGCCGCGGCATCAATCGTCTCGACCGGCGCCACTGCCGCCGTCGCCTTCCGGCGAGTGCGGGCGTCGTCGAGCACGTCGCGCAACGTCTGGATCAGATCGACCTTCGGTCGCCATCCGGTCGCCGCCGTGAGCTTTTGATGTGATCCTCGCAGGACCGGCAGGTCCACCGGGCGGATCAGAGACTCGTCGATCTCGCCCCGGATCGGGCTGGGGCTGAGCGACAGGAGCGTGTCGAGGACGTCCTGCATCGACACGGCCTTGCCGGAGCAGATGTTGTAGGTCTCGCCCGGTTCGCCGTGTAGGGCGAGCATGCGGTACGCCCGCACGATGTCATGCACATCGGTCACGTCTCGACGGGTCGAGAGATCGCCATGATGGACGACACCTCCGCCGGCCACCTCCAACTCGGCGATCTGGCGGGCGAAGGACGCCGCCGCGAACTTTGGCGCCTGACCACGACCGAGGTGGTTGAAGGGGCGGGCGATGATGACGGGGAGACCGTGGGCCCGGTGATAGCTGCGGGCGATCTCCTCGCCGGCGATCTTGCTTGCTCCGTACGGGGAGCGGGGCTTCGGCTCATGGGCCTCGGTCAGCGGCAACTCGGATTCATCGACCAGTCCGTACACGTCCGCACTGCTGACCATGACCACCACGGCTCTGCCGCCGTGTCCCCCGGAGCCGGTCGCCGCAACCCGGACCGCCTCCAGAACTGCGACGGCACCCATCACGTTCACTTCGAACGTCGTCCACGGCTTGTCCCATGATCCACCGACGTCGCTCCACCCGGCGAGGTGGTAGACGACCTGTGGACGATGCCTGGCCACGGCCGCCTGCCAGCCCTCCCGGTCGCGCAGATCCGGCCCGTTCGACATGTCGAGCGCCGTGACCGTATCGCCGGCATCGATGAGATGACTGACCAGATGCGGTCCGACGAAGCCTCCGGCGCCGGTGACGAGCACTCTCACCCCCGTGATCATAGTGGTCGGTCGCCGTGCCCTCGGTCATGGATGTCGGCCACCGATATCGCGGCCCGCTGTTCATGTCATCGATGAGGCGTTTCGGCGGGCCGCAACGAGTAGCATTCGGGAGTCGTGACTCACATCAACGAATCACCTTCTCTCGACCGAGCGGCGGTTCCGTCGATCACACCGGATTCGATCCCCGACTCTGCGGACCTCCGGGACATCCCGGCGGTAGTGGCGGTGGTCGTGGCCGCCGATCCGGGTCCGCACTTCGCACAGACGCTCAGCTCGTTGGCCCAGCAGGACTACGAGAACCTTTCCGTTCTCGTCGTCGACGCCGGCAGCGAGGAACCCGTCGCCGAGCAGGTGGCGGAAGTTCTTCCGAAGGCGTATCTTCACCGGTTGGCCGGCGATCCCGGATTCAGTGTGGCCGCCAACCAGTCCTTGGAGCTGGTGTCGGGCTCGCCGTTCCTGCTGTTCTGCCACGACGATGTCTACCTCGAGCCCGACTGCGTTTCGACGCTGATGAGCGAGCTGTACCGGAACAACGGCGGTATCGCCTGTCCGAAGCTCGTGAGTTGGGACGACTCGCGCCGCCTGGCGCAGCTCGGCATGGGTTCGGACCGGTTCGGGGTCATGTTCGACCAGGTGGAGCGGGGCGAGTTCGACCAGGACCAGTACGACGCGGTCCGCGAGGTCTTCGTCGCACCCGGTGGCGTGCAGCTCATCCGAGCCGACCTCTTCGCCGCCCTCGGCGGTTTCGACCCTGGGATCAAGGTCCTGGGCGAGGACCTCGACCTCTGTTGGCGGGCCCACGTGGCCGGTGCGAGGGTCATTGTCGTCCCGGGAGCCAAGGCCCGCCACCGCGAAGCGATGGACGACCGGGTCAACCAGCGGGAGCGGCGTCGGCTCCTTGCCCGCCATCGTCTCCGAACGGTGCTGGTGACCGCGGAGCGGCGGACCATGTTCAGCTACGTGCCGTTGGCATTCATCCTGATCGTGCTGGAGTCGTTGTACGCACTGGCCGCCGGCCGCCGCGGTCAGGCCCGCGACATCATGGCCTCGATCCCGTGGAACCTCTCCCGACTCGACGACATCCGCCGCCGCCGCCGACTTGTCAGGCGGACACGATCGGTTGGCGACGCCAAGGTCGCCGAGCTGCAGATGCGGGGCTCGGCCCGCATCGCCAATTTCTCCCGTGGTCAGGTTTCGGCCGGCCAGGACCGGTTCTCGGATCTCGTCGGTTCGGTGCGATCATCGTTTGCCGGCGAGGATGCAGGCAACGTTCGCGATGCCGTTGTGATCGGCCTGTTCGTGACGGTTCTCCTCGCGTTCGGCAGTCGCCACCTTCTGACCAGGGGCGTCGTGCCGGTCGGTCAGATCCCCACGGTCCCCGACGGGTTGTCGATGTTTCAGGAGTGGTTGGGAGGGTGGCGGTCGACCGGAACCGGCGGACCGGGAAACGCGCCGTCCGCGCTTTTTGTCCTGGCCATCGGCCGGCTGCTGTTCTTCTGGTCCAACGGGCTCTTCCAGACGCTGGTGGCCGTCGGGCCCGCGCTGTTCGCGCCGCTGGCCATGTACCGCTCACTCCGGCCGCTTTCGAGCGCTCGGGCGGGGATGGTGGCCGCCCTCCTTTACGCCTGCAACCCCCTTGTCGTGGCGATGTTCTCAGCCGGACGCTGGGATGCGCTCGTGGTCTGGGCTGCCGCCCCCTACATCTTGTCGAGCCTGTTCAAGCTGAGCGGTCACAGCCCGTTCGGCGCGAGCGGTGGTCCGGCCGGACCCGGCGTCGCCGACCGGTCCGAACCGGTCCGATTGATCCGGTTCGGGTTTCTGGTGGCCATCGTGGCCACCTTTGTGCCGGCCATCGTCCCCGTCGCCGCCGTGACCGCGCTGGTCTTCACCATCGTCGCGCTGGCCACCGGCGCAGGCCGCCCGAGAGAGCTGGCGCTCGCCTCGGTGGTTTCGGTGGTCGCCGCCGTCGCACTGCACGGACCGTGGAGCTACGATCTGCTCCGCAACATCACCTGGCGTTGGGTGATCGGTCCCGACTCCCCGGAGACGTCGTTCTCCTCCCTGCTCGATCTCATCCGGTTCGCACCAAACACATACACACCGAGGGTGCTCGTTCTGGCGATGGTGGGTCTGGCGGCGCTGGCACTGCTGTACTCGAGCCAAAAGCTGCTCTTCGTCAGCCTCTCCGGGTGGCTCGTCGCCATCACGTTCTGGGGGCTGGCCTGGTCCGATCGTCGAGGCTGGCTGCCGTTCGAGATACCCGCTCCGGAGATTCTCCTGGCCATGGCCGCCGCCGGTCTGTGCTACGTGGTTGCTGTCGGTGTGCGATCGGTCGAGATCGAGTTGACCAGTGGTTCCCTGTCCAACCGCGGCGTTCGGATTCAAAAGCTCGGCGTAACGGTCGGGTCGGTCGGCGTGGCCGCCATGTTCCTGGTCGGGATGCTGGCGGCATTCAGCGGTTCCTGGCGGGCGCCGTCGTCGAATTTCGCGTCGTCGGTCGATTTCCTGGTCGAGCGGGCCAACACCGAGTTCGAGGTGCCGGTACAGAGCCGGGTGCTCTGGATCGGCGACGCCTCCGTGCTACCCCTCGACGCCTTGCACTCCGAATCGGGAATCGACTATGTCGTCACCGACGGCGGCAACGCCGAGGTCTGGGGTCGCTGGCAGGCCGGTCCGGTGGGCTCGACCGACGGGATCGGTCGCCAGCTCGATCTGGCCCAAGCTGGGGAGATCGTCCGTCTCGGACGCCTGCTTGCGCCGTACGGCATCGACTATGTGGTCGTCACCGAGAAGTTGGCTCCGTCGCCCTACGAGGGGCCGTCGATCGATGCGGGCGACGGCATCCAGCGAGCGTTGGCCCAGCAGCTCGATCTTCAGCGGGTGCCCGGCGTCCCCGATTTGGCGGTGTTCCGTAATCGCTCGAGTCGCGGCGTCACACCGCTCGTGCCGTCCACCGAGCAGGCGCAGGCAACCACCGCCGCCGAGACCCTCGATGTCGATCTGACATCGGGCGTGGCCGGCTATGTGCAGGAGCAGCCGGGCCGCTGGCTCGTTGACGCCCCGGAGGGATCCGACGTGCTCGTTTCACTGCACAGCAACGGACTCGAGGCGTCGGGATCTCGAAGCGAGACCATCTCCGGATTCGACGAGCTACTCGTCCTTCCTTCGGGCTCCGGCGGTGAGGTCGTCATCGAATTCGCCTCGGGACTGCAACGTCGTCTTGCCATCCTCGGCCAGTTTTTCCTGGTCGCCATCGGTGCACTCCTGGCCCAGACCCGGCGGGAGACGACGACATGAATCGCTGGCCGTTCATCTTCGTCGTGCTCGGCCTGCTGGCCGCCGGCCTGGCCTACGACCGGGTCTCGGAGCCGGATCCGATCGCTGCGACGACCGAAGTCGTGGAATTCGACGTCATCACTCCGGCTCTGTCCGACCCACCGCATCTCGACAGTGCCTGGTACTGCCCGATGGGGTCGAGCGATGCGGGCGGTTTCGCCGATCACGAGATCTACATCTCCAACCTTGCCGACACCTCTGCGGTGGCCAATCTCAGTATTCTCACCGCGGCCGGCCAGGGAGCCGGTCGTCGGATCGAACTCGCCCCACTGCAGACGGAGCGGGTCCAGTTGTCCGAGAGCCAGGAGAGCCCGGTAGCCGGGGCCGTCGTCGAAATCATCTCGGGCGAGGGTGTGGTCGGTCATGCGGTCACCACCGACCAGGGTCGGGCCGAAGGGCCGTGTGCCACCCAGGTGTCCAACCGGTGGTATTTCGCAAGCGGCCGCACCGAACTCGACTCGAAGCAGTATCTGGCGCTCATGAATCCCTTCCCGGAAACGGCGGTTTTCAACGTCGAGTTCCGCACCCTGGCCCGTAGCCGTCAGCCCCAGGCGCTCCAGGGGGCGTCGGTTCCCGCCCGGTCTGTTCGCATCATCGACATCGGAGAGAACATCACCAGCGAGGCCAATGTCGCGACCATCGTCACGACGCAACGGGGCCGCTTGATCGCCGAGCGACTTCAGGTGATCGACGGCAGCCTCGGAGCCAACGGCGCCGCACTCCAGATCGGGGTGGCCCGCCCCGCCAACAGCTGGATCATGCCGGCCGGGCGGATCAACGAGGGCGGCGATCACAGCCTGATCGTCTTCAACCCGGCCGAACCGAACGATCCGGTGCTCACCGTCAACGAGGACGGTGAGGAGGTCCTGATCGACGACCAATCCGAGACCACGGCGGTCGTCGACATCCAGATGTGGCCCAACAATCCGGCGGATCTGTCGCTCTACGGCGTCGTCACGACCACTCGGGAGATCCGGCCGGGAAGCTTCGAGACGATCGACATCGGCGCCCAGGCCCTCCGATTCGGCTTTCCGCTGCCCTACGAACTCGGTGTGAACGTGCTGGTCCAGAACGACCTCCCGGTTGTTGTCGAGCGGTGGCAGGTGGCCAAAACCCTCCAGGATCCAAGCGATCCGGCCGCTGCGATCGCCGCGGCCGAGGACAACGAGGAGGAGAGCGCCGAAAGCGCCGCCGAGGGGGCCGATGGCGAAGAGGGCAGTGATGAGGCCGCCGCCGCCGACGCGGACGCCGATGCCGAGGCCGACGCCGACAGCCAGGAGGGCGAGGCCGCCGAAGCCGGGTCCGAGGAGGGCGCCGACGGCGAGGCCGTGGTCGACAATCCGGTGGTCGACATCAACGGCGAACCGCTTCCTCAGCCGACGGCGACGGCAGGCCTGGCCACCAGTAGGGGAGTGGAACAATTGTCGACCCGGTGGATCGTGCCCTGGGTGACCATCACCGGCGACTCGACCTCGGTGATCGTCGTCTCTCCCGAAGAGGCGTCGGTCGAGGTCCGGACCTTGACCGATGGCGGATTCATCGGTCCGACCAGAGCGATCGTGCCCCGCGGCGGCCGGACGGTGGTGCCGATCTCCCTACCGGCCGGTGGCGGGGGCGTCATCGAGGTCACGTCCGATGTTCCGGTGGCGGTCGAGGCGATGACGGTGCTCCCCGATGAAAGTCTCGACGTGGTGCCGGCCATTCCAACGATCGTCCGATCCTAGGCACCACCCATGGACCGGCTGATCATTCTGATCGCGCTGATCGCCTTGGCCGTTGTGGCGGCCCTGATCCTCCAGCGGCGGCGGCCGGATCCGCCGAGCGCCCCGAGTTACCGTGCGCCCCGGCAACTGGACCGAGACGATTTCACCGGCCCCGCCGCACCATCGCTCATCGTCGTGTTCGCCTCGGAGACTTGTGACACCTGCCCCGCAGTCTGGGAACTCGTATCGGCACTGGCATCGGAGACGGTCGCCGTGCAACAGGTCACGGTGCAGGCCGATCCCGGCCTTCACGAGCGCTACCGTATCGACGGCGTTCCCACCACGGTTGTGGCGGCGGCCGACGGTGTCGTGATCAACGCGTTCTTCGGGGCTGTAGCGGCCGACGATCTGATCGACGCCGTCGAACGAGCCTGATTCAAAACGGAAGCCGATCCTCCGGATCGGCCTCCACAGGTCGACGGTTACACGTGCTGGTCGATCAGGATGACGTTTCCGTCGGGATCGGTCACCACGATGCTGGCCGGACCCGAGCCGCTGTCGTCGTCGCCAAGCCGCTGATCGAGTGTCAGGCCGGCGGACTCGAGATCACGTTGGATGGCTCGGACATCGTCGAATTCGGCGACCTCGGAGGCATCGGTGTCCCAGCCCGGGTTGAACGTCAGGATGTTCTCCTCGAACATTCCATGGAACAGCCCGATCAATGAGTCACCGTTCTTCATGATCAGGTAGTTCATCGCCTCGTCACCGCCGAACACCTCGAAGCCCAGTTTCTGGTAGAACGTCCTCGAAGCGGCCAGATCGCTGACCGCGAGGCTCACCGAGAATGCTCCGAGCTTCATTGCAGCCGGCCCGCCCGCTCAGTTGCCGGAGGGCGTGGTGGAGGTCGAGGTCGCCGTCGTCGATGCCGCAGCCTGCGGCATCTCGGTGCCGGGGGCGCCGAGATCGCCGTTCGCGACCGAGATGAGACGGTTGACCTCGGCGCCGCTGAGGGTCTCGTGCTCCAACAGATTCCGAGCGATGAGGTTGAGCGCGGTCCGGTTCGTGCTCAGCAACTCCCGGCACCGGGTTTCCTGCTCGTTGAGGATGTGCTGGGTTTCGCGGTCGATGAGCTCGGCGGTGTTCTCGGAGTACTCGCGAGACTGCATCATGTCGTCGCCCAGGAACACCGGTCCACCACCGCCGAAGGCCATCGGGCCGACCTTGTCGGACATGCCCCACTCGCTGACCATACGGCGCGCCAGCTGTGTTGCCTTCTGGAGATCGTCGCCGGCACCGGAGGAAACGACACCGAACACGAGACTCTCGGCGTTACGTCCACCGAGCATCATCACGATCATGTCGAGGGCGTGGCTGCGACGAAGCGAGTGCCGGTCCTCCTCCGGCAGGGTCATCGTCACGCCGAGGGCCATGCCGGTCGGGATGATGGTGACCTTGTGCAGGGGATCGTAGTCGGGTAGCAGGGCGGCGCAGAGGGCATGACCGGCTTCGTGATAGGCGGTCATCTCCCGTTCCTTCTCGGACATGACGAGTGAATCCCGTTTCACGCCCATGATGACGCGGTCCCGGGCCATGTCGAAATGGCTGGCGTGGATCTTGTCGTCGCCGTTTCGAACGGCGTAGAGGGCCGCCTCGTTGACGAGGTTGGCCAGGTCGGCACCACTCATGCCGGGCGTACCGCGGGCGATCACGTCGATCTCGACGTCGTCGGCCACCTTCTTGTGCTTGATGTGGACCTTCAGGATCTCCTTGCGGTCATCGAGCTCGGGCAGCGGTACCACGACCTGACGGTCGAAGCGGCCGGGCCGCAGCAGGGCCGGGTCGAGGATGTCGGGGCGGTTGGTGGCCGCCATCATCACAATGCCCTCCGTCGCCTCGAACCCGTCCATTTCCGACAGCATCTGGTTGAGCGTCTGCTCCCGCTCGTCGTGGCCGCCACCGAGACCGGCACCGCGCTTGCGGCCGATGGAGTCGATCTCGTCGACGAAGATGATGGCCCGACCCATCTTGCGGGCCTCGTTGAACAGATCCCGGACCCGGCTGGCACCGACGCCGACGAACATCTCCATGAAATCGGAGCCGGTGACGGACAGGAAGGGCACGCCGGCCTCTCCGGCCACAGCCCGGGCGATCAGAGTCTTACCGGTTCCCGGTGGGCCGACGAGCAGGACGCCTTTGGGGATCTTGGCGCCGATCTCGGCGAACTTGCCGGGATTCTTCAGGAAGTCGACCACCTCGGTGATCTCCTTCTTCACCGACTCGTAGCCGGCCACGTCGGCGAAGGTGGTGCCCGGTCGTTCCGAGGAGTAGGTCTTGGCCTTCGAGCGGCCGATCGACATGATGCCGCCCATCTGTGACTGCTGACGGCGAGCCATCCACCAGAAGAAACCGATGATGATCATGAACGGCAGGAAAAGGGGGATCAGGCCCACCAGCCAGTTGGTCGTCGGGGTCTCGGGCTTGTAATCGACACCCTTCTCGTCGAACAGCGCGCGGTCGCTCTCGGAGAAGTCGGTGAACGCCGTGCTGGTGAAGGTGGTGTCGTCGGTGCGGGTGCCGGTGATCTCGTAGCTCGTGTTGTCGAACTCGAACGCCGTGATGGTTCCGTCCTCGATCTCCTGCAGGAAGGTGCTGTAGCTGATCTCGTCTGATTCCTCGGTGTTACGGCCCGAGGCGAAGAACAGCAGGGCGATGAGCACGCCGACCACGATCCATGCCGACCAGCGAGGCCACCCGGAATCCGAGCGCGCCGGCATTCGGGAATTACGGCCCGGTGGAGTGGGGGGAGGGGTTGACCCTTGAGAACTCATGATTTCAGCCTAATTGGAGTGCGACTCGTTGCCGAGTCGAAGCGGTCGTTTCAGGTTTTCGAATGATGGAACGAATGATGGAACGCTGCCTGACCCGTCGGTCGTGTCGGGCCCACGGTTAGCCCGAACTTTGCGAGGTTTTACGCACCATCGACGTCAACGGTTGCATCATGGTTAGCCGGACGGACGAAAGACCACCTAAAGTTCGACGCTCCGATCGCCGGTGCGATGTGACCGTCCACCGCCCGATTTCTCCAACGGGGCGGATTCGTCTCGTCGGTTCGTCCCGGGGTGAAAGACCGGCCAAACCCATTAGCGTCGGATGGCAATGTCACGTCGACTGCAGCCTGGATGGCCGGCCCGCCCACCCGAGGTTCGCTGGGGTCTGCGAGAGGCAATCCTGTGTCTCGTTCTCGCCCAGCTGTTCGCTCCGTTCTGGGCGGCCTGGGTGTTGGGACTCGGCGGTCAGGAACTGGGCGACGACCCCACCAATCTTCTCCTGTTCATCGGCGCCAACGTCGGCCTATGGCTTGCGTATCTGCTCGGCCCTCTCGCCGTCAGCCGCCGCCTGGGCCGCGGGCCTCGAGCCGACTTCGACGTGCGCATCATCGGCGGTTGGGAGGCGGCCGAGGCGGTGATGATCGGTATAGGCCTGCAGCTGATCGCTCTGCCGCTCCTGTACTGGCCGATCGGTCGATTCGTCGATGTCGATCCCGGAGAGTCGGCTCGAGCGATCGTCGAGCTGGTCGACGGCCCGCTCGACGTCGTTCTTATCACCCTCGCCGTGGTCCTCGTCGCCCCCGTCGTCGAGGAGCTCTTCTACCGTGGCCTCCTCCTGCCGGCGCTGACGGCGGCGACGGGTCCGGTCGTCGGCATTGTCGGCAGCGCCCTGATCTTCGCACTGGTCCACCAGCAGCTCGTCGTGATCCCTGGTCTGACGCTCTTCGGGCTCGTCGTGGCGTGGCAGACGGCGACCAGCAGCCGGGTCGGACCGGCGATCGTGACACACATGGCATTCAACGCCACGACCGTCGTCCAATTGCTGCTGGCCTCTCCGAACCCCTGAGCCGGGTGTCATGAGCCACCCGGCCCATAGCCGTCGTTGACGCTAACGATCGTGCCCGCCGCGCCGACCCAAGGACTCGCAACCGAGGTCCGCTCGGCCGCTCGAAAACAGGATTCCGGCCCAGATGGCGGTGAACGTCGAACAGCGCCGAGTGGAGTGGCAGACGGTCCAGGCCGCCACCAGGAGAGGTAATGAGCACTTCCGACGGCAATTCGACAACACGCCCGTTGCGACGGCGACAGAGCAAACGATTCGATCGCAGGGGTGGATCGCCCCTGATGACCGGCTCTTCCATCGTCGAAGCCGATGACGACGACGTCGAAGCCGATGACCACGACGTCGAAGCCGATGACCACGACGTCGAGATCGACGTTCCGGAACCGGGCAACGACCTGTCGGACCTGGAGGCCCCGGCCGTGACGACGGCGACCGACCACGAAGAGACACCGGAACCGGAGTCGAAGACCGACGTCGTCGCCGGAGAACAGTACCCCGGTACCGCCGACGACCTGGCTGATGCGATCGAGCCTGCGGTAACGGCCACGATGGCGCCGCCCTCTGTCTCGACCACCGCCGTCCAGAGCCGGCGCCCCGATCCGACGGGGCGCAATCGAACCCTCGACCAGATGTCACCGTGCGGTCGCTGCGGCCATGACGTTTCGATCGTGCACATCGAGGTCGACGGCAACATCCTGATGATGGAGTCATGCGACAACTGCGACACCCGGCGCTGGCAGCTCGCCGGGGAACCCATCGAGCTGCAGCAGGCGCTTGATCACGTCGGTGAGCACACCGGGCGACGGCGCTAGCCGCCGATTCGGCTCCCGTCCTCGGCGATCATCGCCAGCCCCGTCATCGCCCGGTAAAGCACGGGGCGGCGTACGGACATGACGATTTCTTACTATCGTCTACCAGGTGCCTGGTAGTACCGTCCGAGGCGACAGTGCGCTCCGCGACCCCGCCAGTCGTGGGCGGTTGGGGCTCCTCGTAGCCGGGGCCTGTGCGGTCTTCGTCTTCGCCCTCTTGAATTGGCCGGACGCCCACAGCCTCGCCGACCTGGCCGAGCCGTTGCTGTTCGTCGACACCACGCCGTCGGGCGGCGACATGGGCGCCCACGTCTGGGGTCCCGCCTACCTGCGCGACCATCTGCTCCCGCAGGCCCGATTGAGCGGTTGGGCACCCGACTGGTACAGCGGGTTTCCGGCATATCACTTCTACATGGTGATTCCCTCGCTGGCCATCGTGGCCCTGAATGTGGGCATACCATGGCCGATCGGCATCAGCCTCCTGGCTGCAGCCGCCGGCGGCTTGTACGTCGTGGAACGGCGAAGCTCGGGTCGGCCGACGGCCAACAGCCGGGTCGAACGTCTTCGGGAGCTGGCAACGGCTCCCGAGAACCGGGTACCGGTGATCGTTGCCCTCGCCGTCATCGCCGTCCTGGTCGTCGCCCTTCCCTACGGTATTGCGTTCAAGCTGATCTCCGTGAGTGGTCTGGTCGCCTTCCCGTTCGCCGCGTGGCTGATGGGCCGGCTCGCGGGATCGCCCGAGCCGATCCCGGCGTTTCTCGCCCTCGGTGCCTTCATCTTCCTGTTCGACACCAACTTCACCATCTACGGCGGCAACATCACGTCCACGTTGGCCGGCGAGTTCGCGTTCTCGATCTCGTTGACCCTGACCCTGGTGGCTGTCGGTCTGGCCTTGCAGGGCATGGATCGTGGCCGCTGGAGGGCCCGAACGACGGTGGTCGTTGCATTGGTCGCCCTCTGCCACATCATCCCGGTCTTCTTCCTCATCCCGGCGCTGATGTTGGCCACCCTGTCCGACGGTGTGACGACGGCCCGAACCTGGATGCTGGCGGGCTCCATCTCGTTGGTCCTTTTGCCGATCGCCTTCGCCGACGGTCGAAGCCTCGGTATCGTGGTGCTCGCCGCCTCGGCGTTGATCGTGGTCTTCGTGGCCGCGGCCGCCGGCGACTCGACCCTATTCGCCCGCTATCGATGGCTCCTGGTTGTCGGGCCGGTCGCCATGGCGGTCTCGGCGTTCTGGCTGCTCCCGTTCTACCTTCGGGAGCCGTATTTCAACGACATGGGCTGGGAACGCCTCGACGAAGTCGGCGCTCCGATGCTGACGGTGCCGATGAAGCTGGCGTTGCCGGTCGCCGCCATCGGCGTGCTGCTGGCCTATGCGGCCCGTGAACGCATCGGCATGATCTTCGGCGGTCTTGGCCTGGTCTTCGCCGCGGCAGTCGCCAACCTCGGTGAAGGTCCGCTCTGGAATGCCCGGCTGCTCCCGTTCTACTACTTGGCCGTGTATTTGACCGCAGCCGTCGGCGTTGCCATGGTCGTGCGGTACGTCGGCACCCTGATCAGCGGGGATCTCGCCCGGCCGTCGGTGCTGACGATGACCCTCTCGTCGCTGGCCGCGCTCGTGGCTGTGTTCGTCGCCGTGGCCATGCCGCTGCGGTTGATGCCCTTCGGTGACATCAACGAGGAAGGCGAGTACGAGTGGCTCGTGTTCACCAACTATGCCCGCAGTGCCGTCCCCAGCTGGGCGTCGTGGAACTATTCCGGCTACGAGCGCAAGGAGTCGTATCGGGAATACCACGGTGTCGTCACCACGATGGCGTCCGTCGGTGAGACCAACGGCTGCGGCCGGGCCATGTGGGAGTACTCCAAGGAACTCGATCGCTACGGCACACCGATGGCGCTCATGTTGCTCCCGCACTGGACCGATGGCTGCATCGGCTCGATGGAAGGCCTCTACTTCGAGTCCTCAGCCACGACGCCGTTCCACTTCCTGAACCAGAGCGTCCTGTCCGACGCTCCGTCGAGGGCCCAACGCGATCTCCCGTATCAGGGTTTCGACATCGATACCGGTGTCGAGCAGCTCCAGCTGATGGGTGTTCGCTACTACATGGCCCAGTCCGACAACGCGATCGCCGCTGCGGAATCGCACCCTTCCCTGACCCAGGTCGGCGAGGCCCAGCCGTTCGTCATCTTCGAGGTCGACGGCAGCGAGCTGGTCGAAGGATTGCAGTACGAACCGGTGGTCGTGTCCGGGCGCTCGGCGGAGCAGCTGGCCAACGACGAGGCCGTGACCCGGTTCGATGTCGGCTGGGTCGGGCAGGCCGTGAACCAGTACAACGACCCGGCCGCCTACCTTGCGCTCCCCGCCGAGGACGGGCCCCCGGGATGGGAGCGACGCGAGTCGCTGGCGACCTCGGACGGCGATCCCGTCGACCCGGTTGCCGTCTCCAACGTTGCAACGACCGACTCGACGATCAGCTTCGATGTGGACAGGGTCGGAGAGCCGGTGCTGGTCAAGGCGTCGTACTTCCCGAACTGGACGGCCGACGGTGCGGACGGCCCGTGGCGTGTCGGTCCGAATCTGATGGTGGTCGTTCCGACCGACACCTCCGTGCGACTGGCCTACGACCGCACCCTGATCGACTGGTTCTCGACCATCTTGACCGTCGCCGGACTGGCGATCGTCGGCATGCTCGCCGTGCGGGCCCGGCGGCAACCCAGGCCGTCGCTCCGCCCCGAACGCGTCATGATGGCGCCCAGAGCAGCGGAGGGCGACCAGACCGCTGACGAGCAGGTGGCCGTGTTCTCGCCCCCTGAGAGCGCGACGCCGGTGGGCGCGGCCTCGGCTGCGCCAAAAACAATCGGCACGACGACAGCAAGCCGGGTCGTACCGACGGACCAATCCGGAAACGGCCGGCAAGAGACCGTGTCCGACCGCGCTGACCCACCTGTCGAACAGCCCGAACCACCGGATCAGTCGGCCGTGTCCCGGCAGTGAGAAGTCGGCTCCGGCTGTTTGTCCTGGTCGGTGCAGTCGCCACGGCGGTCGACCTCTTCCTGTTTCTGGTCTTGGCCCGGCGATGGTCGTCGATCGTGGCGGCGAACGTGGTCGCGCTCCTCGTGGCCGCCAGCGTCGCCTATACGCTCAACCGCCGACTCACGTTCAAGGGCGACCCGCGGGCCAGGTGGGTCAGCAACCCGGGATTGTTCGCCGGCACGGCAGTCGTGGCCGGTTCCATCGACATGCTCGTGTTGGTTCTCGTCAATCCGATTCTCGCCCTGCCGGTCACAAAGGTGCTGGCCATCGGCTTCGGTGCCGGCGTTCGCTGGTTCATGTACCGGTGGATCCTGTTCACCCAGGTCCGTCGTGACCTGGCGCAGCGGGTGGACCGCCCGGTGCCCGATCTTCCGCTGCGACTCACCGTGATCCTGCCGGCCTACAACGAGGAGGATCGGATCGCCGCCAGCATCGCCGCCGTCCATGAGACCCTCGCTCCGACACTGGGCGCCGACGACCTCGAGATCCTCGTGGTCGATGACGGTTCGGTCGACGACACACCGGCCGTCGCCGAGCGGGCGGGAGCCAGGGTCTTGCGGCAGCCCGCCAACCGGGGAAAGGGGGCAGCCGTTCGACGTGGTGTCCTCGAGGCTCGGGGTCGCAGCGTCGTGTTCACCGACGCCGACCTCGCCTACCGCCCGGAACTGCTGCTCACCGTCCTCGAGGAGATCGAGCAGGGGTGGGACATGGTGGTCGGAAGTCGCCGTCATCAACACACCAACGTGCTGGTGCGGGCCGGGAGACTCCGGGAACTCGGCGGTCGCATGGTCAACCACCTGACCCGTCTGGTGTTGCTCGGGCACTTTCGTGACACGCAGTGCGGGCTGAAGGGCTTTCAGGCCGACATCGCCAGGATCGTCTTCGAGCGGACCCGGATCGACGGGTTTGCGTTCGACGTCGAACTCTTCCTCATCGCCGAACAAGACCAGCTGTCACTCCGTGAAATCCCGGTTTCAGTGGAGACCCGGACCGGATCTTCGGTGCGGGTGGTCGCCGATTTCGCGGCTCTGATGGTCGACCTGTTCCGCATTCGGCGGTGGGTCGGTCAGGGGGTCTACGAGCCCGACACCTGTCAGTTGAAGGTCCTCCATGATCGGGCCTGATACGCCGGATCGGGGTCCCGCTCCGAGTCCGAACGCCGTCCACTAACCT
>JBFHEP010000061.1:0-16114 GCA_041584095.1 Acidimicrobiales bacterium | reverse complement strand
GCCATGAACGCCAGGATGATCA
This sequence comes from Acidimicrobiales bacterium, assembly GCA_041584095.1. Classification (GTDB taxonomy): domain Bacteria; phylum Actinomycetota; class Acidimicrobiia; order Acidimicrobiales; family SZUA-35; genus JAHELU01. Next base: position 16,092 of record JBFHEP010000061.1, on the reverse strand, counting down.
GGGGGACGGTCATGACCCGTGGACTCTCGTGGGGGTGCGAATGGCCCCGGTAGTCGCCGAAAAAGACAAGCCAGATGACCCTGGTCATGTAGGCGGCGGTGAGCGCCGCGGTGATCACACCGAAGATGAACGGGATGGTGAAGGTACCGTTGCCGCCGGTGCCCGGCCAGACACCGGCCCCGGCGAGGATCTCATCCTTCGACCAGAACCCGGCCAATGGCGGGATGCCGGCGAGAGCCAGCGAGCCGATGACGAAGGTGGCAAAGGTGATCGGCATCTTCTTGCGAAGCCCGCCCATCTCGGCCTTCATGTCGAAGCTGTGGTGACAGGCGTGGCTCAGCGATCCAGCGCCGAGGAACAGGCACGCCTTGAAGAAGGCGTGTGTGTACAGGTGGAACAGACCGGCGGTGTAGGCACCCATGCCCAGGCCCAGCACCATGTAGCCGAGCTGGGAGACCGTGGAGTAGGCGAGTACCTTCTTAATGTCGTTCTGGACGAACGCCAGCAGCCCGCCACCGACGGTGGTGAGACCACCGATGAAGGCCATGGCGTTGAGGGTTCCGCCGTCCATGCCGAAGCCGACATAGAAGACGGCGTAGAGGCGACCGATCAGATAGACGCCGGCCACCACCATGGTGGCGGCGTGGATGAGTGCCGAGACGGGGGTTGGTCCGGCCATGGCGTCGGGCAGCCAGGTGTGGAGGATGAACTGACCGGATTTCGACATCACGGCGGCCATCAGACACAGCCCGGCGATCAGCAGTGTGCGCTGCTCGATGGCCCCGGAGACCGCCATTTCGTTGATGGCGGTGATCGAAAAGGTTCGGTCGGCCGCGAAGTAGAGGATGGACACGCCGACCAGCAGACCGATGTCGCCGACCCGGTTGGTGAGGAACGCCTTGAGCGCGGCGTCGGAGTTCGGCTTCTCCTCCCACCAGTGGCCGATCAGGACGAACGAGCAGACGCCGACCAGCTCCCAGCCGACGATGAGCTGAATCGTCGACGACGACAGCACCATGAACAACATGGCGGCAGTGAACAGCGACAGGAAGGCGTAGTAGTGGGTGAAGCGGCGGTCGCCTTTCACGTACTCCGTTGAGTAGACGTGGACCAGGAACGAGATGAACGTGACGACGAACAGCAGCATCACCGACTGACCGTCGACGATCGTCCCGATGGGAATGGCGAACTTCGAGGCAAGGCTCTCGGTGGCATGCTCCTCGGCCGCTGCGGATTCGTCATCGCCATGATCGTCGGCAGCGGCACCTTCGTCGGCGTCTCCGCCGTGATCGGTGGCGCCGGCGACGTTCGCGTCCGTGCCGAGTGTGGCCCGGTTGGCATCGGTGCCGATGCCGAACCATTCGACCTCGGTGACGATGGGAACGCCACGCGTTTCGCCGTGGCCTTCCTCGCCCTCTTCGGCGGTGAGCGCAACGGCGATCGTCTCACCGCCGTCGACGACGAGGGAGTGCTCCTCCTCGGAGCCGCCGCCGGCCTGGATGTCGCCGATCCAGGTGAAGGTGGTGAGCACGGCGAGTACGAAGGCGCCTCCGACCGCGGCGATGCCGATCTCCGCCCCCTTGTAGGGCAACCGCTTGCCGAAGAACAGTATCAGCAGGAACGACGCCGCCGGCAGGGCGGGAATGAGCCAGGCGTTCTCGTAGAACCACGAGTTGGCGACGGCTTCTTCGGCAGCTACGACAAGCACGATTCCCCTAGCCCTTCAACAGATTCGCTTCCGCCACGTTGATGCTTCGACGGTTGCGGTAGATGAGCAGGACGATGGCAAGACCCACGCCGACCTCGGCCGCGGCCACGGCAATCACGAACAGCGCGAACACCTGGCCGGCGATGTGCTGGTGGTAGGCCCCGAAGGCAACCAGGTTGATGTTGACCGAGTTGAGGATCAGCTCGATCGACATCAGCACGAGAACGCCGTTCTTCCGGGTCAGGACCCCGTAGATGCCGATACAGAACAGAATGGCGGCCAGGAAGAGAAACTGGTTGAGGAACATCAGCGCTCCCTCGCCCAGGATCCGATGCCGTCGCTCAGACGGACCGCCAACACATAGTCGATCGCGGCCACGACGACCACGAAAAGCAACAAAACGACAATCGGCAACATCAACGGTCTCTCCCCCTCCGGTCCTTGCCCGACTGATTCATCAGGAATCCGGCCGCGAACAGACCCACCATGCCGACGACAAGGATCAGCACCAGTAGTCCGATTGCCATCTAATCTCTCCTCGCCACGACGACGGCGCCGATCAAGGCGGCCAGCAGGAGCACCGACAGCGCCTCGAACGGCACGATGTAGGTGCTGAAGATCGAGTCGGACACCTGTTGAGTGGTCTGGGGAAGTTGGTCGGCGGGCAGCTTCATGTCGCCGAACGCCTCCCACAGCGAGTAGCCCATGATGGCACCGGTCACCACCGCCACCAGGGCGCCCATCCACTTCTGATCATGGTCGAGATCGGTTTCGAGACCGATCTTGGCCCGTGTCAACATCACGCCGAACAGCAGCAGCACCATGATCGCACCGAGGTACACCAGGGCCTGCGTGACGGCTGCGAACTCGGCACCGAGCACGATGTAGGTGGCAGCCACCGCGGTGAGCACCACCAGCAGGTACAGGGCGGCATGCACCACGTTCTGGGTGGAAACCATCTTCCACGCGGCAATGATCGCCACGGCGGCGATGGCGTAGAAGAACACGTTGGCGATCCACGCCCCCTGATCGGAGAGTGCGGATTCCTGGGCGACGACGGCGAGGACGGTCACGGCCGTGGCACCTTCTGCTGCTTGACCTCGGCTCCGGCCTCGTATGGCTCGAATTCGGGCACCGTCTCCATCCATTGACCCAGGCGGGTCTTGTCGTGCAACAGATCGGCGATCTTCGGCTCCGAGTACTCGTACTCGGGGCTCCAGAACAGTGCCTCGAACGGGCAGACCTCCACGCAGATGCCGCAATACATGCACAGGGCGTAGTCGATGTCGAACCGGTCGAGTTTGTTGACCGACCGGGGTTTGCCTCCAGCCCGCCGGGGCGGAGCCAGCGTCTTGTGACCCTCGATGTAGATGCACCAGTCCGGGCACTCCCGGGAGCACAGCATGCAGGACGTGCAGTTCTCCTCGTGGAGCGCGATCACACCGCGGGCCCGAGGGGGCGGAGCCTCCTTCTCGTGCGGGTATTGCACGGTGTCGGCACCCTTTGTCACGGTCTTCATGATCTCGCCGAAGGTGACACCGAGACCTTTGAGCACGCCGGGTACGAGAGGCATATCTACCAGACCACCTTGGGCGAAACGTCGCCGCTGTCAACATTGGTCGTATGGGCCATATCAGAACGCAACTTTCAAGTGCGAGGTGACGGAGCACCTCGCCTCGAGTTTCACCTTCGGCGAAACGTCGCCGCTGTCAACATTGGTCGTATGGGCCATATCAGAACGCAACTTTCAAGACGCCGGTGACGGCGATGTTGACCAGGGCCAGCGGGATCAGCACCTTCCAGGCAAACCGCTGGAGCTGGTCTTCACGGAACCGGGGGTAGGTGAAGCGCACCCAATAGACGATGAAGGTCAATGCCAACATCTTGGTGGCCATCACGATCGGGCCCAGCACGTTGAACCACCGGGAGAACGACGCCGTGGCGCCGCCCGTGGTGCCGTTGAGCGCTCCGGCCAGCCCCGTGACCTCGGGGGCGAGCCCGGGGATGGCGTCCATCACGAACGGCGGAACGCTCCAGCCGCCGAGGAACAGCACCGAGGCCAGGAAGGCGAAGATGTTGGCGGTGGCGAACTCCCCGATGAAGAACAGGAGGAATCGGAACCCGGAGTACTCGGTCATGTAGCCCGACACGAGTTCGGATTCGGCGATCGGCATGTCGAACGGGGTCTGCGTAAGCTCGGCCTGCACGGCGATCAGGAAGATGATGAAGCCGACGAACTGGGTGATGATGAACGGGTTGCCGATCGCACCCCACCCGAAGATCTCGCCCGTCGTCTGGGCGGTGACGATGTCCTGCATGTTGAGCGAGCCGGCCTGGATGACCACGCCGACCACCGCGAGAACCAGGGGGAGCTCATACGCAATCAACTGGCCGGCGGCTCGCAGCCCACCCATGAGCGAGTACTTCGAAGCCGAGGCCCAGCCGGCCATGAGTATGCCGACCACCGAGATCGAACTCACGGCGAGGGCGAAGAAGATGCCGGTGTCGAAATCGACGAACTGGGCGTCGGGTCCGAACGGGACGACCAGGACCAGCAGGAACGTGCTGAGCAGCACGACGTACGGGGCCGCCTTGAAGACGAACTCGTCGGCTCGCTCGGGAACGATGTCTTCCTTCTGGGCCCACTTGCCGACCTCGGCCACGAGCTGGAGCGAACCGTAGGGTCCGGCCTCCATCGGGCCAAGCCGGCTCTGCATGAACGAGACCATCTTGAACAGGTAGAGGTAAACGGTGCCACCGGCGGGGATGAGGACGGCGACGAACGCCATCAGCAGTTTGAAGATCGATGTCTGCCAGTAGGCGAACTCAACTGCGAGGGTCGTGATCATCGGGCGACCCCGGTAAGCGGCGGCGCACCACATTGAAGCAACGGCGTAGCGTTTCGCCGAAGGCGAAAGGCGGGGGGATGATGAGCGGAGCGAATCATCAGCGGTCGATGTCCCCCAGGATGAAGTACAGCGAGGCCAGGATCGTGATGACGTCGGGAACGTAGGTGCCTTTCAGCAGCCATGGGGTGATCGACATGTTGGAGAAACTGGCCGAACGGATCTTGACCCGGAACGGTTCGAGCCCACCCTGGCTGATGATGTAGTAACCCATCTCGCCGAGCGGGTTCTCGGTGGCGACGTAGGCTTCACCTTCCGGAACTTTGATGATGCGGGGGACCTTGGCCATGATCGGTCCGGACGGCAGACCGTCGAGCAGCTGTTCGACGATGTCGCACGCCTCCCTGGTCTCCTGAAGGCGCACCCAGTAGCGGGCGAAGGAATCGCCGTCGGGGTGGGTCCACACCTTCCAGTCGACCTCGTTGTAGGCCAGCGGAAGCTCAGGGTTGTCGCGGCGAACGTCCCAGTCGACACCCGAGGCCCGAACGTTGGCCCCGGACAGGCCATAGGACAGGGCGACGTCGGCCGGAATCACACCGATGCCCCGGGTACGTTGCTCGAAGATCTCGTTGCCGACGAGCAGATCCTCCATCTCGTCGCAGAAATCCCGGATCTCCTTGAGCGCATACTTGGTGTCGGCGATCCAACCGGCGGGGAAGTCGTCTTTCACGCCGCCGATGCGGTCGAAGTTCGGGTGGAACCGGCCCCCGGTGGCGGCCTCGATCTGGTTGAGGATGTACTCCCGGTCGCGGAACGCATAGAACACCGGGGTGACGGCGCCGAGCTGCACGCCCATATCGCCCAGGAACAGGGTGACGTTGGCGATGCGGGCCATCTCGAACAGGATCGTCCGGATCCACTGCGCTCGAGGCGGGGCCTCGATGTCCATCAACTGTTCGGCGGCGAGGATGAACGGCACCTCGTTGGCGAAGCTGCCCAGCCAGTCGATCCGGTTGATGAGGGTCGTCACCTGCGGATAGGTACGGACCTCGGCCAGCTTTTCATAGCCGCGGTGCATGTAGCCCATGACGGGATCGGCGTTGACGACCTGCTCGCCGTCGAGCTGGAGGATGATCCGCAGCGTTCCGTGGGTGGCCGGATGCTGCGGCCCGACGTTGAGGGTCATACCCTCGGTCTCGAGTTCGATGTTGACCCGGGCGTCCGCGGCCTGAGCGGCGATGTACGCCAGTTGGCGGCGGTCCATGATCTCGGTCAATTTCCTTCACCGCCTTCGGGCAGGCCGCCGGAGCTTTCGGCGTCGGCCGCGGCGGTCGGCTCGGCCTCCGGCGGAGCGGCTTCGACGTCCGGCATCGGCTCGACGTCGACGATGCCCGGCCAGGGTTTGACCAGTCGGGCCAGCAGTGGGTAATCCTTGCGGAGCGGATGACCCTCGAAATCGGTCGGGAGATAGAGGTTCCGCATGTCATTGTTGCCGATGAATGAGATGCCGAACATCTCGTGCGTCTCCCGCTCGTGCCAGGCGGCACCGGGGTACGTGTGGATCCACGTGCCGATGGCGAGCGAGCCATCGGCTCGGTCGGGGGGGACATCGGCTTTGAGCGTGAGACCGAGACCGGTCGACAGGTTGTACACCCGGGCGAAGATCTGGAACCGGGTGGCGCCACCGGTCACGCCGTCGGCTCCGGTGCCGGTGTAACCGCTTTCGGAACCCGAGTCCTCGGATTCACCCTGGCCCGTGGAGTCGACCTGATCCTGCGAGTTCTCGTCGTTGGACGGGGACTCGATTGGCTCGGTCTCCGTTCGAGCGGCGGCGGTGTCGACGGCGGCGTCGAGGCTGCGGCCGAACGGCGAGGGCTTCCAGTCGATGGCGGACAGCCAGTCGAAGAAGCGGAAACGCTGGCGATTGCGGAGGTAGTCGGCCGTTTCGGTCCAGGAGTCGGTGGCGATGCGAATCCAGAGATCGCGGCCGGGTTCGAGGTGGGAGGCCACGAGGGAGTCGCCCAACTCCGAGGTCAAGGCCTCGAGCAGGGCGGAGCGGGCCTCGTCGACGGGTGCGACCGCCTCGGCTTCGGCCTCGGTTGTTTCTGCGCCGGCGGCGCCGTCAGCCGATGGCAAGGGGGTCCCCCTTCCATTTCTCTGCGATGTCCTCGTTGAGGATCATCTCCTGCAGCAGGACGATTCCTTCGAGCAGGGCTTCGGGACGGGGCGGGCATCCAGGCACGTAGACGTCGACCGGAATGATCTGGTCGACACCTTTGGTCACCGAGTAGCTGTCCCAGTACGGGCCGCCGCAGTTGGCACACGAGCCCATCGAGATCACGTACTTGGGCTCCGGCATCTGCTCGTAGAGCCGACGGATCGCAGGGGCCATCTTGTCGGTGACGGTTCCGGAGATGATCACGAGATCGGCCTGACGAGGGCTGGCCGGTAGCGGGATGACGCCGAGGCGCATCACGTCGTAGCGAGGGGATCCGAACGCGGCACCCATTTCGATGGCGCAACAGGCCAATCCCCACTGGTACGCCCACAGCGAGTATTTCCGGCTCATGTTGAGCAGTTTTGTGAGCCCCTTCGGCATTTTGCCTGATTCGACTAAGCCCATCGATGCCCTCCCCGGCCCGGCATACCCGACCTGATCACACCCATCGCAGCACACCCTTACGCCAGGCGTAGGCCAGGCCAAGGGCAAGAATGAAGATGAAGATCACCATCTCCACCAGGCCGAACAGGCCGTACTGCTCCAAGCGGGTGGCCCACGGGAAGATGAACACGGCCTCGACGTCGAACATCACGAACAGGAGCGCGAATATGTAGTACCGGATCTGGGATTGAGACCATCCACCGCCCACCGGGTCGACACCGGATTCGTAGTTTTCCAGCTTCCCCGGAGTGGGTCGGCTCGGGCGGAGCAGGGACGCCAACCCGATGAACGCGCCCACGACGCCGACGGCCAAAAGGCTGAACAGCAGAACGAGGAGGTACTCGCGAAGGAAGTCCGACACGACCGACGACTCTACCGGGCGAACGGCCCTCGGGCCAAGATCGGGCCATGTGACGTTCTTGTTGAAATTTGCATGTGACAATCCACGGGTCGAACGAGCACAACACAACGCCGCGCTGCACCGATGCTACCGAACAGGCGCCCCCGCTGGGGCTCCTTGGTGTTGAAACTGTCAACTTCGCGGCAAGTTCCCGCGGTTTCGGCCCCTCGATGGCCCGAACCAAGCCGCTGGCGGCCGCACCGGCCCGGTCCCGTCGCACCCTCGGTTTCCGGGGACTGACGGCGGCGATGTCGCCTTATGGGCAAGAACCACGAAGCATGTTACCCTTGCGTGCAGTTGCAGCGAATGCAACCCAACGAGCGTCGCCGTACCCGCTCCAGGGGGCCCGGTGAGGCGACAATTCCACGAGCTGACAGACGAGCTGTGCTCGATGCTGTGCCGGACCAACGCTAGGGAGAGGGCAGCCGGTGGAACAGGATTCGCAACAAGATGCCGTGCATGCGGCCATCACGACGGCGGAGCACAAGAGCCTCGGCAACGTCTTGGCCGTCGTTCGGCGACTCGAGGAGCTCCGGGCGAGAGGCCTGTCGTCGGCCCAGATCGCTGAGCGCATTCGCCTCACCCACCCGAGTCGACCCGGGGGCGGACCGTGGTCGGCGGAGGCGGTCGAACGAGTACTCGAGATCGCCGACGCCAACCGGCAGCAGTCGTTGCGGCCATCGACCGCTGAACCGGCCTCTCAACTCGTTCCCCCGACCCTGTCGACGGCGGAACCGACTGCATCGCCGGAACATCGTTCGGTCAATCCCGACCGAACCGCTCGCCCGACGAGTCACACCTATCCGCCGCCGGTACACCACTCGACACCCGACGTCGATCGGGACATCCGGCAACAACCGGTCGCAGAGGCGTCCGTCGAGCGGGTGGACCACCGGTCACCCGCCCATGTGGCGGTGGGAGGCCATCGCCATGACGAGCAGCCGATGCCACTCAGGGTCGAGCCCCGCCGTTACCACCGACGTCCTACGGCGCAGCCCGAGGCGACCTTCGACCCCGATCCGGGCCGACGGTGGCCTGCCGTTGCCGGGTTCCTCACACTCATCGGCCTTGTGGCGGTGGGCGTCGGTCTCAACCAGGTCGGCGTCTTCGATCGGTTCACCACAGCCGACTTCTTCGATCGGTTCACCACAGCCGATGACCAGGCGGCACCGGCCTCTTCTGAAACGACCGGCGTCACGACGGCCGACGATCCGCTGACCGGCGACGAGGCCACCGGCGAAGAAGCGGCGGCACCGGCGGGCGAAGGCGATGCCGCTGACAGCCTCATCATCCGCATCGATCCATCAACACCGGAAACCGACGACGGCATCGCGCCGGCCAGCGCCACCATCCGTTCCGACGGCAAGCTCTATGTCGAGGGGGCGTTCCGGTCCGAGTCGGAGGCGCAGCAGTTCCTCGAAACAGCGGCCGACGTGTTCGGCGAAGCCGCCCTGGTGCCCTCCTACACCGTCGACCCCGCGGCTCCCGATCCCACGGTGTCCGATGTTGTGCTGGAGAAACCGATACTGTTCGAAAGCGGCTCAGCGGTGATCGATCCCGAATACATTCCGTTCCTCGACGCCTGCGGCGATGTGTTGAAGTTGAACTCCCATATCGTGATGTCCGTCTCGGCCTTCACCGATGCCGCGGGCAGCGCGCAGTTCAACCTGGAATTGTCCCAGCAACGAGCCGACGCCGTCATCGCCTACTACCGCAGCCTCGACATCGGCGACGACCAGTTGATCTCGACCGGCCTGGGCGAATCCGGCTTCGTCGCCGACAACGACACCGAGGTGGGCCGGCAACAGAATCGCCGGGCCATGCTCGAACTCCTCAATGTGATGAAAGCGGGCTGACGCCCCACGAGGTTTCTTGCCCAGTTGGTGACAGGCCGCCGTGGTCGGCCACTATTCTTGGACCCCAGTGACCAATCCAGTGCAGCGTGATCCATTCGATCACACCGCCGCAGCTGCGCCCGAGAGACCCGACACCCCGGTGGCCATCGAGGTGAGCGGAGTCTCGAAGACGTTCTCGGTCGGTGGCGACTCGTCGACGACGGTCAAGGACCGCGTCATCAGCTTGGCTCGACGGCAACACCGTCCGAGCAAGATCATCAACGCCCTGTCGAACGTGTCGTTCGAAGTCCGCCAGGGCGAAACCCTCGGGCTTCTCGGCCACAACGGCTCGGGCAAGAGCACCCTGTTGAAGATCATGGCCGGAACACTGCGGCCCACCGATGGTCGAATCCGGGTACGGGGTCGCATGTCGGCCCTGCTCGAGCTGGGCGCCGGCTTCCATCCCGATTTGACCGGGCGTGAGAACATCTACCTCAACGCCTCGATTCTCGGCTTCCCGCGAGGCCACGTCGACGAGATCTTCGACGACATCGTCGCCTTCTCCGAGATCGGCGAGTTCATCGACATGCAGGTGAAGTACTACTCATCGGGCATGGCAGCGAGACTCGGATTCTCCGTGGCGACCAATCTCGAGCCCGATGTCCTCCTGGTCGACGAGGTTCTGGCCGTCGGCGACGAAGCCTTCCAACTCAAATGCATGGAACGTATCCATCGGTTTCGGGAACTCGAGCACACGATGGTGATCGTGAGCCATGGTCCGGGCCGGGTGCGCGAACTGTGCGACCGGGCAGCTGTACTTCAGCGGGGAGAACTGCTGTTCATCGGTGAGCCGCGGGAGGCGATCGACGTCTACCGAACCGCCCTGCACGGCAAACTCGACGCTGCCCCGGCCGATCAGCGTCACACCGGCCGTTTCTACGTCAAGAAGGAGAACGCGGTCGAGCTCATCGAAGCCCAGGTGTTGAAGCCACCCGACAAGGACGGCTTCCTCCCCGGGGATCGGGTGCCGTTCGTGGTGCGCTACAACGTGCGGGAGCCATGCGAATTCGTGCTGTTTCTCCTGATTCAGGCCCGGGACGGCAATCCGATGATCCGCCAGAACACCAACCACATCATGGGCGAGCGGCTTCGAGTGCAACCGGGCGAGGGGGAGATCCGATTCGCCTTGGAGGATCTGCCACTGCTCGACGACGTCTACCGCATCACGATCGTGGCCCGCGACCCCGAGACCAATGACGAGCTGGACCGTCAGAACGAAGCCGCAGGATTCCGGGTCAAGGCACGCCAGCGGGGTGACCTCGGCCGGGTAAGAGCCACCATCGCCTACGAGGGGACCGGCGGTCCGGGGGGTCATCGCAGCCGGTCATCCGACGCGGCCTCCGCCACCGATCTCGGACTTCCGACAGCCGTCAGCCCTCATTCCTAGGCCTGGCATGTGATAGTGGAGGGATGTACCGCCTCCTTGTCGCCGTTTCGGCGCTGATGCTGTTTCTCACCGCCTGCGGAAACGGCGAGAGTTCGGCGGAGGACACCGAGGAGCTGTACCCGGATGTGGTCGGGGTCGACGCCGTCCACGACGGCGCCGGCTCGTGGACGTTTCATGTCACCCTGTCGTCGCCCTACGACAGTCCGGAGCGCTATGCCGACGCATGGCGGGTCGTCGGTCCCGACGGCGCGGTGTACGGCGAGCGCATCCTCCTTCACGATCATGCAGCCGAGCAACCGTTCACCCGATCCCAGTCGGGTATCGAGATTCCGGCCGCCGTCACGACGGTCACCGTCGAGGGTCGAGATCAGGTGAGCGGTTGGGGCGGCGCCACGATGGATGTGACGCTCGAACGTTGACGGCCACCGTTCGATACGTCTGGGCGCAGCCCGCTACAGCCGCTCGGCGAATCGGCCCTCGAGGCGGGCGAACAACCGGAGTCCGAGATAGAGGAACAACACTGCCACAACGCCGGAGATGGCCAGTTGCCCGAGGTACCACGAAGCCGGCCGGAGCGTATAGGCGAAGCTGGCTTGGACCTCGGCGTCGAAGTTCCTCGGGTTGTAGAGCACTCGCTGAAAGGTCATCACGACCGGAATGAGGGGGTTGAGCATCGCCAGATACTCGCCTTCGGGCCCGAAACGGTCGACCAACGCCTTGGCCACGAAATCGTACTGATAGACGATCGGCGTTCCCCAGAACAGGGCCAGCATGATCAGCTCGAGGAAGTGCTGCACGTCTCGATACAGCACGTTGATGGCGGCGAGAAACATGCCGAGTCCGGTGGCCAGGACCATGACGATCAGCACGGCGATGGGCAACAGCCAGAGCATCGACCATTCGGGTTGCTGGCGGAACATGGCCAGCCCGGCGAACAGGATGAACAGGCGGCTCAGAAACGTGATGAAGTTCGACGCCACGGACGACACGGGCAGGATTTCGCGGGGGAACCAGATCTTCTTCACCAGCGGGGCGCTGCTCACGACCGAATTCGTCGCGCCGGTGACTCCCTGGGAGAACAGCTGGAAGATCACCATGCCGGCCAGGAGCTTCAACGGGTACCGGGGCGTGCTGTTCGCCAGAACCACGGTGAACACGAAGCTGTAGACAACGAGCTGTAGCAGCGGGTTCAGCAGGTTCCAGAAAACCCCGATGACGCTGTTCTTGTGGCGGACCTTGAGTTCACGGCGGGTGAGGTTTCGAAGCAGGTCCCGGTGTGTCCACACCTCCCGCATTCGAGGCAGGAGCTTTGGGGGACGGTAACCCGACTCGACGAGCTCGCCGTCATCGACGGCGTGTTCGTCTGCCATGTGATTGTCTGCGGCGGTGGCAATCATCGGACGTCACTGTAGCGCTCCGCTCGATCCGGCCGGTGATGCCGGGGGCAACCACCCAAGCGGCGTCCGACGAGACCCGCCTGTTAGCCTGACCCGGAGTGCGACCCAACTACAAAACGGCCGTCATCATCGTCTACGTGGTCGGGGTTTTCATCCAGATCCTCGATTCGACAGCAGTCAACGTCGCCCTCCCGGCCATGGGTCGGGACTTCGGGGTTCCGGCCAACGAGGTGGAGTGGGTCGTGTTGGGCTACTACCTCAGCCTGGCCATCGGCATCCCGGCCGCGCCGTGGATCGCCGATCGAGTCGGTTCGAAACGGGCGTTCATCGGTGCCATCGCCGGGTTCGTGCTGGCATCGGTGTTGTGCGGGCTCGCCCCGTCGCTCAACTGGCTGGTGGCCGCTCGTGTGCTCCAGGGTCTGCCGTCGGGGCTCATCCTGCCCGTCGGTGCGGCGATTCTCTATCGGGCCTTTCCACAGAACGAGCGGGCTCGGGCCGCATCGGCCGTCATCGGCGTCGCGGTGGTGGCCCCCTCAATCGGGCCCATCCTCGGTGGAATCCTCGTCGACAATCTGAGCTGGCGCTGGATCTTCTTCGTCAACCTCCCGATCGGTGTACTGTCGGTCGCCCTCGCCGGGGCCTGGCTGCGGCAGGAGGACTCGGATCCTGCCGGCGACTTCGACGGTGCCGGGTTCGCACTCGCGGCCGTCGGCCTCGCCGGCCTCCTCTACGCACTGTCGTCGGGTCCTCGCGAGGGATGGACCTCGACCCCCACGGTCGCCGCCGCCGTGGTCGGGGTCGTGGCGCTGACCGCGCTCGTCCGCTTCGAGCTGTCGGTGCGGTCACCCCTGGTTGATCTGCGACTTCTCGTCGACCACCACTTCCGCATCATCAACCTCTATGCGATGTCGACCTATGCCGCCTTCATCAGCCTCATCTACGTGCTGCCCATCTACCTACAGGGTCACCGGGGGCTGTCGGCCACTGTGTCCGGCACCACCCAGGCGCCGCAGGCCGTCGGGGTCTTTCTCGTTTCCAACCTGCTGGCGCGGCGAGCCTTTCACCGGTTCGGTCCTCGTCTGCTCTTGCGGGTGGGAGCCGTGGCGGCGGCGCTGGTGTCGGGCTCGTTCGCCGTGGTCGGCGACGAGACCGGACTGTGGCTGCTGCGGGCCGGAACCTTCGGGAGGGGCCTGGCCATGGGATTCCTGTTCGTGAGCCTTCAGACGGTGGCCTACGCCACCACGTCGCACGACGACACGGGCCGCGCCGTGTCGATCTTCACCACGCAACGCCAGGTGGCGCTGGCCGTCGGCACCGCTGTCGTGGCCACCACGCTGACCACCGCACTCAACCTCGACTTGGGCCTCACGGCGTTCCGGATCGCCTTCGGACTCGGAGCGCTGATGTTCGTGCCTGCCTTCCTGATCTCGTTCCAGGTGCGCGAGTCGGAGGTCGCAGCCACCAGGGTGAGCCCCGTCGGGTGAAAGGTCAGAGCTGATCGAACAGCGTGGGTGGTACGGCCGGGCATTCCTCAGCCAGCAGCATCCGGCGTTTCGTCTCTATGCCACCGTTGGCCGAGAAGCCGACCAGCTGCCCGTTGGCGCCGACGACCCGATGGCACGGGATGATGACCGGGACCGGGTTGGCCCCCATCGCCCGCCCGACGGCCTGCGCTCCGCCGGGCTCCCCGACCCGGCGGGCCACCTCGCCGTACGTCAGCGTCTCGCCCCGGCCGATCATACGAACGACCGAGTAGACCTGCTGGTTGAAGTCGCTGCTGCCCGTGACATCGACGGGCACGGGATCGAGATCAACGTCCTCGCCGGCCAGCAGCGCCTGGATGCGGGCGATGGCATCCCGGCCGACGGCGAACCGGTCGGCATCCACCTGCCCGTCGGCGGTCGAGTCGTGGGCCATGTCGGGCAACTCGACCTCGGTGGCGTCGGTCAGGCGGCGCCCGAACCGACGACGGGTGGCCTCGACCGTCGCCTCCGGGAGCTGCACTGCGACCACCGCCCGTTCGGTGTAGCCGATACCGGCGACACCAAGTGCAGTGTCGAAGTACGACACGAAGACCTCGTCGGTCTCCCGCTCACGTCGTCGCTTCCCCATCGCTCCATTCTGCCCGAACAGGCTCGACCTGCCCAGCCCTTCTCCGGGCTCGGGCCTCGGCCAGATGGCCCCGCATCCGTACCATCATGAACCCGCCGACGACCGCCACGACGGCACCGGTGGCCGCCGCTGCAGCGAAACCCGCTTGCACGGCATCGGGAATCCGAGCGCCGAGCTCTCCCGATGTGTCGCCCGCCAGGACCTGCCGAACCGCCTCGACGTCGCCGATCCGCCGTTCGATCACCAAGAGCATCACGGCACCGCCCATGGCCGCCCCGGCCGCGATGCCCTGGCTGCGGGCGAACTGATAGACCGACGTGACCCGACCGATCGACGCCGACGCCGTGACGGACCGCAGCAGGGTCAGCCCGGCGTTGGTCGAGAACCCGATACCGAGGCCCGACAGGCAGAGCAGGGCGAAGATCACAACCAGCGAGACGTCGGCCTGCGCCACCGCGGCCAGGCCGACCAGCCCCGGCACGGTGAAGGCGAAACCGAGAACGGCCACCGCCGACTCCGAGAACCGGTCGAGCAGCCTGCTACTGATATTGGCGCCGGCGGTCCAACCGAGACTGAAGAACAGCACCGACCACGCCGTGACGGCCGTGGATCCCTCCCGGCCGGCCCGCACATACAGGGGCGTGTACGACGAGACGGCGATCCCGCCCGCCAGGAGCAGACCGGTGCCGACGGCGAGACCGAGGTACGGCTGGCTGAAGAGATGCTCGAGCCGAACGATCGGCTGGGCGACACGGCGAGCGTGACGGAAATAGAGCACACCGAGGACGGCGCCGACCGCCAGCCAGACGAGCGTCAACGGCCCGATGGCGTCGAGCGCGACGAGCAGGGTGGTGGTCAGGCCGGCAACGAGTATCGCTCCCCGGACGTCGAGTCGAACCGGGGCCTCCTCAACCGGTCCGGGCAGGGTACGCCAGCCGGCGGCGAGCGAGATCAGGCCCAGCGGCAGGTTGATGAGAAAGATCCAACGCCAGTTCAGGTAGGTCAACATGGCGGCCGCCAATGCCGGTCCGGCCACGCTCATCACACCCCACACGGTGGAGTTGGCGGCGAACGCCCGCCCGGTCAAATGCTGGGGATAGACGAGGGCCACCGCCGACAGCGTCGACGCCAGGAGCAACCCGGCGCCGATGCCCTGCATCACACGCAGTAGGATCATGATCGCCATCGACGGGGCGAACGCCGCGGCGGTTCCGGTCACCGTGAAGATGACGACGGCGATCCGGAAGATCCGGCGTGAACCCAAACCGTCGATGAACGGTCCGCTGAGGACGACCACGATGCTGGACGCCAGTAGGAAGCTGGTGATGACCCAGGGCAGCAGGCCTACGTCGCCGAGATCGGCGGCGACCTGGGGCAGCGCAGCCGACACCGCCATACCCTCGAACGCCGCCAGCGCCACCGTCGTGAAGATGGCCACCGCCGCGGGGCGGTAGCGGCGATCGAGAATACCCGAGGCGGGGTCGGCGCCGGCCGCCGGATCGCCTGTCGGAGTCGACCCCCACGGCCGCTGATTGGGGAACACTGACCAGACTCTAACAGGGTGCGTAAAACGACCTCCAGAGCACCCCTTCGCAGCACGGTTGTTCGCAAGCAAACTCGTGTAGCCGGTCCTCCGGACCGACGGTTCCAACCCAGCGTCTCCGGGCAGCGGAATCTAACAATAT
>JBFHEP010000060.1:0-16247 GCA_041584095.1 Acidimicrobiales bacterium | reverse complement strand
TCGAAGATGTCGTAGATCTTGGCGTCGCGGTGCCAGCGCTCGACCGGGTGGGTGCGCACGTAGCCGTAGCCGCCCATGATCTGCATGGCCCGCTCGGTGGCCCACACCGCGACCCGGCCGGCCTTGAGCTTGGCCATCGACCCCTCGGCGTGCACGAACCCGCTGTGGCGGCCGAGCCAAGCGGCCCGCCAGGTGAGCAGCCGGGCGGCGTCGATCTCGGTGGCCATGTCGGCCAGCATGAAGGCGATCGACTGGTTCATGATGATCGGCCGGCCGAACGCCACCCGCTCCTTGGCGTAGGCGAGCGAGTACTCGTAGGCGGCCCGGGCGATGCCGATGGCCTGGGCGGCCACGGCGGGGCGGGTGGCCTCGAAGGTCTGCATGGCGGCCTGGGAGTTGCCCGGCTTGCCTTCCCGGACCCGGGCGAGGCGCTTGTCGAGCTTCTCCTTGCCGCCGAGGAGGCAGCTTCCCGGCACCCGCACGTCGTCGAGCACAACCTCGGCGGTGTGGCTGGCCCGGATGCCGTGCTTGGAGAACTTCTGCCCCTGGGACAGACCCGGGGTGTTGGGCGGAACGATGAAGCTGGCCTGGCCCTTGGACCCGAGTTGTGGGTCGACGACGGCCACCACCACGTGCACGTTGGCGATGCCGCCGTTGGAGATCCAGGTCTTCGTGCCGTTGATGACCCACTCGTCCTTGGCTTCGTCGTAGACGGCCCGGGTGCGGTAGGCGGAGACGTCGGAACCGGCATCGGGCTCGGATGCGGCGAAGGCGCCGAGCTTCACGTCACCTGGACTGCCATAGCACTGCGGCACCCACTCGAAGATCTGCTCCTGGGTTCCGGCGGCCGCGATACCGGCGACCGCCAGACCGGAGCCCATCAGCGACATCCCGATCCCGGCATCACCCCAGAACAGCTCCTCCAGGGCGACGGGCATCGACAGACCGGTGGGGTCGTTCATCATGAGCTCGGCCATGAACTCCCAGCTGTACAGACCGATCTCGGCTGCCTGCTCGATGATCGGCCACGGCGTCTCCTCCCGCTCGTCCCATTCCTGGGCGGCCGGGCGTATGACGTCCTCGGCGAAGTCGTGGACCCATTTCTGGAGGGTGATCTGGTCTTCGTTGAGTTGCGGGGAGAATTCGGTCACACTTCTAAGTTACCAGAGAGTAACCACCGGCGACAACCGCCTACGGGAGGGGCAGGACGTAAGGCCCCGGGTAGTTCTGTCGGCCGTTCAGCGGTGCGAACCGGCGATCGGTACCGGTCTGTCCGTAGGAACAGTTGCGGGCCCGCGTTATGCAGCCGGTGATCCAGAGGTTGAGCGCCTCGTCGTTCCACCCACCGAACCAGTCGGCATGGAGCGATCCGCCGGGAGGACCGTCGCCATGGTGGCCGTCGGCCGAGAGATGCCAACCGTCGACCGAGGACTGTCCCGGGTAGTAGAGGAGGATGCTGATCTGAGGCAGCCGAACCGGATGCGACGGCGGGCACTCCTGCGTCCCGTCGACAAACAGCAGGTGGGACCGGTGATCGGCCGAATCGAGATTCCGTCCGTCCCAGCACTCCGGGAAGGCGATCGACGCGTTGATGATGTCGCCGCCGCAGTCGGGGATGTGGTTCGACTTGTTGTAGGAATGCCCGCTGCCGCCACACGACCAGTAGAGGACGCTCGACACGTCGAACGAGGAGCCGGTGCTGCCGCTTATCATCTTCAGCCCCACCGGGAGCGGCTGGGCCTCGGCCGGGAACTTGGTCTTGTAGTAGAGGATGATCTGCTCGGGAACGACGGCGTTGCCGTTGCCATCGAGCAAGGCCGGCGTCCAGTAGGCCGAGCGGTTCAGCTCGAAGCCGTTGCAGGTTCCGCCCCCGGTGTCGAGGAGGCTGCCTGCCGTGGTGTGGGCGTTCGCCAGCGTGTTGCCGAAGAACATGTGGAGGTGCGACTTGCCCGGCTGTCCGGGAAAGACGATCGGATCGTCGTAGGCGAAATGGGAGTACTGGCACGCCATGCGGAACTGGCCGTCACCGACCGTGCCGTTGTCGGGCGTCGACGTCGGCTCGGTCAG
Source organism: Acidimicrobiales bacterium (assembly GCA_041584095.1). Lineage (GTDB taxonomy): Bacteria > Actinomycetota > Acidimicrobiia > Acidimicrobiales > SZUA-35 > JAHELU01. Next base: position 14,180 of record JBFHEP010000060.1, on the reverse strand, counting down.
AGCGTTCAGGTCGAGTGCGCTCGACGGCACCGAGCTGTAGCGGCTGAACAGCGGATTGTTGTTGCGGAGAGCGGCGAGGCCGGCGTTGCTGCCGCTGTGGTGATCGCCGCCGCCCTCGCCTTCCGTCACCGTCGTCGATGATGTCGATGATGTCGATGATGTCGACGATGTCGACGACGTTGCGCCAGTGGTCGGCGTTGCGTGGTCGGCGGTGTGGCTTGTCGCCGGGGAGCTCGTGGGGGTCGACGCCTGCGTGGTGGTGATAATGTCGGCTCGGGTGGTGGAGGTGTCGGACGGTTGCGAACCGGACGAAACGGTGGCGGTCGACGAGGTCGAGTCCGATGACGACCCGGACTGGGGCGCCGGCGACAGCGTCGCTGTTGAGGACACTGCTGACGAGGACGCAGCTGACGAGGGCGCAGCTGACGAGGGCGCTGCTGACGAGGGCGCTGCTGTTGTAGACGTGGTCGTCGTAGACGTGGTCGTCGTGGACGTGGTCGTCGATGAGCTTGATTCGTCAACCTGCGAGTTCGGGAGCAGAAACTCGGTTGCAGCCGAGGTCGGCGATGCCGATTCGATGCGCTGACCCGCGGATTGTCCGGGCACGAGACCGGACACCGCCGACAACGAGCCGGCGACGCCGAGCACGCCAAGGATGGTCGACACGATCCACACCAGCGGCTCGGAGACAGGGGGCACACCGGTTTCCACGCCATGCATGTCCGATACGTCGGTCAGCAGGCAGGGGGACCTTGAGTTTTGCGTACGAAGCGGTCGTCACCGGTCGTCACCAGGTTCTGAGGTTCCTCAGCGCTGCAGACCGCGTGGAGCAACCTCAGAAACGCCGCGGCGGCTGCGAGCCGCCACCATCGGAAATGCTACTGTCGGGGCGTTCCGGCATTTTCGGGAGAGAGCGTATGGCAAACAGCATTCGCAGTGACGACCTGTTCAACGCCAGCACCTGGCTCGTCGACCGCCACGTGGCAGGGGGCCGCGGCGACCACGTGGCCATCCGCTGCCTCGGAACCTCCATGTCGTACCGGGAATTGCAGGACCTGGTCGAGCGGACGGCCGGAGCGCTGCGAGCCGTCGGCGTGCAGCCCGAGCAACGGGTGGCGATGGTCATGCTCGACTCGGTCGAGTTCGCGGCCACCTTCCTCGGCGCCATGCGCATCGGCGCCATCCCGCTGCCCATCAATCCACTGCTGCCCGGCCGCGATCTCGGCGCCATAACGGCCGACGCCCGAGCCCGGATCGCCGTTGTGTCCGGTGATCGAGCCGCCTCGATCACCGACCTTGTGGCCGCTGCCCCCGAAGTCGAGCTGGTCGTCGTCACCGACACGGAGGACGGTTCTTCTCCCGACGCCGAGATCCAGGTCGAGGGAGTCGAGGCAACGACCTGGTCGATGCTGCTGGCCAACGACGGCGACGGGTCACCCTTCCCGACCTGGGGTGAATCCCCCGGCTTCTGGCTCTGTACATCAGGATCGACGGGGCAGCCGAAGCTTGCCATGCACCGCCATATCGACATCAAGGTCACCTGCGACAACTTCGCCGACCATGTGCTCGGTGTTCGGCCCGACGACCGCTTCTATTCGGTCGGACCGATGTTCCACGCCTACGGTCTCGGCAACTCGCTGTCGTTCCCGTTCTCGGTCGGCGCCACCTCGATTCTGGTGCCGACACGGCCACCGACGCCGAAGCTGGTCACCGACACGGTCGCCACCGAGCAGCCCACGTTGTTCTTCTGTATCCCGACGTTCTACGCCGCGCTCAACAATGCCGGTCTCCCGGCCGACGCCTTTGCATCGGTTCGGCTGGCGGCGTCGGCCGCCGAGCCGCTTCCGGCCGAGACGTTCGAGCGGTTCAAGCAGCAGTTCGGGGTCACCATCCTCGACGGGATCGGGTCGACCGAGATGCTCCACATCTACCTGTCAAACACCGAGTCCAACCTCAAGCCGGGAACCAGCGGTGTGCCGGTACCGGGCTACGAGCTCAAGCTGATCGACGAAAACGACAACCTCCAGGTGCCCGGGGAGCCCGGCCAACTATGTGTGTCGGGTGCGAGTGCCGCCACCGGTTACTGGTGCCGTTTCGACCAGTCCCGGGGCACCTTCCGGGGGCCGTGGATGTACACGGGCGACCTCTACGACCGAAGCGACGACGGCTTCTACACCTACATGGGGCGGGTCGACGACATGCTGCGCGTCGGCGGCGAATGGGTTTCTCCGGCGGAGGTCGAGGGCGTCCTGATCCAATACGAGACGGTGCTCGAGGCGGCGGTGGTCGGCGAGCGTGACGATGACGGCGTCCTCCGCCCGATAGCGTTCGTCATTCCCGTGGACGGCCACACCGTCGGGAGCGATGAACTCGACGCCTTCTGCCGCCGGCACCTCGCCGGCTACAAGCGGCCGAAGCGTTACGAGATCGTCGCCGATCTGCCGAAGACGGCGACCGGCAAGATCCAGCGGTTCAAGCTGCGGACGTAACAGTTGACTCTCGGTCAATCGTTGGTGACAGCGAGTGGGATGAACGATGCCGGATCGACGGTCAGGCGGACCGCATCACCGACACGCCGCCGCACGCCGTCACTCCACACCACCGATGCTTCCGCGTCGCCCCGGTCGAGGACGGCACGGTGGCGGTACCGACCCTGGTGAAACTGTGAGGAGGTGACCTTGCCCGTCAACAGGGCATCGCCGGTCTGCGCTTGCGTTGTCGGTTCGACCGTCCGGACGGCGTCAACGGGAACCACGACCGTGTCGGCGCCGATGGCCGACGACACCGTCCCGACGAACCGGTCGGCTTCGAGCCATCGGACCCGGCCGTCGACGTCGACCGTCACGGTCCAGATATTGGGCCGTCCCAGGAACGTGGCCACGAACGGGGTGCCGGGATCCTCCCACAGCTCCTGCGGGGTGCCAAGCCGGATCAGGCGTCCTTCGGTCAACACCGCGACCCGATCGGCGAGGGCGAACGCCTCGGCCTGGTCGTGGGTCACGTGTAGGGCCGTCTGGTTCATCCGATCGAGGAGCAGATCGAGGTCTGACACCAGCTGCTCCCGCAGAACCCGATCGAGCGAACCGAGCGGTTCGTCAAGCATCAACAGTGACGGGGCCGGAGCAAGAGCACGGGCCAGAGCCACCCGCTGGGCTTCCCCGCCCGACAGCTGATCGATCGATCGAGACCCGAATCCATCGAGTCCGACGAGTGACAGCATCTCGCGCGTGCGCACGTCGACACGCTCCCCCACCGCACCGTCGGACCCGGCCGGCAATCCACCGTGCCGCAGCCCGTAGGCGATGTTGTCGGCCACCGAAAGATGCGGAAACAACGCATGGTCCTGGAACATGAGTCCCACGCCCCGCCGGTGGGTCGGCACACCGAGCAGGTCACGGCCGTCGAGCAGGATCCGGCCACCGGTGAGCGGCTCGAGGCCGGCGATGGCCCGAAGGAGCGTCGACTTGCCGGAGCCGCTGGGCCCGACGACGGCCAACTTCTCGCCCGCTGCCACCTCGAGATCGACGCCGTCGACGACGGTGCGATCACCAAAGGCGACGCTGACGTTCTCCAGAACGAGCTTCACATCCGTGTTGGTCAGCGTCGGCTCGGCGACAGGAGTTTCGATCACAGGAGCGTCACCCCCTGCGAACGGCGTCGTTCCAGAACAGCGGCCAGGGCGGCGACGAGCAGGCCGACCACGACGCTCAGCGCCAACGCTTGTCCTCGCAGGGCGGCACCCGGCGTCGACAGGAGCCGGAAGATGGCCAGCGGCGCGGTGAACGACGCCTCCCCCCGGGCCAGGAACGAGGTCGCCCCGAACTCACCGAGGCTGACGGCCGCGGCGAACCCGGCGCCGGTGAACGCCGCCCGGCGGGCGATCGGCCAGTCGATCGTGCGCCACACCACGGTCGGCGACGCCCCCAGGGCGCCGGCCGCCTCCCGAACCCGTGGTCCGATCGATCGAATCGTCGGCACCATGGCCGCCACGACGAACGGCAAGCCGACCACGGCGTGGGCCAGCGGTACGAGCCAGATCGACTGGCGGAGATCGAACGCGGCGAAGCCGACCAGATAGCCGAATCCAAGCGTCACCGCCGACACGCCGAGTGGCACGAAGGTCAGCGCCTCCAGCAGCCGGCCGATCCGGCCACCCGACGTCACGGCAATCGACGCCGAAACACCCACGACGAGCGCCACCAAGGCGGCACCGAGGGCGAAGAGCAGCGAGTTGCCCAGCGCCTCGAGCGAGGAGGTCGGGAGGAGATCGACCCGGTCGACCAGGGCCCGATAGTGCACGAGGCTGAAGCGACCATCGGCGGTCAGGGAACCGGCCACCAGCAATGCGACCGGGAAGCCCTGGATCGCTGCAACCAGCACGACCACTCCGGCCAGATACCCACGCAGCGGTCCCCGGACCGGGGATGTGGTCGGCACCCGGCTGGACGTGACGCCGAAGCGCCGCTGGAATCGCGACGACAACACCGACAGGACGACCACCACGAGGATCTGCAGGCCGGCCAGCACCGCCGCGGTGTCGAATTCGCCCCGGGCGATGGCGTAGCGGTAGATCTCGGTCTCGATCGTCGCCGTCCGCAGCCCGCCCAGGATCCGGATCACGCCGAAGCTGGTGAACGAGAACAGGAAGACGACGAGGGCCGCCCCGATGATCGCTGGGCGCAGCTGGCGCAGCGTGATGGAGCGCCATGCGTCCAGCCGGCCTGCGCCGAGGACCCGGGCCGCCTCCACCTGGCGGTGGTCGAGCCCGGCCCAGTAGCCGCCGACCAGGCGGGCCACGACCGCGAGATTGAAGAACGTGTGGGCGTAGAGGATGGCGAGGAGTGAGACGTCCGAACCGGTGCTCGTAGCCGGTCGGAGGCCGAACAGGTCGAACACGGCGTCGATCGCCGCGGCGACCACCACCGTCGGCAGCACGAACGGCACGATCACCGCCGCACGGAGGACCGCTTTGCCCCGGAACCGGAAGCGGGCCAGAAGGTGGGCGATGGGCAGACCCAACACCACGGTCACGGCCGCGGACAACGTCGCCTGAAGCAGGGTGAAGCCCACCACCGAACGCACCGACGACCGGGCCAGGATGCGCACGACATCGGCGGGCCCGACCCCGGCCAGGCTCCTGACCAGCACAGCCACCAGCGGCCACACCACCATCACCGCAATGAACATCGCCGCGACCATCGCGGCCGGAGCGGTCCAACGAGAACGGCGCACGGTCACCGTCGGGTGCGATCGGCGGCTATCGGAGAACGATCTCGGCCCACTCTTCGGTCCACTCCGATCGGCGCTCCTCGATCTCGGCCGGGCCGAGAATCAGCGGCTCGTCGACTTCGGCGGCCCATTCCACGAATGACGGCGGAGGCTCGACGGTCGAGTTGGCGGGGAACACGAACATGTTGAGGGGGATGTCGGCCTGGAACGTCTCTGACAGCATGAAGTCGATCAGGGCGCCCGCAGCCTCGGGGTTCTCGGTGCCTGCCAGCACACCGGCGAACTCGATCTGGCGGAAGCAGCTGTCGGCCACGACACCGGTCGGAGGCTCGTCGATGTCACTCGTGGCGAAGATCATCTCCGCCACCGGGCTGGTCGCATACGACGTCACGATCGCCTTGTCACCGCCACCGGCGACGAACTCGCCGTAGTAGGCGTCGCTCCAACCGCTGGTCACGGTCACACCGCCGTCGGCCAGCTGCCGCCAGTAGTCCTGCCACCCGTCCTCGCCGTAGGTGGCGATCGTGGCCAGCAGGAAGGCGAAGCCGGGCGACGACGCCTCCGGATCCATGGTCACGAACGTGGAGGCGTACTCCGGTCGGGTCAGATCGGCCAGGCTCGCCGGGCCGCCGTCGGCGAAGGCGTCTTTCCAGTAGTTCAGGCACACGTCGCCGTAGTCGATCGGTGTGACCCGATTCTCCGGGTCGAGCTCCAGCTCGTCGGGTACGTCGGCCAAGCCGGATGATTCGTAGGCGGTGAAGATGTCGGCGTCGAGCGCCCGCTGGAGGAAGGTGTTGTCGACTCCGAACAGCACATCAGCCTCGGGCTGCCCGGCGGTCAGTATGGCCCGGGACACGAGCTCGCCCGCGTCGCCGGCATTGACAACCTCGACATCGATTCCGGTGTCGAGGGTGAAGTTGTCGAACAAGCCGTCGCTCACCGAGAACGAGTCGTGGGTGAGCAACCGCACGGTGGCGCCGGGCTCGACCGCCTCGGGGGTCTCGCCATCGGGTTCGGTGGTTTCGGTCTCATCGGTCGGCTCGGCCGTATCGGTTGTCCGGGTTGTTTCGGTGGCCGCTCGATCGACTTCGTCCGAGGTTTCACCATCGCCGCCACCGCACGCCGCGATCAGAAACAGTAAGACAACGACCAATGCGGAGGTCGCGGACGGAAACGCAGCTCGTTTCGAGGACTTCTTCATGACTGCTCCCTTTCGCTGGCATTACCCAGATCAGGTTCTGCGGGTCGACGGCCGGTGTGCCGTCCTCTCAGCCCGGTCGTGTCCGAGCTCCCCGGTATGGCTGTCCACCAGTGTACGGGCACACTGTTGCCATGACTCCGGCAGTGGTGATGCTCGAGAAGGCCGACGTCGAGCACGAGGTGCGAGCCTACGAACACGATCCGAACGCAGACTCCTATGGTGACGAAGCGGTCGAAGCGCTGGGCCTCGACGCGTCGACCGTGTTCAAGACGCTGCTGGCGGTCGTCGACGCATCGGAGACGGTGGTCGCCGTCGTCCCGGTGGCCAGGCGCCTCGATCTCAAGTTGTTGGCCAAGGCAGCCGGAGGCAAGAAGGCCGCGATGGCCGACCCGACCGACGCCGAACGCCTGACCGGCTACGTGGTCGGCGGGATCTCGCCGCTCGGGCAGCGTCGCCGCCTGCGAACGTTCATCGACGCGTCAGCCGAAGCACACGATCGCATTCATGTGAGCGCCGGTCGGCGTGGACTCGAGGTGACGCTGGCGCCGAGCGACTTGTGCCGGCTCCTCGCCGCCCGGTTCGCGTCGATAGCGGCCGGTTGAAAGCCGCCTCATCGGTCGACGGCCGGCGATCGGACCGACCTCGCCGCCCCGGTCCGTCAGCCACCCAGCGGTCGAACCACCGGACCGTCGGCCGAGTCTTCGACCATCCAACCGGCCTCGATCAGTTGATCACGAATGGAATCGGCCCGCTCGAAGTCACGATCCGCCCGGGCCTCCTGTCGCGCAACGGCAAGGGCGGTGATCTCGGCCGGGACCGCGGCGGATTCGCTTCGCAGCTCCAGCCCGAGCACCTCGGCGATCGCCGAGACCGTGGCCGACCCCGTGGCTGCGGCGTCGCCGTCGCCACCGTCGAGGGCGGCATTGGCCTCCCGAACCTGGCGGAACAGCAGATCGACGGCCTTCGGTGTGTCGAGGTCGCCGGCCATGGCTTCATCGAAGGCGGACATCACCGTTTGGTCGGGTGTGCCCGCAAGTCCGGCGGTGCGACGGGCGAACCCGTCGAGACGGTCGACGGCCGCCTCGGCCTGCTTCATCGTGGTGTCGGTCACCTCGATCGGCGACCGGTAGTGGGACTGGAGTAGGAGCAACCGAAAGGCCCGGGCATCGTACTCATCGATGAGATCGAGGAGGTTCTTGACGTTTCCCAGAGACTTCGACATCTTCTCGCCCTCGAGCTCGACGAAGCCGTGGTGCATCCAATGGCCGGCGAAGTCGGCGCCCAGGGCAACCGCCTGGGCCCGTTCGTTCTCGTGATGGGGGAACATGAGATCCATGCCGCCGGTGTGCAGGTCGAATCCCTCACCGAGAAGGTCGAGGCTCATCACCACGCACTCGGTGTGCCAGCCGGGCCTTCCATCACCCCAGGGCGACGGCCAGTGCGGTTCGCCCGCCTTGGCGAACTTCCACAGAGCGAAGTCGGCCGGGTGCCGTTTCTCGGCGCCGACGATCTCGCGGTCGCCGCCGCCAACCCGAAGATCGTCGAGGCTCTGGTGGGCCAGCAGCCCGTAGCCCTCGACCCCTTCGACCGACAGGTAGACGCCGTCCGAGGTCAGGTAGGCCTTCTCGGCCGCCAGGAGGCGACCGATCAGATCGACCATCTCGTCGACGTAGTCGGTGGCGTGTGGCGTGTGATCGGGGCGTAGAACGTTCAGCGCATCCATGGCCTGCCACCAGACGGCCTCGCACTTCACCGCGATGTCTGCCCAGTCCCGTTCCTCGCGAATGGCACGATTGATGATCTGATCATCGATGTCGGTGACATTGGACACGAAGGTCACGTCGTATCCCGCCCAGGTCAGGTACCGGCGGAGGATGTCGTAGGTCAGCGTCATCCGGCCATGACCGATGTGAGGCGGGCCGTACACCGTCGGCCCGCAGACGTACATCGAAACCTTGCCCTCGTCCCGCAGGTCGAGCGGAACAACCTTCTGGAGCGCAGAGTCGTAGAGGCTGACCATGAAGGACACACTATCCCGCCTCCATCGCCGTCGCAGCGGATTCCGGGCCTTGCGGCGGTCGTATCGGAGGCGGTTGCGCGGCCGACCGGACGGACCTCTACCCTTGGTCCGGTGATGGGCCGGCCGCCACGATGCACGCAGGTCTGGACCGGCCGGACCACACTGGTCGGCTTGTGGATCGTGATGTCGATCGTGATGCCGGCAACGGCCGTCGGCTGCTCAACCGGCGACGGCCGACGGACGATCGATGTGTACGCGGCCTCGTCGTTGGCCGACATGATGGAACTCGTCGAGGAAGGCTATGAGCGCGACAACCCCGAGGTGGATCTTCGCATGAACCTGGCCGGAACAAACGCCCTTGTTCGGCAGGTGAACAGTGGTGCCGACGCGGCGATCCTCGTCGCCGCCGACGCCTCGTTTCTCGAGGACCTGGTTGAGGAGCCCATCGTGACACCGGTTGCGCTGGCGACCAATGAGTTGACCCTGACCGTGCCCGCCGACAACCCGGCCGGGATCGCCGGTCCCGAAGACCTGGGCAGGGAGGGTGTCCTCACCGCCCGGTGCGCCACCGGCGTGCCCTGCGGTGACGCCACCGACGTCTATCTTGCGGCCAACGGATTCGCCGTCGCCCGCTCCACCGAGGAGGCCAACGTGCGCTCGGTGCTGGCCAAGGTGTCGACCGGCGAGGTCGACGCGGGGTTCGTCTACCGGACCGACGCCGCGGCCACCGATACCGTGCTCGAGATCCCGTTGGCCGACGCACCACAGGTGACCGTGACGATGGCACAACTGGACAGTAGTGAGGCGACAACCGAGCTGGCCCGCTACCTCGGTTCCGATGAGGTGGCCGACCTGTTCGCCCGACTGGGCTTCGGGCCGGCGGAGAGCCGGCAACCGGGGATACCCGCCGGTGACCCACCCGGTGACGGCGGATGACGCCATGACCGCACTTCGTCGGCCACCGACGGTGGTGCTTGTGGTGGCCGGCCTCGGGGTGCTGCTGTTCCTCATCCCGGTGCTGGCCCTGCTCGGCGACGCTCCGTGGTCCACGCTGTTCACCCAGTTCGCCGCGCCGGAAACGGTCGCCGCCGGACGGGTGTCGGTCATCGTCAGCCTCGCCGCCACGGCCCTGGCGGTCGTGCTCGGAGTGCCCATGGCGTTCGCTCTGGCCAACATGGACTTCTGGGGCAAACCGATCGTCCGCACCATCATCACGGTGCCGCTGGTACTGCCTCCTGTCGTGACCGGCGTCGCCCTCACCTCGGCGTTCGGTCGAAGGACTCTGTTCGGCGAGTTGACCGGCATCGGCCTGACTTCGACGATGGCCGGTGCCATCCTCGCCGCCGCCGTCGTCGCCACCCCCTTCCTCGTGCTGACGGTCGAAGGCACGCTGCGGTCGACCGATCCCGGCTACGAACAGCTGGCGTCCACGCTCGGCGCGCCCCCGCTGGCCCGGTGGTGGCATATCAGCCTGCCGCTGGCCCGACCCGGTGTTCTGGCCGGAGCCATTCTTGCGTGGGCGCGGGCGCTCGGCGAGTTCGGCGCCACCATCACCTTCGCAGGCAACACGGAGGGATCGACCCAGACCCTGCCGCTGGAGATCGCACTGGCCTTGGAAAACCCCGACACCCAGGATCGTGCGGTGGCCGTGAGCATCTTGATGTTGATCGTGTCGCTCACCGTGCTCATCACCCTTCGGGACCGATGGATTCCCCGTCGATGACCACCGGGCTCACCGCGGACATGACGGCGAACCTCGGCCCCTTCTCGCTCGAGGTCAAGTTGACAACCGGTGTCGGGTCAACCGTGGCCGTCGTCGGTCCCAACGGCTCCGGTAAGACGACGATGTTGCATGTGCTGGCCGGAGTCGTACCGCTGACCGGAGGCGAGATCGTGGTCAACGGACCGGTATGGGATCGTCCCGCTGATGGGATCAGGCTGATGCCGGAGCACCGCGACGTGGCCCTGGTGCCGCAGAACGCGCTCCTGTTCCCCCACCTGGCGGTCATCGACAATGTGGCCTTCGGCCTTCGCTACCGCGATCGGGGGCTGTCACGGCGAACTCAGCGCAAGCTGGCCCGCGAGGCGTTGGAGGCGGCGGGTCTGGAACATCTGGCGGACCGCAAGCCCCACCAGCTCTCGGGCGGGCAGCAGCAACGAGTGGCGATCGCCCGGGCGGTCGTAACCCGTCCGTCACTTCTCTTGCTCGATGAGCCGTTGTCGAACGTCGACGCGGCCAACCGTCACCAGCTTCGGGAGACGATCGACGAGCTGCGTCCGCCAGGCCAGATCCAGATCGTGGTAACCCACGGGCGGCTTCACGCCTCGACCGCCGACCAGGTCGTGGCGCTCGATCACGGGCGTGTGGTGGCCACCGGGTCGGCCGCCGAACTGGGCCGGCAACGCAAAATCGGGTGGCTCCGCGACATGCTCGCACCCGCCGACTAAAACCGTAGGAGGTGATGGCCCGAAGGAGGGGATCGCGCTACATTTTCCGCCTGCTCTCCAACAAGTAGGCGGGTCCGAACGCGATCCCCTCCGGAGTGGCAACGGTTCAAGCGGCAAGGCCGAACATGTTGCCGAACAGTCACCCTGTCAGTTCGCGACCGATGTCGTCAAGAGGCAATCCACCCGATGTTACGAACGTGCGAACAGGCTTCAGTCCGCGAGCGACCAGCGCGACGAGATGGTCCCCGACCGCCCGTCGTCTTCGGTCGCATCCGTCCCCCCGCCCGATGACGTCACCCGGCCTGCACGCTGGAGTGCCAGGAGGTGGGAGAGAACCGAGTTGGCTGCCGCCCGCCACAGACGCTTGTCGACATCGTGATACATGCCGGGGACCAGATCTTTGATCGTCGTCGGACCCCCGGCCAGCCGGTCGACGATCTGGCGTTCCCTCCCACGGCGGTGCTCGATGAAGCTGCGGACGTGGTCGTGAGGGTTGTCGATGGCCGGGCCGTGCGTCGGCCAGTAGCGCACGTCGTCTCGGCTGAGGAGCTTCTCCAGGCTGGCCATGTAGTCGAACAGGTCACCGTCGGGCGGTGAAATGACCGAGGTGGCCCAACCCATCACGTGATCCCCGGTGAACAGCAGCGACTCCTCCCGCAGCCCGTAGCACACGTGGTTGGAGGTGTGGCCGGGCGTGTGCACCACGTCGATCGTCCATCCCTTTCCGGCGATCACCTCGCCGTCACCCACGACGACATCAGGCACGAAATCGGCGTCGGGGCCCTCCCGTTTCAGCTCGTCCGGAAGCTCGGCCCAAGCCTTCTCGAACTCCTCCTTCTCCTGCCGGGTGAAGTATTCGTCGAACGAGATCCGATCGAGGGCGTCGGCCTCCGGGATCGTGCCGTGGGGGCCGAACCCGTGGGTCGGGGCGTCGGTGCGGGACTGCATCGATCCGACACCGGCGGTGTGATCGGTGTGCGTGTGGGTGATGAGCAGCCGGCTCACCCGCTCGTCGGGCTCGAGAGCGGCCTCCACGGCGTCGAGGTGGGTGTCGAGATCCGGCCCGGGGTCGATGACCGCCACGTCGCCCCGCCCGATGATGTAGACGCCGGTGCCGGTGAAGGTGAACGGGTTGGGGTTCTCCGCAACGACCCGGCGAACCAGCGGCGACAGCTCGACCACCTCCCGGTACCGGGGTTCGAACTCGGTGTTGAATTCGATGGCCATGGACGCCTTTCCGTGCCGCTGAGGTCGACGGTCTCCTACAGCGGACCGTCGGGATCGAGTATTCCAGTGAACAGGAGCCGGCCGCTCCGGTCCACCTCGGCGCGATATCGGCGCCCGGCGCCGACGACGGTCACCGACCCATCGGGCCCGACCTCCACCTCGAACGCCGAGCCGACGGCGGCGGCCAGCTCGGCTCGGTTGTCCTCGAGCGCCTCGACCAGACCGGCGACGCTGCGCCGCTCCACCACATCGATGTCCAGCTCCACCCAGTCCTGGTCACCGACGCCGAAAAACGACACCGTCTCCAACCCCTCAGCGCCCGGGTTCCGACAGACCGTCCGACTCACTGCCCGGTTCGGCGGCGGCCTCGAGCTTGACGAACGCCTCCTGCAGCCAGGCCGGCGGCCGGGTGGGCCGGCCCCGAAGGTCGGCGACCGCAATCGTGATATCGCCCTCGACGAGGACCACCTCACCACCATCGTCGTCGGGCCGCACCACCCGTTGGCGCCAGATGTGACTGGCCCGGCGGGACTCCCCCAGGAAGGTGACGACTTCGAGATTGTCTCCGGCAAGAGCCGGTCTGATGAAACGGACCTCCACCCTGGTGATCACCAGTTGGATGCCGTCGGCGGCCAGCTGTTGGATCGGAATCCCGGCTCGCTCCAGCGCGTCGGTGCGCCCGTACTCGAAATAGGTCAAGTACACGGCGTGGTTGACGTGCATGTACGGGTCGATCTCGTTGAACCGGACCCGCAGCGGTGTTCGATAGGCCATACACCTCTCACCTTAGGTGCTCGTCCGAGGGCAACGCATCCCGGCACCCGGCGAAGGCTAAGGTGGGCCCACCGTGAGCGACAGCACGAACCTCACCCTTCCGACCCGTCGTACCCGCGACCGCGTCGAACGCCTCATGACGTTCGTGCGCTCGAACTCATCGGTCTTCGGCGCGTTCATCGTGATCGGCGGCCTGTTCCTCGCCCAACGGTACGTCGGCGCCTGGTTGACCGATGCCTCGGTGATCGACGAGTCCGACATCCCGCCGGTGGCCACGGCTCCCGCTGCCGACCTCGAAACCACCGAGAGCTGCGAACCGTGGCTGCTGACGTTCTCCGACGAGTTCGACGGCGATGATGTCGACGAGGACCGATGGATCCGCTTCAACAGCCCGGACCGCAAAGGCAACGGCGTCCGGCGGCCCGGGGCGATCACGATCGCCGACGGCCTCCTCGTCATCACCGGGGGTGTCGTCGATGACGAGGTCGTTGCCGGGGCCATGGCCTCGCGACATCAGCAGCTGTACGGTCGCTTCGAGGTACGGGTCCGCACCGAACCCGACCCAAGCGAAACCATGAGCGGTCTGATCGCCACCTGGCCGGCCGGCAATGACCATCCGGAGGGTGGCGAGAACGATCTGTATGACACGTTGACGTCGGCCAACCGCGAGCCGTTCTACAGCTACATCCACCACCCGGACACCACCCGGGAGGAGATCGTGCACGACGCCGGCGGTGAGGAGTGGCACGAAATGGCGATGGAGTGGACGCCCGACGCCGTCACGATCTTTCGTGACGGCGACATCGTGGGAACGGTGACCGAGCCCGACGCCATCGCCACGACCCCGCATGTCCTGACCCTCCAAGTCGTGGCCGACAGCGCCGAGATGGTCGGGGACCCGGTGCGGATGTTCGTCGACTGGGTTCGGATCTATCGAGCCAACGAACCGGCACCGTCCGGCTGTTGACCCCTCCCCTCGTTCTGTTCTGTGCGGCCCACGCCCGGTTTGCGGGGCCCTGAGCGCACGGAACAGGGGTTCAGGGGGTGGTCGGGACAGGGTTAGGGGTACCCCGGGCGCTGTTCCTCGCGGATCACCTGCACATCGTGGGGGTGGCTCTCCCGAAGCCCGGCCGAGGTGATCTTCGTCAGGCGGGTCTTGGTGCGAAGATCTTCGAGGTCGGCCGCTCCGGCGTATCCCATGCCGGAGCGTAGACCGCCCATGAGCTGGCCGACCAGCTCGGACAGGGATCCGGCGTAACGGACGCGGGCCTCGATGCCCTC
>JBFHEP010000059.1:0-16376 GCA_041584095.1 Acidimicrobiales bacterium | reverse complement strand
TTGGATCCGACCCGGGCGCAGGCTCCGGCGGCTATTCGAAACGAGGTCGGACCTATCGGGAAGGTGGTGAATCGGCCCTGGCGGCCGGTGTCGATTTCACCGTTGACCTCCGCACCGTAGTGATACTCGGTGTCAGGATTCAGCCCATCGATCGTGAACGAGGCGACGCGCTCGTCGACCGAGTCGGGGTCGACAGCCCGGCCCGTCGCAACGTCGGGACCATCGGCCACCAGCAGACGCACGTTGCCGTCCACGGCGGTCTTGACCGTCACACGGGCGGACGACTCCGTGACCGCACCCGACCACGCCCACTCGACATCGGAATCGGGAAGCTCGGTGATCGTCGACTCCGGATGGGTCTGACCCCAGTAGTAGTCGTAGATGTATTGGCCGACACCGAAGCCGCCGACCACAGCGGCTGCGGCAAGACCGAGCCCGACGAAGGCGGTTGACCTGGCGTAGCTGTTCAGGTCGACGATGAACCACAAAACGGCGGGTAGGGCGAGGGCGGCAACGACGATCACCGCGTGCGTGGGGATGAGCTGACGCTCGGCGAACGCCATCAGGGCTGCGGCCGCAAAGGCACAAATGACGCCGCCCGCCATCTCGAAACGGAGGGCGACCAGGGATCCGACCAGGAACACCCCGATCACGATGGGTCGGATCGAGACCGTGAACTCGGTTCCTCCCGGGCGGTACTGGAACCAACCGGAGCGATTGGCCCACCAACTCAGGGCGATGACGACGAAGGCCACGACGAAAGCCGCACGTCGAATCCAGGACACCGTTGACGGGGCGAAACGGAGCAGGGTCACGATGTCGGTGTCGGGGTTGGCCACGAAAACCTGTCTACCGGCCATGACGGCCGCTGAAAACATGTTTGCCGCCGCCGTCCGCTCGGGTACCTTGCACGACGTGGCTACGCACAATGGTTCAGGCACCTCCGCGGGCAGGCTCGTCGCCGTGTACAACCCGGCCAGCGGTGGATCGTTGGATGAGAAGCGCCTGCGCGACATTCTCGGATCCGATGCCGAACTTGTTCCCACGACCGAGGACGATCCCGGCATCGGCCAGGCCCGTACCGCGGTGGCCAACGGTGCGGGAACGGTCGTGGCCTGTGGGGGAGACGGCACGGTCCGGGCCTGTGTCGAGGGCATGGTCGGAAGTTCGGACGACGGCTCACGCGCACAAGAGGCGCCGACCGTGCCGCTCGCCATCA
The DNA here is from genome assembly GCA_041584095.1 of Acidimicrobiales bacterium. Lineage (GTDB taxonomy): Bacteria > Actinomycetota > Acidimicrobiia > Acidimicrobiales > SZUA-35 > JAHELU01. The sequence continues at coordinate 15,157 of JBFHEP010000059.1, read as the reverse complement.
TCCCGACCGGTACCGGCAATCTGCTCGCCTCCAACCTCGGGCTCGGTGACGACCCCGATCAGTCGAAGACGATCGCAGACGGCCGTCTACTCACCATCGATGTCGGCCGGGCCAACGGTGAACCGTTCGCAGTGATGGCCGGCAGTGGATTCGACGCGCTGATGATTCGCGATGCCGATTCCAAGACGAAGGAGCGGCTGGGCGTCGGGGCCTACGTCATCTCTGCGGCTCGCAACCTCCGGACGCGGCTCGTCGCGACCACCGTCACAGTCGACGATCAGGAATGGTTCAACGGTCGGACCGTCATGGTGCTGGTCGGCAACTTCGGCTCGATAACCGGTGGGGTCGAGGTCTTTCCCGATGCCGATCCGTCCGACGGTCGACTCGACGTCGGCGTCGTCGCCGCCAACCGCCTGACCGACTGGCTGTCGGTCGGGTACCGACTCGTCCGGCGCCTGCCCCAGAAGCCCGAATTGGTCCGCCGTACCCAGGGCACGTCAATCCTGATTCAAACGACCGAGCCCCGTCCCTACGAACTCGACGGCGAGGAACGTGCAGCCACCGACAGAGTCGAGATATCGGTCCAGCCGCAGGCTCTCACCGTGCGCACCGCGGCCGAACCGTCCTGATTCCAGGTCACCTCGACCGTCAGTTCTCGGTCAGGTCGAATGCCTCAAGATCGTCGGGCAGCGTGCCGCCGTTTTCCTCCACCGTCTCGGCAAGGCCCCGCCGGGCGATCCACAGCGACACGGTCAGCGCCAGTGCCCCCAAGATCAATCCGCCGATGACGTCCGACACGAAGTGCATTCCGAGGTAGAGGCGGGAGGCGATCATCCCGACGGGAATCAGTAGACCGAGCGCCCAGGCCGCGGCTCGGACGGCGCGACGCTCCGTGTGCCAGCCGACGATCAGTGCCAACCCGACGTAGAACGTGACGGCGGCTGCCACGTGGCCGGACGGGAAACTCTCTGTCGGCGCGGAGCTGAGACGTTCGACGTCGGGCCGGGGTCGGCCGACGATCCAGCTCGACAGGCCGTACACGGAAACCTCGAGCACCAGCGCGGCGAACAGGAACGCCCAGTCGTGCCACCGCTTCCAGATCAACGGGAACCCGATCAGGAGCAGCGCGACGAGTCCGATTTTGACCGGTGTGTCCGATGGCAGCGAGGCGATTTCGGCCGCCCTGTTCAGGGTTGGCGTGCGCTCGGCTTCCAGCCACTGGTTCAGTTCCGCCTCGGCCTGGCCGAGCGATGTCGGCTCGAACCACGTGACGACCATCCAGCCGGCAATGGTGAAGAGCGCCGACAGGGCGACAAAGGCGGCGGCGAACCACGCCACGCTGGTCCACGTGTATGGCCACACCGACAGCCGATCGGTGTAGAGGTCGAGATGGCGTCGGGTCGATGACGGAAGTGCGGTTGATGAAAGTGTCATGAGCTGAGGTTCGGTTGAAATGGACAGTGCGGTCTACTCCCCGGCGCTGTGGCGCAGGCTCCAGGAGAGTTGGCGTTTCGACGCCGTCAACAGGCAGTAGACCGCGTACACGAAGAGAAAGATGGCGATGAGCATGACAACCGGGGCGCCGTACGTGTCTCTGGCCAGGCGTTGAAGCGAGCTGTCGAAGCCGCGGGCGTCCGTCGGGTCGGCCTGTAGGGCGGACCATGTGACGAACAGGCTGGCCGCTCCGAGGATCGCCGCCCGGCCGAGCCAGCCGATCGTGCCGGTCCACTCAACGGCCCGAAGGCGGCGCGGGCTCATGTCGTCGGTCACGACCTCGGAGAGGAAACGGCGATTGAGGCCCTTGTAGATGAAATAGCCGGCACTGGCCAGGCCGACGAGGCCGCCGAGCCCGACCAGGATACGGCCACTGGTGGAGCTGAGCAGGGACCTCGAGAACCGTTCGACCACCCCTTCACCTTCGGGCTGCGGCCCGGCGATGGCCGAGAAGGCGGCGCTCCACGCGATCACGGTATAGCTGGCTGCGCTCAGGAGGTACCCCACACGGTGAGCCCAGCAGTTGGGATCGTTGCCGTCGATCAACGCCACGGACAGCACCCGGAACGCAATGTAGAGCAGGAGTCCGACGGCGATGAATCCGAGCAGAACCCGGGTCGAGGGGGAATCGGCCAGGGAGTGCACGATGCTGGTGTATTCCGCATCGCCCAACCAGGGCCGGCGCACGGCAATCACGGCGGCGCCCCAGGCCAGCGACAGGTAGACAATCGCCTTCGCCACCCACCCGGATCGGGTGAGCTCGATCATCCACGGTTGCTCACGGAGCCGTGAGGCGACCCGGGCCGCGATGGCGTCGGCCAGATCCCCGTCGCGGGAATCCGACCGATGTGAGTCACTACGCCCGAGCCCTACGAGTTGCACGACGGTTCCGGTCAGCGCTGTCAGGTGAAGATGCTGACGCCGCCGGGTCCGATGAGCAGACCGACGATGATGAGGAGTGCGCCGTAGAGGTACGCCCGCCGAAGCAGTGCTCCGATTCCGGCGACAACCAAAACCACTGCAATGATCCAAAGTAAGAGAGCCATGCGTCGTCCTTTCGAGTAAGCCGGTGCTCCTCCCGCCGGGAGTGCCCGGACTGCTGGCTCCGATTGTCTACCCGTCGCCGCGCCGCGCTAAACCACGGTCCTGTTCAGGAAGGCGCCCGGTCGACGATCACCGTCGGGACCATCACGTCTGGAGTCGATTCACGGCTAGAGAACGTCCTTCACCTTGTCGATGACGGCCTCCTTGGCTTTCTGCGCCGGCCCGCGTTCGGCCCATCGCTCGGGTGAGATCTCGACGCTCCGTTCGAGATCTTCGTCGAAGTGGGCATCGAGTTCGGCGGTGAAGTCGCGGTCGAACACGACGAGGTTGACCTCCTCATCGAGGAGGATCGAGCGATGGTTCATATTGGCGGACCCGACCGATGCGATACGACCGTCCATGGTGAGGATCTTGGCGTGCAGCATCGACGGCTGGAAGTTCCAGATCCGAACGCCCGCCTCGAGCAGTGTCTCGTAGGTGTTCTCGCTCGACAGCTGGGCGAAGCGCTTGTCGGCGTGAGGTCCGGGCAGCAGGATCTCCACGTCGACGCCGCGACGGGCGGCGCCGGCCAGCAGGTCGATCAGCAGCTCGTCGGGGTTGAAGTAGGCGGTGGTGATCCTCAGTCGCCGTTCGGCCAGGGTCACCAGCACCCTGAACAGCGTGGCGATGTCGCTCCAGCCGGTCTCGGCGGCACCGGACACGACCTGCAGGGTGATCGAGCCGTCCCGGGACTGCACCGGGAACCGATCGATGGTCGGGTCGAAGATCGTGGCTTCGGTCTCGGCCCAGTTGTCGACGAAGGCAGCCCTCAGCCCGTCGGTGCCAGGGCCCTCCAGACGGAAATGGGTGTCGCGCCACTCGTTCTCGTTGCGTGCGTCGCCGTCCCACTCATCCGCGATGCCGACGCCCCCCGTGAAGCTGACCGTCTCGTCGACGATCATGACCTTCCGGTGAGTGCGGTGGTTGACCTCACCCAGCCCACCCGCTTCGACCGGACGGAACCACCGGACGTCACAACCGGCGTCGGCCATGCTGTCGACCAGCTCATTGTCGATGAGGCGGGCGCCGATCGAGTCGAGCAGCACCCGGACCCGCACACCTCGCTTGGCCGCGTCGACGAAGGCCTGTGCGAAGCGTCGTCCGATGTCGCCGGCCCAATAGACGAACGTCAGGAAGTCGACGGTCCGCTCGGCCCCGCTGATCGCTTCGAGCATCGCCGGGAAGATCTCGACGCCGTTGCGCAGGATCGTGACGTCGTTGCCACCGGTGGCGGGTACGCCGGTCAGAACCTCGAGGGCTCTGCGCTGGTAGTCCTCACCGGAGGTGTTGCTGTCGTTCACCGATCAACCCCTTGAGTCGGAACGCGAGTTTCATGTAGTTTGCCGCCGTTTGGGTGAGGATAGAACGTGGCGGTCACTTCGAGGTTCCGCAGACCGACGGCTCGACGACCGATTGGCGTTCGTACGGCCGGGATGACCACCATGGGCTGATGACGAACGACGCCGGCCGGTGAGATCCCACGAGCGGCTGATCGCCATCTGCATCTCAACCGTGATGGTCATGGCCGGTCAGGGCGTGGTCGCCCCGGTTCTTCCACTTTTCGCCGACAGCTTCGGGGTGTCAACCGCCATGGTCGGCGCCACGGTCACCGCCTTTGGTCTGGCGAGGCTCATCACCAACGTACCGGCCGGGCTGTTCGCCGACCGCAACGGTCGTCGTCTCCTCCTGATCGGCGGGCCGCTGGTCACGGCGGTCGGGATGCTGGGATCGGGCCTGTCGGGATCGATCTGGTTGCTGCTCGTCTTTCGGTTCGTCGCCGGACTCGGCTCAGGCCTCTACATGACCGGCGCCCAGATCTACGTCCTCGACATCGCCGAATCCCATCAGACGGCCCGATTCATCGCAATCAACCAGGCCGCATTGTTGGTCGGGGTGAGCGTCGGCCCGGCGCTGGGTGGAATCCTGGCCGAGAGCTACGGGTTGGCGTCACCGTTTCTCGTCGTCGCCGGTAGCGCGCTGCTGACATCCGTCTACGGCTTGATCCGACTGCCCGAGACACTCGCGGGGCGGCCGCCGCAACCGGCTGGGCCGTCTGATCGGAGCGAGCCGCCGGCCGGGTTTGAGCTCGTGCCGGACGAGCCCGAACCGTCGCCCTGGTCGATACTGGGATCGATCGACTTCATCGCGGTCGCACTGGTCTCGTTCGCCGTGTTCTCGATCCGGGCCGGCGTTCGTCAGACGCTGGTTCCCCTGCAGCTCAACCAGGAGTTCGGACTCGGCGTCGATGACCTTGGAGTATTGTTCACCGTCCTCGGATTGATCGGCATCGTGCTGATCGGTCCGGCCGGCTGGGCCGCCGACCGGTTCAACCGAAAGGTGATCATCGTGCCGACGGCCCTGCTGATCGCAGTGGGCATCGGTGTGGTGTCGTTCGCCGACACGCTGACGGTGTTCATCGTCGGGTTGACGATCTCCGCCGTCGGTTCGAGTATCACCGGACCGGCGCCGGCGGCCTATGTGGCCGACCTGGTGTCCGACGACCGGCGAGGTCAGGCCATGGGCCTGTATCGCACCGCTGGTGATCTCGGCGTGGTGTTGGCTCCGGTCATCGGCGGCGCCGTGGCCGACCTCGTGTCGATCCCGTTCGCCATCGCCATGAACGCAGCGCTCATCGGGGCGGCCGGGTTGTTCTTCCTGTTCTTCGCCTCGCCGAAACCGCCGGAGCATCGACACGGCGACCTCGTCGTCTCTCACCGTGGCCCGGGACTCAGCGAAGTTCGGCGATGAGTTCCCGGAGCCGTGCGCGGTCATGCCCGTCGGCAACCGGGATCGAGAACTCGATACGATCGACCAGTCCGTCGAACCGATCCCGCAGCTTGGCCCCGATGTCGTCGTAGGTGCCGATCGTGGCCACGGCGTGGAGCATGTCGTCGTCGACCCGGGACGGGAGCTCGTCCCAGCGCTCCTCCCGGGCGAGGATGGATGCCTCCCGGGCGGCGTCGATCCAGCCGTGCACGGCAAAGGCCCGACGATACGTCGGCGTCGACAAGTAGAACGCAACCCGCTCACGGACCGTTGTCACCACCTTCGCCAGTGCGTCCGCATCGGGTGCGGTGCCGATCAGGGGTTTGAGGCAGATCTCGATCTCGGCGACGTCACGCCCGACCCGAGCGGCGCCGCGGGCCACAGCGGGAAGCACCTCGGCCTCGATGAACGCTGCGGTGCACACGGGGTGGAGGCGCACTCCGTCAGCCACCTCACCGGCGACCGCGCACATGTTGGGGCCGATGGCGGCAACGGTGATCGGGATGTCGGGATGGTCGATGGGTCCGGGGTTGAACAGCGGCACCATCAGATCGAGCCGGTAGTGCTCGGTGTCGACGTCGAGTGGCGTACCGTGTTGCCAGCAGCCCCAGACGGCGCGAACGGCGCGGATATAGTCGCGCATTCGCGGTGCGGGCGCCGACCACGGCACGCCGAACCGCCGTTCCATGTGGGCTCGAACCTGGGTCCCGAGGCCGAGACGGAAACGTCCGCCCGACAGCTTCTGCAACGACCAGGCCGACATCGCCGTGATCATCGGGCTGCGGGGAAACGCCATGGCCACCGACGTGCCGAGACCGATCGTCGAGGTGGCGGAGGCGGCAAGGGCCAGTAGTTGAAATGGGTCGTCCTTCGTTTCCTCGACGAGAACCGCGTCGAGCCCGACCGCTTCCGCCACCGGGGCCATGGTCGTGACCTGCTCGATCCGCAGGGGGTTCGCCGGTTCTCGAAGGCCGGGGTCCAACTTGCCAAGGGGCAGCAACGATTCGACGCGCATGCGCATGACAGTAGTGGGCGGCGGGGATTGCCCGGCCACCCGGGAGGAACGAACCGGTCGCCGTGGCGGTTTCATTCGGATTCCCACGGCGGTCTACTGTGGACATCGGCAATCGAGCGCAGACCGTCGATGCAACGAGAGGGTTCGGGATGTCCACGACGAAGTGGTTGTACGCGTTTGACGAAATCGACGAGGCCCTCCGCCATGTTGGTGGCGACTGGGAGGCCGTGCGGGGTCTCCTCGGAGGTAAGGGCGCGAATCTGGCCGACATGACCCGCCTGGGGATTCCGGTGCCACCCGGATTCGTCATCACGACCGAGGCCTGCAACGCCTACACCAACGGTGGTGGCAAGGTTCCGCCAGGCCTGTGGGAGCAGGTCATGGATGCCATGGAGCGCCTGGAGGAGTCCACCGGCAAACGATTCGGCGACCCCGACCGGCCCCTGCTCGTCGCCTGCCGATCCGGTGCCCGATTCTCGATGCCGGGCATGATGGACACCGTCCTCGACATCGGCATGAACGACAAGGTGGTCGAGGGGATGATCGCCGCCACCGGCGACGAGCGGTTCGTCCTCGATTCCTACCGGCGACTGCTGCAGATGTTCGGCGGTGTCGTGCTCGGTGTCGCCGATGAGGCGTTCGAGGCCGTGCTCCGATCGAAGCGGCGCGCCCGCCAGGTGGCCAGCGACGAGGAGTTGACTGCAGCGGACTGGCGCGATGTCATCGCCTCGTTCAAGTCGGTGATCGGCAGGCGAGCCGGAGAACCGTTCCCCGACGAGCCCGTCGAGCAGCTGAAGCTCGCGACAACGGCGGTGTTCGAGAGCTGGGCCGGCAAGCGGGCCCACGACTACCGGGAGGCTGCCGGCATCGCCCACGACCTGGGCACGGCGGTCAACGTGCTCACCATGGTCTTCGGGAACATGGGTGACGGCTGCGCCACCGGTGTGGCGATGAGCCGCGATGCCACCACCGGTGAGAATCGTCTCGAGGGAGACTATCTCCTGAACGCCCAGGGCGAGGATGTGGTGGCCGGCATCCGGCCGACGAAGCGCATCTCGGAACTGGTGACCGAGATGCCGGAGATTGCGTACGAGTTCGCCGACATCGCCAAACGTCTCGAACGCTACTACCGCGACATGCAGGACATGGAGTTCACGGTCGAGCGCGGAAAGCTGTGGGTGCTGCAGACCAGAACCGGAAAGCGGACCGCACAGGCTGCTGTTCGGATCGCCGTCGACCTGGCCAACGAGGGTTTGATCTCGAGGGAGGAGGCCGTGCTCCGAGTCAGCCCGGAGCAGATCGACTTCTTTCTCCACCCCCAGTTCGCGGCGGCTGCGATCGAGAACGCGGAACCGTTGACCACCGGCCTCAACGTCTCTCCCGGCGCGGCGGTGGGTGTGGCTGCATTCGATCCCGATCTGGCGGAGCGGTGGGCGTCGGAGGGGAGGGAGGTGGTACTCGTCCGTCCCGACACGAAACCCGACGACGTCCACGGGATGCTGGCCGCAGCGGGGATTCTCACCTCCAGCGGAGGTCGAACCAGTCACGCCGCGCTGGTGGCCCGCCAGTTCGGCAAGCCGGCAGTCGTCGGAGCCGCCGAGATCGAGATCGACCTCTCGGCTCGCACCCTGTGGGTCGGGCGAACCCAGATCAACGAGGGGGACCCGATTTCGGTTGACGGGACCACCGGCCACGTGTACCAGGGGCGGATCGAGACCGTTGACCCTGACATCGACAACGAGTGGCTGTCGACGCTGCTCGGATGGGCTGACGAGATTCGCACGCTGGGCGTGCGGGCCAACGCCGACGATCCGGTGGAGGCGGCCCGGGCTCGCCGCTACGGAGCGGCCGGCATCGGGCTGTGCCGGACCGAGCACATGTTCTTCGCCTCCGATCGTCTCCCGATCATGCACGCCATGATCACCGCGCCGACTGCGACGGAACGCCGAGAGGCCATCGCCGACCTGCTGCCGTTGCAGCGAGAGGACTTTCTCGGCATGTTCCGGGTCATGGACGGTCTGCCCGTCATCATCCGCCTGCTCGATCCGCCGTTGCACGAGTTCCTGCCGAGCTTCGACGAATTGAGTGAGCAGATCGCCGATCTTCGGATCCGACTGTTGAAGGCGGCCGACCTGGCCGAGATCGACGACCTCGTCGACCAGATGACCGCAACCCGTCGGCTTCGAGACAGGGTGGAGGACCTGCGAGAGGCCAACCCGATGCTCGGATTACGGGGCGTTCGGCTCGGATTGCAGATTCCGGATTTGATCAGGATGCAGACCAGGGCCATCGTCGAGGCCGCCCTGGAGGCGAAGTCGGAGGGCATCGACGTGCAAGCGGAGATCATGGTTCCTCTGGTCAGCCACGCCACCGAAATGCAAGCCGCTCGGGCGCTGATCAGCGACGAGATGGAGGAGGTGTTCGCCGAGAGGGACGACTCGATCGAGCATGTTTCCATCGGCACCATGATCGAGGTGCCGCGGGCGGCGCTGACCGCTGCCGAGATCGCCGCTCACGCCGAGTTCTTCTCGTTCGGAACCAACGACCTCACACAGACGACCATGGCCCTCAGCCGCGATGATGCCGAGGCCAAGTTCCTGCTGGATTATCTGGCCGATCAGCTCATCGACGACAACCCCTTCCGTACCCTCGACGAGCCGGGAGTCGGCCGGCTCATGGCGATGGCCACCGACGAGGGCCGCGCCACCCGGCCCGATCTCCTTGTCGGTATCTGCGGTGAGCACGGAGGCGAGCCGGCCTCCATCGCCCTGTGCCAGCGGCTCGGCCTGAACTACGTCAGCTGCTCGGCCTACCGCGTGCCGGTCGCCCGTCTCGCTGCGGCCCACGCCGAGCTCCGGACCGAACGGGTTGATTGACGGACTTCGGTGTTCCAGGTGATCTGGCGAGGCGCTACCCGGTGACGGGCGAGGCCGTCACGACGATGTTGTCTTCGTAGCTCCTGGCGTCGTAGTCGAACTCGCCACCGCAGGTGATGAGCGCCAACTTCGGCGGACCGGATCGGGCGAACAAGGTGTCGAATGGAAGATCGATCTTGTCGACCTGGAACAGCTCGTCGACGACCCAGGTCTGTGAGGAGCCGTCATCGAATCCGACGGTGACCAGGTCACCGGGTTCGAGTCGATCGAGATGGCGAAAGGCGCCCGGGATTCCGCCTGAAGCGATGTGACCCGCAAGAACGGCCGAGCCCGCTTCGCCTGGCCTCGGACCGAAGCGGTACCAGCCCACGTCGAGCGGTGGTGGCACCGTCATTTCACCGTTGTCCTCGACGCCGACGGCGAGAACTGTCGTGCCGGTGAGCCCGAGGCGTTCGACGGTGATGGTTGTCGGTACGGGCTCGGACGAGGCCGCAGCGGCTGCAAGCTCATCGATTCCCTTCGCCGGCGGAAGCGAAAGATCGGCGTCCCCCAGGGGTGAGCGGGCCGCCGACTCGTCGGTCGACAGCGAACTGGACTCCAAACCGCTCTCAGGACCGATCATTGACGGTGATTCCGTCGATGACGCAGCCGCCGTCTCGGCGGCAGCCTCCGACCCGGCGGCGTTTGGCCCCGCATCGACCTGCTGGGCAACATCGTTCCGCTGGCAGGCGGTCGTCGTCATCACGAGAGCGACGACCGCCAGTGCCAGCCAGCGGAGGGAGTTCATGCCGTCGGGCCGTGGTGGTCGAACACCAACGGCATCGGATCAGGCTTCCGAGGTGAGCAGACGACGGGCAACCGATCCACCGCCGAGGAGGGCGACGGCGCCGGCGGCCGCAGCGAGGGCGAAGCCGATCGGCAGACCCTGGTCAACCGGAGAGTCGCCGGTGTTCACGGCGGTGGGCGTCGGGCCGAGGTCGGTGATCGACTCGGTGATCACCTCGAGACCATCGTCCAGCGAACCGGTGGCGTACACGATCAGGGACGCACCCTCCGTGATCGGGAGGTCGGCCGGTCCGATGACAACCGGCTCGTCGGCGCCGGTCGGAACGACCTCGGCGCTGATGGTGCCTGCAGGCAGGTCGGCCGAGGCCTCGCCGCCATTGGCCAGATTGCTGAAGGCGACCTCACCATTGGCCTTCACGTCGACGGCGGGAGCTGCAGCCGCATGGCGAACGACCAGTCGACCGTTGCCGGCCTCGATGGTGGAGACGTCGTTCTCGAACACGGCCAGAGCCGGATTTCCGTCGGCGTCGAGGTGGGCGAATACGGTATAGTTGCCCGATGCGGGGAGGGCCACGTCACCGGCGTCGATCAGGACATCGTCGGCTCCGGCCGCCTTCACCTGCAAGGCGGTCAGGGTTTGGCCGGCGAAGCTCGACAGGTCCTGCGTGTCTTGGAACGCGAAGCCCTCGAACACGGCGGAACCGTCTACCACCACGTCGACATCGACGCCGGGAATACCGTGGATAAGGTGAATACGAGCTCCGTCGGATTGGGCGCTCGATGGAACGGCAACAAGCAAAAGGCTCAGAACGGCCGCCAGTGCGGCGAAGATTGATTTCTTCATGATTACTCTCTCCATGTTGAAGGATTGTAGGTACACGCAGTTGGAACTTGCTTTGACGTCCGCTGCTACGGAGATCGGCGCTGCGTGGATGCACCAGGATCGACAAAGTCGGAAAATCTGGTCCACGGGGCAGGCGAAAAGGAGGGGGATGCATCCAAACAATTACGACCGACGTTTGTACTGGTGTGACAGCAGTACTCCAAATCCGTCAGACGCCTCCCGTGGGTTTCGTCGGCGCCATGCGGAGAGGTGCGGTCCACTTGTCTGATCTGGAACAGCGATTCCGAGACGGTGGCCCGGGTGCTCTGGCCGAGGCGTACGAGGCCCATGGTTCACTCGTCTATTCGTTCTGTCGGCGACGCCTCGATTCCGAGACCGCCCGCGACGTGACCCAAGAGGTGTTCGTCTCGGCCTGGCGATCCCACCATCGCTACGACCCCGCCCGGGGTTCGTTGCGGGGTTGGCTGATGTCGATCACCAAGAATCGGGTGGTCGATGTGTACCGCCACCGATCCCGCCGGCCGCAGACGGTGTCGGCGTTCGACGGCGAGCCACCAGCCGATCCTGCGCAGGCGGAGGTGGCCATCGGACGCATTGCCGACCGTATGGTTCTCGCCCAGGCCCTGACCGAATTACCGGACAGGGCCCGTAAGGCGGTCGAGCTGTCCTTCTACGATCAGCTGACGCACGAGGAAATCGCCTCGCAAACCGGCATTCCGCTCGGCACCGTGAAGAGCGACATCCGGCGCAGCCTCCTGAAGCTCCGTCGCAATCTTGAAGGCGGTCTCGACCAGGAGGAGGCAACCCTTGGCTGACGAACTGACCTCCGTTCCCGGCCCCGGCACTCCCGAAGAAGACTTCCGCCTCCTGGAAGACGAACTCGGTCGCCTCGCCCGGGAGATGACCGACGATGACGTCCGTCTCGAGACTCCGCCAATCGACCTCTGGGCGAGGATCGAGGCCGAAGCCGGAGCACTGACCTCAGGCCGAGCGATCGACGAGTCGACGACATCCCCGCTGCTGCGTGAAGCCGGCGATACCTCACCGCGCCCATCGAGGATCGGTGCCGCCCGGGGTCTCGATGCCTCCCGCACCCCGGATCCGGTTCCGCCGATGCAGCCCCGTTCCCGCACCGGCCTCTACGGTATCTCCGCTGCGCTGGCCGCCGCCGCCGCGCTCGCGCTCGTCCTTGCCACCGGCGCAGCCCTGATTGTCCGGACCGTCAACGCCGACGTGACGGTGGCTCAGGCCGCCATCGCCAACGACGGCCTTCCGGTGCCGGTCGCCGGAGCCGGTACTGCGGTACTGAAACAGCGAGGCGATGATCAGTTCCTCGAATTGGATCTCCCCGAACTCGATGGTGGTGATCCGAACTCGATCTATGAGGTCTGGATGATCGATACCGACGTCGTCGGCATGATCTCCCTGGGCAACCTGACCACCACCGAGGGCGAGACCAGGATCGATCTGCCCGACTCGATCGATTACAGCGCGTTCCCCGTCATCGACATCTCCGTCGAACCTCTCGACGGTGATCCGACCCACTCCGGTCAATCGGTTCTTCGGGGTGTGCTGGCCGACGTCGAGGACGCCTGATCCCGGTCTCCGGGCGACGCCCCCGGACTGGGACCCGGGCCCGGTGATGCGCTACCTTCAGGGCACGGCGACGACGTCCGGCCGCAGACGAGACCCTGGTGACGCACCGTTCATGTACGACGACACCCACGACATGTTCCGCGAGAGCTTCCGAGCTTTCATCGAGGCCGAAATGGCTCCCTACTACGAACAGTGGGAACGCGACGGGATCATCGACCGTGCCGTCTACGCCAAGGCGGGAAAACACGGGTTCACCGGCATGGCGATTCCCGAGCGCTACGGCGGCGGTGGCACCGACGACTTCCGCTTCAACTGTGTGATCGCCGAGGAGCTGGCGGCCGCCAGTATGGGTGGTGGGGGTCTCGGTCTCACGCTGCACAACGATGTGACCACGCCGTATCTCGTCGAGTACTGCACCGACGAACAGGCAGAGCGATGGCTTCCCGGTGTCGCCTCGGGCGAGCTCGTCACGGCGATCGCCATGACGGAACCGGGCACCGGTTCGGATCTGGCCGGCATTCGCACCACCGCCGAGCGCGACGGGGACGAGTGGATCGTGAACGGTGCCAAGACCTTCATCACCAACGGCATCAACTCCGACCTGGTGATCGTGGTGTGCCGCACCGATCCCGATGTCGGCCGCCAGGGCTTTTCACTCCTCGTCGTCGAGCGGGGTATGGAGGGGTTCGAGCGAGGACGCAATCTCGACAAAGTCGGCCAACACTCGGCCGATACATCCGAACTGTTCTTCTCCGATGTTCGGGTTCCCGCTACCAACATGTTGGGCGAGGAGGGGAAGGGATTCGACTATCTCGGTTTCAACCTGGCCCAGGAGCGTCTGTCGATCGCCGCCTACGGATGGGCGGCGGCCAAATCGGCCCTCGACTGGACCGTCGACTACGTCAAGGAGCGGACGGCGTTCGGCCAGCCGATCTCGGCGTTCCAGAACACGAAGTTCGTTCTGGCCGAGATGGCGACCGAGGTGCGGATGACCCGATCGTTCCTCCACGAGTGCGTGCTCAGACACAACGAGGGAGAGCTCACACCGGGCGAAGCCGCCATGATCAAGCTGTGGGCCACCGAGCTACAGGGCCGCACGATCGACCGATGCCTTCAGCTCCACGGCGGCTACGGATTCACCACCGAGTATCCGATCGGGCGCGCCTACGCCGATGCCCGCGTCACCCGGATCTATGGTGGAACCTCGGAGATCATGAAGACGATCATCAGCAAGGACGTGCTGGCCTGAGGTCGGATCGGCGCCCGGTTTCGGACCGGGGGCCCGACACGACAGCCGGAAGTGACGGCAGGAGAAGAGTGTGGGAAATACCTGGTTCGAGTCGGTGGCCGTGGCGAAGAGGCGGGCCCGGAAGGTTCTGCCCCGCTCGGTGTACGGAGCTCTGATCGCAGGCTCCGAGCGGGGGGCGACCCTGACCGACAACACCGCGGCCTTCGACGAGATCAGACTGGCCCCGGTGACGGTCGGGCAACCCACTGGTCGAGTGATCGACACCCACGTCATGGGCCAATCCATGTCGATGCCGGTGCTGATCTCACCAACGGGGGTTCAGGCCGTGCATCCGGAGGGGGAGGTGGCCGTGGCTCGGGCCGCGGCGGCGCGCGGCGTGGTGATGGGGCTGAGCTCGTTTGCATCCAAGCCGATCGAGGAGGTGATCGCGGCCAACCCGCAGACGCTCTTCCAGGTGTACTGGGCCGGAAGCCGTGACTCGATCGTCGAACGGCTCGACCGGGCCAAGCGGGCCGGGGCCGTCGGGCTGATACTCACCGCCGACTGGTCGTTCTCCCATTCCCGCGACTGGGGCAGTCCCGACATTCCGCACCAGGTCGACGTGAGAACGGTGCTGAAGCACATCCCGGAGAGCATCACCAAAGTCGAGTGGGTGCTGCGTTGGGTGCGGGCCGGCTGGAAGCCACCGAGTCTGGAGGTACCGAACTTCGCCACCGCCGACTCGCCCGCCCCGGGATTCTTCGACGCGTACGGGACCTGGATGGGCACCCCTGCACCGTCGTGGGACGACGTCGCATGGCTGTGTGAGCAATGGGACGGGCCGGTGATGATCAAGGGCGTGATGCGGGTCGACGAGGCTCGACGGGCGGTTGACGCCGGGGCGACGGCGATCTCGGTTTCGAATCACGGCGGGAACAACCTCGACGGGTCCCCGGCCCCAATCCGCGTCCTGCCGCTCGTCGTCGACGCGGTCGGCGATCAGGTCGAGGTGGTGATGGACGGCGGCGTTCGCCGCGGCAGTGATGTGGTCAAGGCGCTTGCCCTGGGAGCCCGGGCGGTGATGATCGGCCGAGCCTACCTCTGGGGCCTGGCCGTGAACGGCCAGGCCGGTGTGGAGAACGTGCTCGACGTGTTCCGCATGGGCATCGAGTCGACCATGATGGGCATGGGTCGCTCGTCGATCACCGAGCTGAGCCCCGACGATCTGTTCCTGCCGTCCGACTTCACGCCGGCCGACTGGCCGTAGGCAGCCCAGAGCTGCCCGTTCCGTGATCGATCGCCCCGACGCTCACCGCCTTCTATGTGCGGTCGCCGACGCTTTGTCCAATGAGGTCGTGCCTGTGCTGTCGGTTGCGGATTCGCAACCGCAGATGGCGGCGTCCGCCCGCTACACCGCTCGGATCGCCGCCAACCTCTGTCGGATCCTGGCTCGGGAGGCCACGCTGTGG
>JBFHEP010000058.1:0-16536 GCA_041584095.1 Acidimicrobiales bacterium | reverse complement strand
GCCATCATCACCGAGGCGGTGCAGTCCCTGGAGGCCGAAGGCGGCGAGTTCGACTTGATTCTCTTCGGCAACGAGTCGGCCGACTCCGGTGGTTTCCAGGTCGGGGTTCGGGTGGCGCACGCTCTCGGGCGGCCAATCGTCAACGGCATCAAGGGGATAGATGTCGAGTCGGAGCGGATCACGGCCCGTCGCGCCGTCGACGCCGGATTCGAGGTCTACGAGCTGCCCCGACCGGCGGTGCTCGGTGTCAAGGAGGGCATCAACCTGCCCCGCTATCCGACCATGAAAGGCCGGCTCGCCTCCAAGAAGGCTCAAATGGCATCAATGGACCTCGACGCCGAGGCCGGTGGCCAGACCATGGTGAGACTCCACCGACCGGCCGAGACGGTCACCGAGACCGTGATCCTCGGTACGTCGGAGGAGGCGGCGACCGCTGTCGTCGACCTGCTCGAAGAGATTGGAGTGCTCTGACATGTCGCTGCTCGTCATCCTCGAACACGACCGAGGCGCCCTGGTCGAGGGAGCTCGAGAGGCGCTGACCGCGGCCCAGGACCTCGCCGACCAGATGGGCGTCGACGTCGAGGCCGTGATCATCGGTGACGGAGCCGACGGGCTGACTGACGAGGCCGCCGCCTACGGGGCCGAGACCGTGCACATCGTCAGCCACGAGCTGCTCGTCGACTACGGTCCGGACGCCTGGGCCGAGTCGGTTCGCCAGCTGGCCGACGAACTCGATGTCGCAGCCGTCATGGCGGTGGGAACCGACCGCGGCAACGAGGTCATGGCCCAGCTGGCCGCTCGGACCGGTTCGCCGTTCGTCGCCAACTGCACCGCGATCGACGCCTCCGACGACGACGAGTGGACGATGACCCGGCTCCAGTGGGGCGGTTCTCTGCTGGAGGACTCGACCCTCGTCGCCGACCGCAAGCTCGTCACGTTCGCCCACCATGCGGTGGCGGCGGTCGAAGCCGATACCGTCGGGTCAGCGGAGGTCGCCCAGTTCGAACCGGAGCTCGACGACAGCCACACGATCACCATGATCAAGGATCGGGCCGTGGAAACCCAGGGTGTCACCCTCTCGACGTCGCCCGTCGTCGTGTCGGGCGGCCGTGGTGTCGGCTCGGCCGAGGGATTCGAGGTCCTGGAGGAGTTGGCCGGGCTGTTGGGCGGCCGGGTCGGCTGCTCGCGAGCCGTCACCAACAACGGCTGGCGACCGCATGCCGATCAGGTCGGCCAGACCGGCACCCGGATCGCCCCGGAGATCTACATCGCCACCGGCATTTCCGGTGCGATCCAGCACTGGGTCGGGGCCATGGCGTCGAAGCGGATCCTGGCCATCAACACCGACCCCGAGGCCAACATGGTGACCAAGGCCGACTATGCGGTGATCGCCGACCTGCACAAAGTGGTGCCGGCGGTGTCGGCGGAGATCCGGCGCCGCCGGGGCGGGAGCTGATCGGCTCGCGCCCACACCGAACTTTGTGCCCCGCACGACCCGTAAGCAGGTCGGCGGAGGCGCAACGTTCATCGGCGCTAGCGCTTCATATTCACCACTTCCTGCAGCATCTCGTCGGAGGTGGTGATCATCCGCGAGTTGGCCTGGAATCCCCGCTGGGCCCGGATCATGGCGGTGAACTCCTCGGAGAGGTCGACATTGGACATCTCGAGGGTGGTCGACGCCGCGGCGCCCCGCCCGCCGAAGCCGGCGACGCCGACCTGAGCCAGACCGGAGTTGGCCGTGCCCCGCCAGTTCGATCCCGTGACCCGCTCGAGGCCCTCCGGGTTGGCGAAGTTGGCGATACCGATCTGGGCCAGTGCACGAACCGATCCGTTGGAGTAGGAGCCGGTGATGACACCGTCGGACGCGACCGACAAACCTTGCAGTGAGCCGGTCGTGGAACCGTTCTGCTGAAGCACCGACGCCGTGGTGATCTGGCCGTATTGCGTCATCTTGCCGGACACGGCGGGCCCACCGATCGTGAACACCATGGCCACGGCGTTGGGAAGCTGGCCGGCGGCGACGTCGATGCCGAAGTCGGCGGGACTGACGATCTCACCGAGGCTGTCGAACGTGAGCACGTTGTCGGTGAGGGTGAACGGCGTCGCCGAGTCACCGTAGGTTCCGGTCACGGTCCATTCGTTGGCCGCCGTGTGGGTCATGGTCAAGGTGATGGCGATCGGCAAACCCTGCTGGTCGTACACGTCGACGTTGAGGATGACCGTGTCACCCACCGTGGCGTTGGCCGGCAGATTGCCCGCCAGCTGGACCTCCGACGTCGGTACCGGATCGATCTCGCCGCTGACCGGAATCAGAATGTCGCTGACGCCGGCCGTCGAATTGATCACACCGAGAGCATCGGCCTGCCATCCCTGCACGAGTGCACCGTCGCTCGTGACGAGGCGCCCGTCGGCATCGAGGTAGAAGGCGCCGGCCCGGGTGTAGAGCTCTTCGCCGCCGTAGCGGGTGACGAAGAAGCCGTCGCCGTCGATGGCGAGGTCGAGGGAGCGACCGGTTCGCTGCAGGGCGCCCTGCTCCATGACCTGGGAGATGGCGTTGATGCTGGTGCCCAGACCGATCTGGGCAGGGTTGGTGCCGCCGATGCCATCGGCCGGCGTACGGGCGCCGACGACGGTCTGGCTCAGAACCTCCCGGAACAGGGCCTGGCTCTTCTTGAAGCCGTGGGTGTTGATGTTGGCGATGTTGTTGCCGATGACGTCCATCATCGTCTGATGGCTACGCAGGCCGGAAACGGCGGAGTACATGGAACGGATCATTGGATGGTGGCCTCCTGGCTCGGTGTCGGGGTGGGTGACGTTTCGGCGGCACTTGCTTGGGTTGTGGCGGACGGTGTCGCGGTCGACCGGGTGCCGGTTGACGATGGCGTCGGCGCACTGGTTCCGGCCGCAGCGCCGATGGCGATGATCTGATCGAGAGAGACGGTTCCCCGGTCGGTCAGCAGCCGGACATCGCCGCCGATGAGTGTGGCCGTGTCGACGGTCGCCTGGACCGCCAGACCCAGTTGATCCAGGAACGAAATGCTTCGGCCGACGAGGGCGCCGGCGGTGTTGAGCGCCTCACTGGTTCTTCGACTCCGACCTTGATCGGCCAGCTCGTTCAACCGTTCCACGGTGGTGAACTGGGCGGTGAGCGAGATGAATTCCTCATTGCTGGTCGGCTCGAGCGGATCCTGGTACTTCAACTGGGCGACGAGCAGTTTCAGGAAGGCCTCCTGGTCGATCGCCGAATTCTGGTCGGGACTCTGACTGGGCGCGGCGTACAGCTCGAGCGGATTGACTCCGCCCGTCGGTGACACCGTGGCCCCCGGAACGGCGGCTATCGGATCGGGCAAGGTGTGCTCCTCGGGGACATGGCCATCGGACCGACGGTCCTCAGGCGACGATTGATGTCGTTGGTTCGGTAGGGGATGCGTGCTGGACGAATGGACGGTCGGCGGATCACAGGTCGAGATCCAGTCCGGTCAGGCCTCGATCACGCTGCGACGCGGCTCGTTCGATCGCGGTCGCCGTCGGCTCGCCGGCCAGGCCCGGGTCGGCGGCGCCGGACCCGGATCGGTCGGGCGCCTCGCGGTCATACCGGCCGTGCCGCCGGCCGGGGTCGTTGGCCTCGATGTCGATGGATGCCTGGTCGAACCCGGCTCGCCGCAACTCGTCGGCCAGCCGGTCCCGTTCCTGGCCCAATTGGCGCATCAGATCGTCGCTTCCGGCGCTGAGCAGAACCCGAACCCTATTGTCGATGGTCGCAATGTCGACCTTGATCGGACCGGCATTGTCGTCCTGAATGCGGAGTCGCAGCTCGTCGAGGCCGTTGACGCCCCGGCGGACGGCGGCCAAGGCCGGTCGCAGTCGCTCAGCCAGACCGGTTGTCTGCAGCTCGACCAGCTCAGGGGCGGGATTCGACGTCTCGACCGCGGCCGGCATCGATCGGATCGGGGCGGAGGCGGGAGTTCGAGCGGATGCTACAGGGGACAAGCCCGAAGGCGTTCGATCGTTCCCGAGGCGTGTTGGTTGTACGACGGTTTCGTCACTGCCGGCCTCGGGCGCTTCGGTCGTGTCGACGAGGTCGGAGGCGTCGAGCGACGGTGATGGGTTCCCGGTCGCAGGGTCCGTCTCCGATTCGGGGTCTCCGGACGTTGTCCGTTGACCGAGCGGCGCGACACTGGCGGCGTCCGACACCTCTGTCGACGTGGACGAATCCGTCGAGACGTCGGTCGAGTCGGCATCGGGAGCCGACGACGGGCGCTGGTCGGCCATCGCCGCGGCTCCCGCCGTGGCCACGGCTGCGTCCGCCACGGTTGCCTTTCCAGCGACGCTCCCGTCGGTCGCCGCGCCGCCTCCAGAGTCACCGGCTTCCTCGACGTCGTCCGTCGACTCGATCGGCACGATGGCGGGCCGGACGTTTGATGCCGGCCGATCGATCCGACCGGCGGTCGCGGCCGGGTCTCCGGCACCGACTGGGTGGTCGGCCCCGTTGAGATCGTTCCCGCCCGCTCCACCGTCAACGATGGGTGCGGTCGGCGTCAGCTCGGTGGCGCCTTCGACAGCGCCGTCGAGCTCGGCCGGCAACCTGTCGCCGGGACCGGCGGCAGGCGTCGCGGCGGTGAGGTCTGGTCCGATGGCGACCGAACCGGATTCGGCGGATCCGGTGGCCAGGACCGGTGCGGCCGCCGTGACAAGACCGGTGGCGCCTTCTGCAGCCGCCGGGTCGACGGCGCCGTCTTCCGACGCTGCGGTGAGCGCAGCGGCGACGGCCACCTCCATGGTCTCGGCATGCCCGGCGACGCGTCTGTCGATCGCGTCGGCATCGACGGGGCGTCGCGTCGGGTCGGCGCCGGTCGAGCGGTCAACATCGGCCGCCGATCGGTTCTCGCCGGTGCCGCCCTCGGCCGGCTCCCTCTCGCTCACCTTCTCGGCCGTTCCGGCCGGCTCGTCGTCGCCGATGCGCTGGTCGCCGCGGTCGGCGGCGGTTTCGCGTCGATCATCCCGCCGGGCCGTGGTTCGCGGCGCTCGTTCATCGTCGGGTCCGGGTCGCCGTCGATTCCGATCCGTCGGGCGATCGGCGCGATCGGATCGCAGCGCGTTCGAAAGTGCCCGATCGAAGGCGTCGTCGCCGTTGCGTTGCGACGGACTCGCAGGCTCCGGCCCGGAGGACTCGGTTCGGCCCGGGAACAGGTGTCTCGGCTCGACGATCATGATCCTGCCCTCCAGGTGTCCATGACCTTCGTGACGTAATTGCGGGTTTCGTTGAACGGGGGGATGCCGCCGTACTTGGTGACGTTGCCAGGTCCGGCGTTGTAGGCCGCCAGCGCCAGCTCGACCGAGCCGAACTGATCCTGGAGCTGGCGAAGGAACCGGGCCGCGCCGTCGATGGCCGAGGCCGGATCGAATGGATCAACACCGAACTGGGCCGCTGTTCCCGGCATGAACTGCATGATCCCCTGGGCTCCCGCCGGGCTCACGGCGTTCGGATTGAAGGCCGACTCGTTCTTGGCCACCGCCGCCAACAGCCCCGGGTCGACGCCGTGGGCCGATCCGGCCCGCTCGAACAGTGTTTTGAACTGGGCGGGCGCGGCGGCCGCCGTTCCCTGGCTCGCCGGGTTCAATCGGGTCGAGGCGGGCGAGGCTGTGGACACGGGCGTTCCGGGTGTCAGGACCCGGCGGATGGTGGCGATCTTCCTCTGGATCGGGCCGATCTTCACCACGTCGCCCCGACGCGGAGCGTGAAGCATCTGACCGTTCCCGAGGTAGATCCCGATGTGGTCGACGGTGGGCTGGCCGAACGCCACCAGATCGCCGGGGATGGCTTGATCGATGCTTGGCACCTCGACCCCCATCCGGGCTTGGTCCCTGCTCACCCGGGGGAGCGAGACGCCGGCCTGCCGGTAGGCGTGTTGAACGAGACCCGAGCAGTCCCAGCCCGCGGACGTCGTTCCTCCCCACAGGTAGGGAACGCCCAGTTCATCCATCGCGGCATCGATCACGGTGCTCGCCGCCGGGCTCGCAGCGGCGGGGCCGGTGGCGCCGGGAACGGCTCCCAGGGACACCATGCCGGTGGTCGGCGTCATGTTGAACATGGGTGCATACGCAGCGCCGGACAAGGTGTTCGCCGAGTAGGCCGCCTTCTGATCGGCGGTGAGTCGAGCCAACTCGGCCGCAAAGCCGGCATCGACCGAAGGGCCCTGGCCGAGCGCCATCGGAGGCGGCTCGAAGCGTCCTGTGAGTTGCTCGATCCGGTCGGTTATCGACGTGATCGCCGAGGCGCTCATCGTGCTCCTCCCCGTTGAGGGTTCCATTGCGGTTGTGACTGCGGTTGCGATTGCGTTTGCGGACGGGTCCGGCGGCCGGCGGTGACGGCGATCACGGTGTCCTCCATGATTCGCTCGGCGGCTCGGCGACGGACGGCGGCCTGACGCTCGTCCGCCAGCTCGACGGCGCGCTCCACCTGTCGGGCTCGTTTGTCGGTTTCCGCGAAGTGCTCCTCGGCCGAGCTGACGACGTCCCGCTGAGCCTGCGTCGCCTCCACCAGTCGTTCGACCATGAGGCCCGCGGCCTGGCGGTGGGCGAGCATCGACGCGCCCGATCGTGGTTCCCGCTCCGCAGTCGGGGCCATCATGCTCCTGAGCTGCTCGTGATATCGGGTCAGCTCCTGGCGGGCCTCGGAGAGTTGGGCTCCGGCCTTGTCCCGCCGCCGGCCCTCGATGTGGGCCACCCTGCGAAGCCGGCTCATGACAGGAGCTCCTCGACCCGCAACGCATCTTCGAGCAGGGCGAAGCTGTCGGCCCGACGGGTCAGTTCGTTCATCGGCTGGTGGAGCACGGCCCGGATTCCCGGGGCCAGTCGTAGTGCCCGGTCGACGGCGGGATCGGTCCCCGCCTGGTACGCGCCCACCTGGACCAGGTCTTTGACGTCGGCCTCGGTGGCCAGAATGGCTCGGACGTCGGCCATGATCCGTTGTTCGTGGGCTGTTGTCACCGACGGCGCGATCCGGCTGGCCGACGACAGCACGTCAACAGCGGGGAAGTGGCCAGCCTCGGCCAGGGATCGGCGCAGGACGATGTGGCCGTCGAGCAGCGAGCGGGCGGTGTCGCCGATCGGGTCATCGGCGTCGTCGCCTTCGACGAGCACGGTGTAGATACCGGTGATGGAGCCCGACGGCGTGGTGCCGGCCCGCTCGAGCAGCATCGACAGCGTGGCGGGAATCGATGGGGGATAGCCCCGCGATGTCGGCATCTCGCCGGCCGCCAGTCCGATCTCCCGATGGGCCATGGCGAACCGGGTCAGCGAATCCATCAGCAGCAACACGTCGTTGCCCTGCTCCCGGAACCACTCGGCGATACGGGTGGCGACGAACGCCGCCCGGCGGCGGACGATCGCCGGCTGCTCAGCGGTTGCGACGATCACCACCGACTGGGCCAGGCCCTCCGGCCCGAGATCCCGTTCGAGGAACTCGCGAACCTCACGGCCCCGTTCGCCGATGAGGGCCAGCACCCGGATCGGGGCCGCGGTACCCCGGATCAGCATCGACAGCAGACTCGACTTGCCGACGCCGGACCCGGCGAAAATGCCGGTCCGCTGGCCGATCCCGACTGGTATCAGACCGTCGATCGCCCGGACGCCGACCTGCAGGGGAGCCTGAACCAGGGGCCGGGTCAGGGGGTCGGGGGCCACCGCATCGTCGGAAACGGTTTCGGTCGCCGAGAGTTCGCGTCCGTCCATCGGACGGCCGGTGCCGTCGAGCACTCGACCGAGAAGCTCGTAGCCGACCGGTATCCGACGGCTCGCCGACTTTCGCACCTCGGCTCCGGGGGTCAATCCGCTGAGTGTTCCGAACGGCAGTGCGGTGGCCTGTTTTCGGGAGGCGGCCACCACTTCGGCGCGGACCGGCCGCACGGCACCGTGATCCGGGACCGAGACGTCGGCGCCGAGATTGTGGCCGATTTCGATCACGTCGCCCACGGCCAGTTCGAGGCCGGTGACCGTGGCGTGCTGCCCGACGACCGACTCCAATCGACCGAGAACAGTGGGGCGTATGTGGGAGCGGGGATCGAACCGTTCGCCGTTGAGCAGCTCGATCACCACTGCTGCACCGCCCGTCGGATGTCGTCGAGCCGCTGTTCGATACCGTCGATGACGATTCGCGTGGCCGATTCGACCCGGCAGGAGCCGCGATGGATCGAAGGGTCGTCGACGATTCGTACCGAGTTGAGGCGTACGGGCAGATCCGACGACACGGCGGTGCCGTCGCCCCCAATGTCACTGCCGCCGACGGCCCTGCGGATCGCGTTGTGATCGGCCGGGTGCAGGTGCAGGACGAGTTCGTCGTCGCCGTCCAGTTCGTGTATGGCCCGGCGAATGGGATCAAGCATGGCCTCGGGGTCCTCCACCAGCACCTTTCCGACCACCGCTTCGGCTATGGCCATGCCGGCCACCAGGGCACTTCGGGCCAGATCGTCGATGACGTCGTCTGCCGACCGGGCCGCTTGATCGACTGCCTGACGCAGCGCGTCGATCACGGAATCAATTTCGACCCGGGCCGAGGCGGCGCCCTCTTCGAAACCGGAGCGCCGGGCTTCTTCCCGGATTTCGTCGGTCAGTTCTCGAGTACGGCGCTCGACCTCCTGCTCGATATGGATCGCAGCGAGGGCGGGACCGGGGGCCGGAGGTGTCTCGTGCCGGTCGAACGAGAACGGCCGGACCCGTTCGGCGTCCGAGCCCGAGACGACCTGATCAGGTGACATAGTCGCCGCCTCCCCGGTTGATGACCAGCTCGCCGGACGACTCCAACTTCCGAACCTCCTCCAGAATTTTCTCTCTGGCCTCCTCCACGTCGACCATTCGAACCGAGCCGATGATCTCCATCTCGTCGAGCAGATTGTCCTTGGCCCGAGACGAGAGGTTGTCGAGGACGTGGTCTCGGAGCCAGCTCGGTGCTCCCTTGAGCGCCAGCGGCAGAACCGACATGTCGACCTCCCGGAGGAGCCGCTGCATCTGACGGTCGTCCAGGAGCGTGAGGTCCTCGAAGACGAACAGGAGCGCTCGGACCTCTTTGGCCAGCTCGGGATCCGACGTTTCCAGAGCGGCAAAGATGGCGTCGGCCGACTCGTTTTCCATACGGTTCAGCAGGGCGACGAGAATGGGCCCGCCCCCTGCTTCGCGGAACCGACGCTCGAGAACGGGCGTCATCTTGATCCGGAGCCCCGTTTCCAACGCGTCGACGGCGGCCGAGGCGACCTTCTCCATGCGGCCGAGCCGCACGCCGACATCGGCCAGCATGTCATCGGGCAGGGTGTTGAGAACCTTTGCCGCCTCGTCCGCGCCGAGGTGCGACAGGACGGCGGCCGCGACCTGAGGGTGCTCGGCCTGGAGATGGTCGGCGACGACGCCGGGGTCCAGGGCGTCGAGGTACTGGAACGGAACCGAGTTGGCGACCCCGTCGATCGTCGACAGCACCTCACGCGCCGCCCGGTCGCCGAAGTTCGCTTCGAGCATCTCACGGGCCAGATCGGCATCGCCCACCCGGAGCGGCTTGGTGCCGGAGCTGGCCACCTTGGTGAATTCCTCGTAGATCGAGTCGGCCATCTCGGTGTTGACCGGACCGAGTCTGGCCATTTCCGCAACGATGGCGGCCACCTCTTCGGAGCGGAGTCTGCGCAAAAGCGGTCCGGCTTGTTCGACACCAAGCCTGAGCATCAGGATGGCGGCTCGGCGGACGCCGTCGGCGGCGACCGTCTGGGTCATACCGGCTCACCGACCCGGTCGTCGGCCATCCAGGAGCGCAGCATGCCGGCCACGTCCTCGGGCTGGCTTTCGATGAGGGCGATCAGATCGGTCGGCTCGCTGTCGCCGCCACCGGTTCCCAGCGCCGCAACCGCTGCGGCGCCGATGGCCTCGAGGTCGGGATTGTCACGCTCGAGGTCGGCGGGCCGCAGTGCCACGACCTGCGGGCCGCGGCGACCGCGGAGGGCGAACAGGGCGGTGAAGACCGTGGCGAGGAAGGCAATGAGACCGATGACGCCCATCCGGATCAGGGGCAGCAGGTCGGCGAGCCCGCCACCCTCCTCGGCCGACTCCTCGTCGGTGGCCGCCAACGAATCGGGGGGATCACCAAAGCTGTCGTCGAAGGGGATGACGGTGAGGGCCAGGGTGTCGCCTCGCTCCTCGTCGAACCCGACGCCCGCCGCCACCAACGACTCGAGTTCGCTGGCTCTGGCGGCGTCGACCGACTCCTCGTCGACCACGACGGCGACCGATAGGGAGCGGATCGCACCGGGGGCACGTTCGGTGACCGTGATCGTCTTGTCGACGGCGTAGTTCACCTCGGCTTCGTCGAGATCGTACGACACCCCGGTGGTGTCGCCCTGCTCGCCCTCGAT
Organism: Acidimicrobiales bacterium; assembly: GCA_041584095.1. Lineage (GTDB taxonomy): Bacteria > Actinomycetota > Acidimicrobiia > Acidimicrobiales > SZUA-35 > JAHELU01. Next base: position 6,145 of record JBFHEP010000058.1, on the reverse strand, counting down.
CAGCTCGTCCTCGGGGCCGAGGATCCCTGCGTCGAGTTCGGCACCGTCACCTCGGTATCGTTCGATCCGTGTCGACTCGGTCAGTCGGGCCTGGATTTCGTCTTCTTCCAGTTCCTCGTAGGTCTCGGTGGTGACGTTGCTCGAATCGAAGTCGAGCGAGGCGGACACCGAGACAACGGCATTTCCGGGTCCGGCGGCGGCGGCCAGCAGCCGATCGAGTTGAGTCGTGAGATTCCGCTCGAAGGCGGCCTGCTGCTCCATGGCCAGGTCACCGCCACCCGACACGCCGGCCTCCGGCGAGGCCAGCGGCCGCCCACGTTCGTCCGTGACCGAAACCATCGAGGCGGTCAGCCCCTCGACCGAGTTGGCCACCAGGTTCACGATCGAGCGCACCTGGGTCGAGGTCACCACCGACCCGCCGGTCTGGAGCAGTACCGAGGCGGTGGGCATGACATCGTCGCCGGTGAAGAGGTCCCGCTCGGGCATGACCAGATGCACACTGGCCTCGTTGACGCCGTCGATGGCCGAGATGGTCCGGGCCAGCTCTCCCTGGAGGGCCCGCTGATAGCCGACCCGCTGGTCGAACTCCGACGCGGTCAAACCCTGCTCGTCCAGGAGGCTCCATCCGTCGGACGGGGCGACCATGTCGTTGCCCGCCAGCTCGACTCGAAGGTTGAGAACCTGGTCGGCCGGAACCCGGATCGAGCGGCCACCGTCGGTCAGCTCATACGGCACGCCACGCGACTCGAGTTCGCCGACTGCCGTTGCGGCCGAATCGGCGTCGAGGTCGGAGAACATCAGCGCCATCGGCCCGTTGCCTCCCAGCCGGCTGATGGCGAGAAGCCCGCCGACCGTGAGGGCGAACGCCGCCACCAGTCCGATTCGCTGCCCGACGGTGAGTCGACCGAGCAGTTGCTTCGAGGATGTCGCCGCCAGTTCGTTGCCCGCCATCAGACCTGCATTCTCATGATGTCGTTGAAGGCCTCAACGGCACGGTTGCGAACCGCAACCGTGAGCTCGGCGGTCAGCTGCGCTTCGGTTGCCGCCACCATGTATTCGCCGACCGAGGCGATGTCGCCGGTGGCGGCCGCCTCGGCGGCGCGGGCGGCGCGGTTGTCGGCGGCCGAGAGCTGGTCGAGGGCACCGCCGACGGCTGAAGCGAACGATGACTCGCCCGACGCATCGGCGGTCTCCGCCAGTCGAGGCGACAGGCGGGCCGGGTCGATCGATGCGGACGTGATTGGCTGAATCGAGTTGACCATCCTCAGCTCCCGATCTCGAGCGCGGTCTCATAGGCGGCGCGGGCCCGTTCGAAGGCGGCGACATTGGCCTGGTAACTCCGTTGAGCCATCAGGAGGTTCGACATCTGATCCGTGAGATCCATGTCGGGAACCCGCACGAAACCTTCCTCGTCGGCGAGCGGGTGGCTGGGGTCGTACACGATTCGTCCGAGCGGGTTCCCGAACTCGGCTCGGATCACCTTGGCTCCCTCGGGCCGGCCCTCGCCGATCTGGCTCTGGGCCACAACGAACCGCTCCTGGAACGCAGCCTCGTCGGTGGGCGTGACCGTGTTGATGTTGGCGATGTTGTCGGCGATCGCGTCCAGCCACTGCTGGTAGACGTCCATCCCCGATTCGGCGATCGAGAGGCTACGAAAGAGTTCCATCAGCGGTCCCAGGACGTGCGGAGCAACCGATAGCGGGCGTTGAGGGCCGTGGTCACCAGGTCCTGATGTAGCTGCGTCCTGGTCAACCCGGTGATCTCGTCGTCCAAGCGGACGTTGTTACCGTCGAGCCGGGTCGGTAGCACCGAGTTCGTCACGTCGATCTCGGCTTCGTCGATCCGGTCCGACTCGAGCGCCCGTCGAAGACTGCCGGCGAAGTCCGCCTTCTGGGCGAGATAACCGGGGGTTTCGATGTTGGCGATGTTCTGCTCGTGAAGCTGTCGCTGAGCGTCGAGCCCTCGGAGTGCGTGCGCCAAAGCCTGGTTGGTGGCATCGGAGATGAACATGGGGACGGAATACCTTGTCGAGGATCGGGACCCGTCCCTGGGCCGCCTGTGGTCGAACGCCTCCGTGCGCCAAACCTGTATCGAATCGAAACCCGCAAACCTTGAGGCGGAGACCGGAGGTTGTGAAATCCGACCTAGATCGGCAGGGTCCGACCGACGTGCGGGCGCGCCGAGGCAGCCGACCGGTTCGATCCGAGCGGCGCTCAGGGGGCTGACTCGACAGCATCGGCCGAGCGCAGGCGGTGCCGTCCGTGAATGCTTCACGTCGTGGTGCCGGGTCGCCGCGACCGAATCAGGTCAGCGCAGGCTTGGCAGCCGTGCGACCGGCGGCGCACGTTTCGGTCAGCAGATCCAACAGCGAGCGGCACTCGGCGATGATTGCCCGGTCCTTGAACCGGTTGGCATCGATCAGCCGGTCGGTGAGGTGAAGGAAGAGGTCGGTCGACCGCTTCCCAGGCCGCCTCGGATTTGCCGAGCCGAGGGCCAGGTGTTGCTCGAACACCATGTCCTGGGCATGAATCAAGGCGCGGTGGGCGTCCTCGATTCGACCCGTCTGGATGGCGGTGTCGGCCTCGTGAAGGTCCTGAACCAGACGTCGCCGGATCACCGCGACGTCATTGGCGTCGGACGACGGATGAGCCGAGTGCTCAGCAGGCCGATCGGCACGACGACCCTCGGGGGCGACGGCGGTGATCTCGGCGATTTCACGTTCTTCGGTGTCGACGGACGGCGTCCGACGGACGGCATCTAGTGTGAACATGGGGACGGAATCCTTGGGTGAGCGGGACCCGTCCCTGGGCCGCCTGCGGTCAACGCCTCCTTGCGCACCACTGGTATCGAGCGGAACGGCGCCTACCTTGAGGAGATGTGTGGAGGTTGAGACCTCCGGCCCGGGCCCGCCGACCTGTGGTCCTGGGCAGACTCACTCAGGCCGACGTGTCAAGAACCGACACGCCGGATTGGTTGCGGCTGTAGCCATCCCGCCGCGGTTGGCGAATCGGGCGGTCTTTCAGCCGCCTTCGCATCTCGGCGGCGATGCGGTTGTTGCGAGCCATCAGTTCGGCCGCCCGAGCGAGCAACTCCGACGGAATCGGTTCACCCGGCGGATCGACCGCCGGCCAGTGAGGGTCGGGTGAGATGGTCTCGGCATCGAGCGCAGCCTCGTAGTGGTCGAGCGAGCGCTCCATGGCGTCGAGCAGTTGGGGCCAGGCGGTCACGCCGGCGCCGTCGTCAAAGCGGACGACGCGGGGACATGAGCCGCCGACTCGAAGGCCTCGGCCAGCGGTTCCACGAGCGAACGGCACTCGGCGATGATCGCTCGATCCTTGGCCCGGTTCGCGTCGACCAGTCGGTCGGTGAGGTAGACGTAGATGTCGGCCAAGCGCTCACCGCCCTCGAATCCCTCCGTGTCGAGGGCCAGGTGGAACTCGAGCACGATGTCCTGGGCGTGGATCAGAGCGTTGTGGGCGTGCTCGACGCGGCCGTCCTCGATGGCGGTATCGGCATCGTGCAGGTCCCGCAGGAGCCGCTGGTACAGGAGGACGACCAGCCGTTGCGGTGAGGTCATCTTCATGCCGTCGTCCTGATACCGGTTCCGGGCTTGTGCGTAGGCGTTCAACGTCCCTAACCCCCTGGGTTGGTCGTGAGACCGGCGAGCTGGCCGGCCAGATAGTTGGATTGTTCACTCAGTGCACCGAGGGCGACCTCCAGCGCGGCGTACTGCCGCCGGAGGGTCGCCTCCCGGAGTTCGAGACGCTTCTCATAGGAGTCGATCTGGTCGCCCCAGCGCTCGATGCGGCTCTTGGTGGCCTCGGCCTCGGACCACAGACGGCCCGATCCGGTGGCGGTCGCGTCTTCGGCGGCCCGCACGATCCGATCGAGGATGCCCAGGTCGGTGTCGCCGGTGGGGGCGACGAACAGACGCTCGAGCTCGCCCCGATCGCTCTCCGACGCCTCGATGAACTCTGCCCGGTTGAACTCGAGCCGTCCGTTCTCGGTCACCGTGATACCGGCGAGGCTGGCCGCCTCGAAGCTCGACGAGAAGACCCCGTCCGTGACCGACCGCAGGATGGCGTCGCGTGTTCTCCGCACGGCCGAATTGCCGAACAGGATGCCGGGATCCGCTCCCGGATTCGCCGCGGTGGCCGTATCGGCCCGCTCGAGGAAGCTGTTGACGGCCTCGACGATTTCCGCGATGGCGTCGGCCTGGGCTTCGTTGTCCTCGCCGACCGTGATCGTGACGGGGCCGGTCGTCGGTTGGGTGACCGTGACATCCACGCCGGGCATGATGTCGGAGAAGGTGTTGGACGCGGACGTGATGGTGTAGGGATTGTCGCCCTGGATCTCGATCTGGGCGTCACGACCCGTCACCAGCGTGGTGAAGCCGCTGAAAGCGGTGAACTCGCTGGTGTCGAGGTCGACCGAGGAGGTTGCGCCGGTCTCTTTGGCCATCACCTGCATGCGGTAGCCGGAACCGGTGTTGACGGCCATGGCCCGGTAGCCGATCCCGTCGGAGCTGTTGATGGCATCGATGACCTCGGCCAGCGTGCCGCCACCGTAGCCGACGTTCTCGACGCTGGCGGTGCCGGTGCGGATGCCGCCGACGATGTCGGCCGTGATCGTGCCGCCGCTGCCGTTCAACGTCGCCGAGCCTGCGCCGGTGTCGGTGATGGTGTTGGTGACGCCGTCGACGACGACGATGCCGTCGGTGCCGGTGGCGGTGGTGCCGACCGTCAGTCCCAGCTTCGAGGCGCCGTTGCCGCCCACGATCGTCAGCGTTGCGGCGCTGCCCTCGTTGGCGGTGGTGAACACGAGTTCGTTCGACGCCCCGACCGTCACCGATAACGCCCCGGAGGCGCCGGCTGCGGTGAGTGCCTGGTCGACGGCGGTGGCGAGTGACGCAGCGTCGTTGTAGGTGCCGGCTGCGATGTCGAGTGCGTAGTCGACGCCGCCGACCCGAATGTCGACGTTGCCGTTGCCGTTGCTGAACGAGACCGGGTAGGACGGGGTCGTGCCGCTGACGGTGGCCGCGGCGGAATCCTGGGTCACCTCGAACTGGATAGGTCCGGAGGGAAAGCCGGTGGCGGTCAGGTTGTCGAACCCGAGCGCCGTGGTGCCACTGTACGAGAGGGATGTCCCGCCGCCCGAGGTGATGACGGTGTCGAGTGAGGCAACCGTCTCGTTGGAGTAGATGGTGTGGGCTCTCGCCGTCTGCTGCACGAGGAACGAGATTTCGCCCGACACGTTGCCGGAGCCGGCCGAAACCGAAACCGACTCGTGCGACGACGTCGCCTTCAGCCGGTCCCACCCCGAGCCGAGGCGAAGATCGGCGGCCAGGTTGCGAATGGACTGGACGTCCGAGCGCATCTCCCGAAGCTCGGTTTCAACCTTCTGAGCCTCGGTCTGGCGCTGCTTGAGCCGGGTCTGCGGAGCACGCTCCAGCTGCATGAGCTGACTGATGATCTGAGTGGTGTTGAGGCCGGTGATCAATCCGTCGATGGAGGTCATGGTGCTACTTCTGTGTGTCGAGGTGGAGGAGTGCTACAGGGCGGCGGTCGGTTGGGGGCGGAACTGTTACGCCGGCACCCGTCAACGGGCGCCGGCGTTCAGTTGCGTCGATTAGCCCAGCAGGTTCAGGACCGACTGGGGCAGGGCGTTGGCCTGGGCCAGCATGGAGGTTCCGGCCTGCTGCAGGATCTGGTTCTTGGTGTAGGTGACCATCTCAGCGGCCATGTCGGTGTCGCGGATCCGTGATTCGGAGGCGACCAGGTTCTCGGTGGTGACCTGGAGGTTGGCGATGGTCGACTCGAGTCGGTTCTGGACCGCACCGAGACCACCGCGAGAGGTCGAAACCCCGGCGATGGCGCTGTCGACCGTCTCGATCGTGGCCCGGGCGGCAGTGGCGTCCGCCACGCTCAGGGTGGAGATGTCGACACCGCCGGTGCTGGCCGTGGTCAGGACGCCGACGGTCACGGCGATCTGGTTGCCGCCGCTACCCTCCGAACCGACCTGGAAGTTCAGGGCGGTGGCGGAGAAGAGGGTGGCGCCACCGAAGGTGGTGTCGGCGCCGATGCGACCGACTTCGGCGACCAGTGCGGTGATTTCGGCGCCGATGGCGGTGCGGGCTGCGGCGTCG
>JBFHEP010000057.1:0-16598 GCA_041584095.1 Acidimicrobiales bacterium | reverse complement strand
GACGACGTTTCGCCGCCAGGCGAAACGTTTCCGGCACCTGCTCCGGCACGGCGACGGTCACGATGCCACCCCCAGAACGGTTCTCGGCTGGGTCCGCAGCGCCAGTGCGGCGTGGATCGTGTCGACCGAGACCTCGTCTCCCTCACCATTGAGATCGGCGATCGTGCGGGCCACGGTGCGGACGCGACGCAGACCGCGACCGGTCAACTCCCCCGCCTCCAATACCTTCCGCAGCAGATCGCGGGCGGCCGGCGCAAGCGGTGCCACGTCGTCGAGGCAGTGGGCCGGGAGGTCGGCATTGCAGCGAACGCCCCGGGAGGCGGCCCGGCCGCGGGCATCGGCCACCCGATCCGCCACTGCCGCCGACGACTCCTCGCCGACCCCGTCGAGCAGGACCGAGGCCGTGGGAGGCTGGACTTCCACCCTCAGATCGAATCGATCGAGCAACGGCCCGGACAGCCGACGGGAATAGCGGGCACGAGCGGCATCGCTGCACCGACAGTGCCCGTCTCCGGCACCTTCACCACATGGGCACGGGTTCATCGCGGCGACCAGGAGAAAGCGGGCAGGCAGCGTGACCGCCCGGGCCGCCCGCGACACGCGGATCACCCCTTCCTCCAGCGGCTGACGGAGGGCATCGAGGATCGGCACCGAGAACTCGCCAAGCTCATCGAGAAAGAGCACCCCGTTGTGAGCGCAGCTGATCTCACCGGGACGCATCGCCGCCGACCCTCCGCCCAACATGGCCACCGCCGACGAGCCCTGATGCGGCGCTCGAAACGGGGGGCGCTCGACCAGCCCGCCGGGCGGCACGGCCAACCCGGCGGCCGAGTGGACACGGGTGGTCAGCAACGCCTGAGCAGCATCGAGATCGGGGAGAAGGCCCACCAGGCGACTGGCCAGCATGGTTTTACCCGCTCCCGGCGGGCCGACCATCAACAGGTGGTGGCCTCCGGCCGCGCTGATCTCGAGTGCCCAACGGGCCAACGGCTGGCCCCGGACATCGGCCAGATCGCCGGCCCGTTGTTCGGCCTTCGGACCGGCCAGCGGCTCCACGATTAATGGAAGGGGCTCGGAACCGATCAGCCCAGCGACGATCTCCCCGAGCGTTGCCGCTCCCCGCACCTGGCCGGGACGAACCACGGCGGCCTGGTCGGCCCCGCACCGGGGCACGAAGATCTCGTCGGCTTCCATGGCGTCGGCAAGCGACACAAGACCGGTGACCGGACGGATCACGCCGTCGAGGCCGAGTTCTCCGACGGCTCCGTAGCATCGGATCGCCGCGGGTTCGATCTGACCGGACGCGGCGAGAACTCCGAGGGCGATCGGCAGATCGAGCGCCGCACCCTGTTTGCGCAGGCCCGTTGGAGCGAGATTGATGGTGACCCGCCGATCGGGCCATTTGAGGCCGGTGGAGAGCACTGCGGCCCGGACCCGGTCGCGGGACTCACGACAGGACGCGTCTGGGAGACCGACCAGCGTGTAGCCGGGCAGACCGTTGCTGACATGGACCTCGACGGTGACGGGATGACCGTCGACCCCTTGCACGACGGCGGTTGAAACGGTGGCGAGCATGAGCGATCGCTCCTTGTCTCGAAGATTGAGGCGCCGGATCGGCGCGTCAGGATCTACTGGAGAGGAGCGATTGCTGCCTGAACCTCGTTGGTCAATCGATCACGAGTGCTGAATCACACCCTAGACAAGAGGTCTGACAGTCGAGCCTCCACGCCGAACCGTGATGGGTCGGGACCCCGGAAGCGGGGGTCGCGAGACGGCACGGAACGGCGGCGGCGAAGCAGGAAAGGTGAGGTGGCCTCAGAGGCCCTCGCGGGTGAAGCGGACCACAGCCTCGATCTCGTCATCGGAGAGCTTCCCGCTGAACGCCGGCATCTGATTCCTCCCGTTGGCGATGACGGCGAACTGGTCCGCCGGATCGGGGTATTCCTCGGCGACGACCCCGCCGTTGAGCTTGGCGCCGGTACCGCCCTGGCCGGACGCGCCGTGACAGCCGACGCAATTGCGGCTGTACACCTCCCGTCCCAGAACCAGCACGGGGTCTCCCGACGGCACGTCGGGCACCTCACCAGCACAAGCCGTCAGGCTCCCCGCCACGATCAGCGGTCCTGCCAGGGCCAGGGCCAGAACGGGCGACCGTCGACGACGGGAGCCTGTTCGATCGGTGGTCGAACGACTGGTCGGTGATGCCATACTGCTCCTATGGGATTCGATCCGCATCGAAAGCATAGGGCCTCGCGGTTCGACTACTTCTTCGTGGCCGCGGCGCTTGCGGTGGTCATCGGTCTCGTGGCCTGGGCCCTCGCCGGGTAGTCGCCGAGGAGTCACCGATGCCGTCACGCAACCGAGCCCGCGAAGCGGCCAAGGCCGCGGCCGCCGAGTCGTCGAGCGACCGGAAGAAGGCGGGAAAGAAGTCGAAGGGCCGCAAGAGCCGGGCGAGGAAAAGCGACACCCGAGCGGGCCGGCGGCCGAGCAGCGCATCGAACGGTCCTGCGAGTCACGCCACGACCGGGTCGTCCAAATCACCCCGTACCGGACCGCTGCTGGATCCGTCGGCCGCCGAAAACGCCGAGACGCGGTTCGTACAGCCCTACGAGGCGACCAAGACCTACATCTGCCCCGGCTGCAATCGAGAGATTCCTCCCGGTGTCGGGCATCTGGTGGCCGTTCCCCCCGACGAGCCCGACCTTCGACGCCACTGGCACCGAGGCTGTTGGCACAATCGCCACACCCGCTTCTGAGCCCCGGTCCGAACCCTCAGAAGCAGGCCTCTCGCACCCGGACGTGGCCTCGAGCGTCGACATCCACCACGTCGAACCGGACGTCGACCGTGAACGAGCCACCAGGCGGCTCACCGCTGCGGTCCCGGCGACGGCGGCGCTCGGTCAGCCAGGCCGACGCCAGTCGACGCAAACGCCGTTGTTTCGCCAGCCCGACTGCGTCGAATCCCGACCCGTAGCGGCCGCTGGACCGGGCCTTGACCTCCACGAAGACCACGATGGCGTCGCGGCCGACGACGAGGTCGAGCTCGCCGTGAGCACATCGCCAGTTGCGGTCCAGGATCCGGTAGCCGGACGCCTCGTACCAGCGTGAGGCGGCCGCTTCGCCCCGACGGCCCAGATCTCGATTGTGTGTTCCCACTTGCTGATCCCAACAGGTGCGGGACCATCGACAGGCCCGCGCTCAGAGCTCGCGCTCGGGCAGTTCCTCGATCGTGACACCCCGGGTGGTTGAGATTGTGACCCGTTTCAGGAAGCGGGACTGGCGATAGGTATCCCAGACCCAGGCGTCGACCAGCTCGAATTCGAGCATCTCGGAGCCCGGCTTGGAGAGCCGGGTCACCTCGTTGGCCAGGTAGGCTCGACGATCCGTCTCGACGACGTAGCGGAACATCGCCACCACATCGCGGTACTCGCGAAACAGCGAAAGTTCGGCCTCGGACTCGTAGCGTTCGAGATCTTCGCTACTCAAATGCGGTTACCTCTTCCGTCGCCGAGACTCGCCGGAGCCTCACCTTGTCGTGGAGCAGGTTCGAACCGATCGAGGCGGAGGAGCGACCTAGCGGTCGCGCTTTTCCTTCACCTTGGCGGCCTTGCCGACCCGATCCCGGAGATAGTAGAGCTTGGCGCGACGTACGTCACCCCGGGTGACCAGCTCGATCTTGTCGATGATCGGTGAATGCAGGGGGAAGATGCGCTCGACGCCGACGCCGAAGCTGAGTTTGCGCACGGTGAACGTCTCCCGGATGCCGTCGCCCCGCCGGGCGATGACCACACCCTGGAAGACCTGGACGCGCTCGCGGTTGCCCTCGACGACCTTGACGTGCACCTTCACGGTGTCACCCGGCGCGAATTCTGGGACCTCGTCGCGGAGCTGGGCTTGTTCAACAACATGGATCGTGTTCATCGTGGGTTCCTGTTCGCGAAACTTCTCAGATCGGGAAGGGGCGCCGTCTGGATTGACGCGTTTTCGAGGCCGCAGTGGTGCGGCAGCGCCTATCAAGCCTAGCTGTGTCCGGCGAAACTCCAACCCGCTCCACACCCGCCCGGCGGTTTCAGCGGACGGGTCGCCGGGTACGGTTCCACCATGACGAGCTCTCCCAACACTGAGGCCTCAGCCGGCACCGACTCGAACGCTTCGTCCCAAGGAACGATCGCGGTCGTCCTTGCCGACGACTTCGAGGATGTCGAATTCACCGAGCCCCGTGATGCCCTGCTCGAGGCCGGCTATCAGGTCGAGGTCATCGGCTCCGATTCGGGCACCGTCACCGGCAAGAGGGGCACCGAGGTGACGATCGACCGCCCGGTTTCCACCGTCGACCCCGACTCCTATGTCGGCCTCCTGATTCCCGGTGGTTTCTCACCGGACCGGCTCCGCACCGACGACGCGGTCGTGGAACTCGTGGCCGACCTCGTGAGGCGACCTGTCCCGACAGCGGCCATCTGCCACGCTCCCAGCCTGCTGATCGAAGCCGCCGTCGTCGAGGGTAGGCAACTCACCGGCTACCGGTCGATCCGGACCGATCTGGTCAATGCAGGTGCCGACGTCGTCGATGCCGAGGTGGTGATCGACGACGCCCTGATCACGTCCCGCCATCCTGGCGATCTGCCCGCCTTCATCGACGCCCTCCTCGGCGCCCTGCGAGCCGATACCAACCCCAGCCACGGGTTGGCGGACCGAGCCGGCGTGACCGAGCAGGCATCGACGACCTGATACACAATCGGGCCCATGGTTCGTGTACCAACCGGGTTGGCCCGGCGGGATCCACAACGCCTGGCGGAGGTGGCCGGGCTGCGCTACGTCGAAGCCGACGAGCCTGGCTATCGCCGACGTCGCTGCGGCCGTGGCTTCAGTTACCTCGACGGCGACACCGTGCTCACACCTCCACAACGGGACCGGCTTGTGGGGCTCGCCGTGCCGCCGGCGTGGAAAGACGTGTGGCTGTGCCGAGACGACATCGGTCATATCCAGGCCACCGGAATCGATGACGCCGGCCGCAAGCAGTACCGGTACCACCAAGCGTTTCGCGACGCCCGGGAACGCCAGAAATTCGATCGACTCGCCTACTTCGGCCGGGCGCTGATCCCGATCCGGCGTCAGGTGTCGCGCTGGCTCGACGAGGATGTCGGGAGTCGGAACCACGCCATCGGAGCGATACTCCGGCTGATCGACGAGGGGTTGCTCCGAATCGGGAATCGGGAGTCGGCCGAGGTAGGCCACCACGGCGCCACCACGCTGCAGGCCGATCATCTCTCGACGGTCGACGACACCGACCGCTCCGGTGACGGCGGCTATGTGCAGCTCGATTACACGGCCAAGTCCGGTAAACCGCGGCTGGTGATCATCGAGGACGACGAGCTGGCCGACGTCCTGGTCGGACTCGCCGATGCGGACCGTCGGGCGCTGTTCTGGTTCACCGATGACGACGGATGCGAGCGTGAAGTGTCGGCCATGGATGTGAACGCCGCCCTGGCCGCCACGGTCGGCGCCTCCTTCACCGCCAAGGACTTTCGACTGTGGGGCGGATCGCGGGTGGCGCTCGAGGCCCGGGTGGAGGGTGCGAGGGTGCTGGATGCGATCGACCACAGCGCCGCGGAACTGGGCAATACCCGGGCGGTGGCCCGTAACTCCTACGTTCACCCTCGGGTGGTGGAGGCGCCGGAGGCCGAGATCACCGACGTCTGGCGACGTTCCCGCGGATCAACGTGGCGATCCCGAGGCGACAGCGCCCTCGCAAAACTGCTCCGTCCGGACTGACCCGCGTCGGGTGCTCAGACGTCTGGAATACGCAGATCGAATTCGGCGAGGAGTGCCCGGTCGGCGTCGGTCAGGCCACCGCGTTCGCTCAACAGGTCGGGTCGGTTTGTTGCCGTCTTGACGAGGGCCATGCCTCGCCGCCACCGGGCCACCCGGCCGTGATCGCCCGAACGCAACACCTCGGGCACAACCCAGCCCCGGTAGGTCGCCGGACGAGTGTAGTGCGGGTACTCGAGCAGACCGTCGGCAAACGATTCGTCTTCGGTCGACGCCACATTGCCCACGACGCCCGGTACGAGGCGGCCGACAGCCTCGATGACCACGGCGGCGGCCACCTCTCCCCCGGCCAACACGTAGTCGCCGATCGACAGCTCATCATCGACCAGATGGGCCCGCACCCGCTCGTCCACACCCTCGAACCGGCCACACAGCAGTGAGAATCCGTCGGTGGCGGCGAGACCCGCGGCCACCGCTTGGGTGAAGGTCCGGCCCGATGGAGCCAGGTAGATGAGCGGCCTGGGCGGATCGACCTGTTCGACGATGTCGAAGATGGGCTCGGGCTTGAGCACCATGCCGGCGCCACCGCCGAACGGCGAATCGTCGACGGTCCGGTGCACGTCGGTGGTCGTGTCACGCGGGTCGTGGACCCGGATGTCGAGGGTTCCCGCCTCCTGAGCCTTGCCGATGATGCTCGCTGACACGAATCCCTCGACCATGTCGGGAAGGATCGTGAAGACGTCGATTCGCATGGCGTTCCCGGGTCGGGTCAGGCGTCGTCGAGCAGGCCGGCCGGCACGTCGACTTGAACGCGCTCGTCGTCGTGACTCCGGTAGAACGCCAGCGGGATCAGGCTGCCGTCGGCCAGTTCGAGCAGGTCGGAGGCCGGATTGGCGACCAGCGCGACGACGGGGCCGTGCTCGGTGCCGTGCTGATCGACGAGGATCTTGTCGACCAGTTCGTGGACGAAGACCTCGCCCTCGGTGTCGAGCGGTTCGGCTTCGAGAACGATGCCCCGCAGACGGTCGGCCGCCGTGCGGTCGTCGATTCCCTGGAAGCGGACCAGCCATCGATCCTGGTGGGGTCGCGCGGTGACGATGGTCAGCCAGTCCTCACCGAGGATGGGGCCGCCGGTGGCCCGAAACCGTGAACCGGGCCGGGTTCGATCGTCGACCAAGTTGGTGATCCAGGTCACGACCACCTCACCCCGAAGACCGTGGGCCTTACCGATACGGCCGACCTCGAGGTACGGCTCGGAGCCCGACGCATCGGGTTCGGTGTTGGCGGTGGTCTCGCTCATCGGATCAAGCGGGAAGTCGGTCGAAGGCGTCGAAGCCGGGCGAGCCCGAGGGACGTTACTCGACGAACTCGACCTCGGTGACCACACCGTCCTTGGCGGCGGCCGCACCGACGACCGTCCGGATGGCCGACGCCACCCGGCCGCGACGACCGATCACGCGGCCCATGTCGTCGGAGTTGACGCTCACGTCGAGCCGCACCCGGTCACCGTCGGCCGTCGTCTCGATCGACACGTCGTCGGGCTCCGAGACCATGGCCCGACAGAGGTGTAGGAGAACGGCCTCGGCGGTGGGGGCGGGAGAATCGCTCATGGAAGTTTCCGCGCTCACGCTTCGGCGCCGGCAGCAGCCGGGGCGTCGGAGCCGGACCCGGTGGACGCGGTGGACGCGGTGGAGCCGGACGCGGTGGATTCGGACGCAGTGCCCTCGGCTGCAGCGGCCTCGGCTTCGCGGGCGGCGACGGCCTCCAGTTCCTCGACGCTGGTGCCGCTTTCGAAGGCGTCCCATGCTCCTGACGCCTTGAGGAGCTTCACGACCCGGTCGGTGGGCTGAGCGCCGTTGCGGAGCCAGCGAACGGCCTTGGCGTTGTCGATCTTGATGTCGGAGGGTTCGGTACGGGGGTTGTAGGTACCGACGATCTCGATGAACCGACCGTCACGGGGGGAACGAGCGTCGGCGGCGACGACTCGGAAGGTCGGTTGCTTCTTCTTCCCCATGCGCATGAGGCGCAGTTTCACTGCCACGATGGATTCTCTCTCCAGGTCTCGGGTGCGTGGTGCTTGCGTGCAAGGCGTCCTCGCCAAGCGCCGTCGCCCGGCGACTTCGCCCGGCGACTTGCGTCCGACGTGCGCGGATCAAGCAACATTCGAGCTTATCGAAGCCTGATTCCGGCTCCACTCGTCGCGCCCCGCAATTTCGGGCACCCCCGGCTCCATACTGAGCGTCATGGCCAAACCCGGTTCGACCAAACAGACCACGATCTTCCACCTCGACGGCAAACGTTTCCTGGGCCGAACCCCCGACGGCCAACAGTTGATGATCGACGGCGAGTCGTACGCCAAGACCGGTATGAACCCTATGGAGGTACTTCTCAACGCCCTCGGGGCCTGTTCGGCCTTCGACGTCGTGGAGATGATCCGCAAGCGTCGCCTCGAGCTGAACTCGTACCGGATCGAGCTGGAGGGCGACAGGGCCGACGGTACCCCGTCGTACTACACCGAGATTCGAGCCACCCACATCATCGATGCCCCCGGCCTCAAGCAGGAGATGGCCGAGCGCTTCGTCGACCTGGCCACCAACAAGTACTGCTCGGTGGCCGCCAGCTTGAACGCCGGTATCTCCCTCACCGTGGTCCTCGAGCAGACGACCGACCAGCCGTGACCACCCGGAGGTCGCAGCTCTAGAGCTCGAACTCCTTGGCCATCTTCTCCAGCTCGGCCTCATCGAGACGATCCAAACCAGGGAGCATCAGCGGTGCCTTGCCGTCTTTGGTGCCCTTGGGGGTGACCCGACCGCTCTGATGACGACCGCCGCCCTTGGGGGTGACTCGACCGCCACCACCCTTGCGTCCCTTGGCCCCTTTCTTCTTCTTGCCCCGACGGTCGCGGCGGGTCTTCTTCGTGCCCATGCCGCCGAACCGCTTCATCATCTTGCGCATCTCGGAGAACTGGTTCACGAGACCGGAGACCTGGGTCGGGTTCGTGCCCGAGCCGGTGGCGATGCGGGCCCGGCGAGACGCGTCGATGATGTCGGGATTGGCCCGCTCCTCGAGCGTCATCGAACGGATGATGGCCTCGATTTGATTGACCTGCTTGTCCTCGATCTCAACGTCGCGGATCTCCTTGGGCATACCGGGCATCAACCCGATCAGGTTGTTGAGCGGGCCCATCTTCTTGAGCTGCTGCATCTGGGCGAGGAAGTCGTCGAGGGTGAACTGGCCTTCCAGGAGTTTGGCCGCCGCCTCCTCGGCCTCGGACTGCTCGAACGTCTGCTCGGCCTTCTCGATCAGGGTGAGCATGTCGCCCATACCAAGGATGCGACTGGCCATCCGGTCGGGATGGAAGAGATCGAAGTCGTCGATCTTCTCACCGGTGGCAGCGAAGGCGATGGGTCGCCCCACCACCTCCTTGACCGAGAGTGCGGCGCCACCTCGGGCGTCGCCGTCGAGTTTGGTGAGGATGACGCCGTCGAGCGCCAGTTTCTCGTGGAACGCCTCGGCCACATTGACGGCGTCCTGGCCGGTCATCGCGTCGACGACGAGGAACGTGTAGTCGGGGTCGACGGCGACCGAGATCTGCCGGACCTCCTCCATGAGCGCCTCATCGATGGCGAGCCGACCGGCGGTGTCGACGATCACCACGTCACGGCCGGTGGATCGGGCTTCGTCGATCGCCTTCGAGGCCACCGTGACCGGGTCGGACGGGTCGCTGTACACCGGAACGTCGATCTGGCGACCGAGGGTGCGGAGCTGCTCCACGGCCGCCGGTCGCTGCAGGTCGGCGCCGACAAGCAGCGGATTGCGCCCCTGGCTCTTGAACCAGCGGGCGAGCTTGGCCGAGCTGGTCGTCTTCCCCGAACCCTGGAGGCCGGCCATCATCACCACCGTCGGCGGCTTCGAGGCGTAGACGATTTCCATGGTCTCCCCGCCGAGGCTGGCGGTGAGCTCCTCGTTGACGATCTTGACGACCTGCTGGGCCGGGTTGAGGGCCTTGTGCACCTCCTCGCCCACGGCTCGTTCCTTGATTCGCGAGCGCAGATTCTTGACGACCGTCAGGTTGACGTCGGCCTCGAGGAGCGCCACCCGGATCTCGCGCAGGACCTCGTCGACGTCGGCTTCGGTGAGAACGCCTTTGTTGCGGAGGCGGCTGAAGATGCCTTCAAAAGTGTCGGTCAGTGATTCAAACATGGGACCACAATCCTATCCTCCCCGGCTCGGCGTCCCGGCCGGGCGACGCCGATCGATTCGACCAGCGTCGGAGCCGCGAGGCCTGAAGGCGGTGACGGCCACGCAGAGGCCGGTGACCGGGCAACGGCATGGAACGGGTAGGTTCCTTTCGGACCACTGTTGAACCGCCGCATGCTGATAATCGACACCTTCACGAGAGTTGACATGGATTACAACGATGCACAGAACCTTGCGCTTCTCCTTGTCCGAGCGTCGCTCGGGCTGGCGATGGCGGCGCACGGCTATGCGAAGATCTTCAAGGGGGGCAGGCTGGCCGGCACGGCGCGCTGGTTCGATTCGATCGGGATGAAGCCCGGACGGCTGCATGCGCCGCTCGCCGCGGGGGCGGAGATCGGCTCAGGCCTGCTCATGGCTCTCGGGCTGCTTCACAGCTTGGCGTCCCTGGCGATGATCGGGGTAATGGTGGTGGCCGGCTGGACGGTGCATCGCCACAACGGCTTCTTCATCATCAAGGAGGGGTGGGAGTACGTCTTCATCATCGCCGTGGCTGCGACAGCCCTGGCGGTGCTGGGTCCCGGCGAATGGTCGATCGATCATGCCATGGGTGTGGCCGACGATCTCGACGGGTTCACCGGTCTGGCGCTCGCCCTGAGCGGCGTTGTCGCCGGCGCCGCGCAGGTGGCGGTGTTCTTCCGACCACCTGCGACCGCCGACTGACCCGGAGGTCAGCGGAGCGCCGCTACTCGAAGAGGGCGTCGACGAATTCGCTCGGCTCGAAATCGACCAGGTCGTCGACCCCCTCGCCGAGGCCGACCAGCTTGACCGGTAACCCGAACTCGGACTCGATGGCGAACACAACGCCACCCTTGGCCGAGCCGTCGAGTTTGGTGAGAACCACGCCGGTGACATCGACGGCCTCGGTGAAGACCTTGGCCTGTGAGAGTCCGTTCTGCCCGGTGGTGGCGTCCAGCACGAGCAAGACCTCCGACACGTGGCCCGGCTCCTTGGCGGCCACCCGGCGGACCTTCGAGAGCTCGTCCATCAGGTTGGCCTTGTTCTGGAGGCGGCCGGCGGTGTCGGCCAGTACGACATCGCAACCCCTGGCGGCAGCGGCCTGCACGCCGTCGAAGATGACCGACGAAGGATCGCCGCCCTCGTTGCCACGGACGATGTCTGTCCCGGCCCGCTCGGACCAGAGCGCGAGTTGCTCCGCCGCAGCGGCCCGGAACGTGTCGCCTGCCGCCATCAGCGGGTTGCGACCCTCGGCCACCAGGCGTTTGCCCAGCTTGCCGATGGTCGTGGTCTTCCCGACCCCGTTGACGCCGACGAACAGCCAAACGTTCGTCTGGCCCTCGTCGAGTTGCAGCGATCGGTCCTTGCCCGCCAGCTCCCGATGCATTCGAGTCTTGAGAATCTCCAGCACCGCGGCGCCGTCCGTTGCGTCGGCCTCCTTTGCCTCGGCCCGGACATCGGCGATCAACGCCATCGACGTCTTGACCCCGACGTCGGCTCGGATCAGCGCCTCCTCCAGCTCCTCCCACTCGTCTTCCCCGATTCGGTCAAGGCCGACGAGCCCGCCGAGGTACCCGGCGAAGGCGCTGCGGGCCTTGGTGAGCCGTTCGAAGAACGAGGGCTTGACGACAGGTTCCGGTTCGACGACGACCGGAGCGGTCGGCTCCTCGACGAGCACACTGTCGCGGGTGTCATCGAGCTGCAGGTCCGGTTCGGGCCGCTCGAGTTCGTCGAGCGTGCCGGGCACGACCACTCGACGCCGCGATCGGGCCACGACGAGGCCGAGGCCGACGAGGGCGACCAGGGCGACGACGGCAATGATGACAAGGGTTGTTGCGTCCATCGGGTTCGATGATAACGGCGGCGAGCCGCGTCAGGGACGGGCGCCGAGCACAGCTCCGACGTCGATCTCGACGCCGTCACGCACCACCCGGAGGCTGACCTCGTCGCCGGCTTGCCGGGCCAGTACGAGGCCCGCCAGTTCCGTGATGCTGGTGACGGGTGCCTCGTCGAGGCTGAGCACTCGGTCTCCGACTTCGATCCCGGCCATCTCGGCAGCCGAGCCGTTTGTCACCTCGACGATCTCGACGCCGGGCTCGCCGCCGTCGGGCGCCTGCCCGGAGACACCGAGATACCCCGGTTCGATCGGTTCGCCGGACACCAGCAGATCGGCGATCCGTACAGCGTCGACGATCGGGATGGCGAAGCCGACTCCGGCGTTCGTGCCGCTGAACCCGTCGGTCTGAATGGCCGTGTTGATGCCGATCACCCGACCGTCGCGATCAGCCAGGGCTCCGCCCGAGTTACCCGGATTGATCGGGGCGTCGGTCTGGATCATGGCCACGTACACCTGGGGCGTCCGGCTCGGAACCGGACGGTTGACTGCCGACACGATGCCGGCGGTAACCGTCTGCTGGAGATCGAATGGGGATCCGATTGCAACCGCGATCTGGCCGACCCGGACCGGGGTGTCGAGCGCCAGATCAGCGACCGGCAGATCCCGCTCACCGACCGAGAGCACGGCCAGATCCTTACTGGCGTCGGCCCCGACCAACTCGGCCTCGAACGTCTCGTCGGTCGACAGCCTGACGCTCAGCAACTGGGCGTCCTCGATCACATGGTTGTTGGTGAGGATGTAGCCGTCGCGGTAGATGACGCCCGACCCGAGTCCGAAGTCTGTCCGGATCTGCACCACCGACGGGCCGAGTACCTCGGCCACCAGCGACGCCGGCTCGTCGACCACATCGCTCACGCCCTCGCTTCGAACCACGATCGAGGTCGGCGTCGGACCGGCGCTGGGCGCAACGACCTCGTCGTTGAACTCGCCGGCGGCGAATCCGGCGGCGGCGATGAGGCCGCCGGCGATGAACGCCACGAGGGAGCGCCATCCCCAACGGCTGAGGCGGCCTGCGCCGCCGGGCTTTTGACCTGGACCTTCCGGCGGTTTCGGAGGGCTCGATGGGGTGAAGGTCTTCGACGCCGTCGGTTCCATCGGGGGAGGTGGCGCCTGGGTGGCGGGCGGCGCATAGTTGGGAGCCGTCGGGCCACCGGTGACCGGCCGGGGCTGTGCGGGCAGGGGCTGAACGGGGCGAGGCTGGGTCCGGGGCTGGGACGGCCCGTGGTTCGTCTGCGGGAAGGTCGTCGAGTCGATGACCGTGGCCGGCGCGGCGGAGATCGGTCGTTGCGACGGTGCGGTGGATTCAGTGGAATCGGCTCCAGCCCGTCGCGACTCGACCGCCGGGGAATCCGGTGCGGCGTATGGAGTGGGTGGGGGTGGCGGCGTCGTCGATCCGCTCGACGGCTCCCAGCTCGGTCGGGGCGTCTCGTCGGTTCGATTCGGTGGAAGCCCCTCGAACATCGGCGTCGTGGGGTCGTTGTCCCCGAATCGCTCGAACTCCGATTTCACGGCTGACCTCCTTGCGCCGAGGTCGGCGCCTGCGCACTCGCCCAGGTGCTCGATTCCTCCACAGTAGTTTCATCCGGCCCAGTAGACCCAGACGAGACGGCGGCGCCGGCGGCGCCCGTCACCCGATTTCCCGCCGCAGCGTCGACAATCGAAGGGTCGAGTTCATCGGTTCTCTGATCGACCGACGCGCCTCTCGCTGTAGCCGACTGCGGCAGACGAACCACAAAGGTCGCTCCTGCTCCGGGGTCCGAGGTGACACCGACGGATCCGCCGTGGCGTTCGACGACCTGCTTCACGATGCTCAGTCCGAGCCCGGATCCGGTCCCGGCGTTGCTGCCGCGCCAGAAGCGATTGAAGACCTGCTTTCGATCCTCGGCCGACAGACCGGGACCCTTGTCGGCAACCCACAGTTCAACGGTTCCGTCCTCGGAGCTGACACCAACATCGACCGCGGTGTGCGGCGGTGCGAACCGCAGGGCATTGGAAACCAGGTTGGTGACGACCCGATTGAGCGACGGCTCGTCGCCCCGTACCACCGGTGAGCCGGAGGTGGATCGCTGGATCGAAATCGACCGTTCGCGGGCCGGACCGAGGAACTGCTGGCGGACGTCGTCGGCCACCGAGGCGAGGTCGACGTCGACCTGCTCGATCTGCGGAACGCCGCTCCGGGCCTGGACGAGCAGATCGTCGACGAGATCACTCATCCGGCCCGTTGAGCGGTGGGCCAGCTCGACCGAACGGCGCAGCTCCTCGGGACCTGCGTCCGGATTCGACAGGGCGAGTTCCAGGTTGGTGCGCGCCACCGCCAACGGATTGCGCAGCTCATGGGACGCGTCCTGGACGAAACGCCGCTGGTCCTCGAATGCGTTCTGCAGCCGATCGAGCATGGCGTCGAACGTGTCGGCCAGCCGGCGAAGCTCGTCGTCGTGGCCCTGAAGGTCGATCCGCCGGGACAGGTCCGAGCCGGAGATGTCACGGGCCACCGCCACCATGCGGTTGATGGGTCGAAGGGTGATCGTGGCCAGAATCCAACCGATGAGAAAGGCCACCGCGACGAGAACGAGCAACCCGACCAACGACGCCCGCTTCAGGTTCTCGATGGTCGCGAGGTTGACATTCTGCTCGAACACCTCGAGCAGGTAGCCGCGAAACGAGTCGGTCGTGAGCGTTGAGACCTCGTAGACCTGGCCGGTGCGGGTGTCGTGTATCCACCGCTGCTCGGCGAGCAGCTGCGGTTGATCGAGTTGATGGACCTGCCAGGCGTACATGGCGCCGATCAGGATCGACCCGACGGCGTAGACCGTCACGGCATAGGTCAGAGCCAGCCGGAACTTGATCGACTGGGCCCAGCGGGGCACCACCCATCGGGGGCCCGGCAGGTGCGGCGGTTTACGTCGCATCGGCGCGGCCGTCATGAGTCGACGACCTCGGGTGCCGTGAACCGGTAGCCGGATCCGATGACGGTCTCGATGAAGTTCTCGCCCGTGGCCGCAGCAAGCTTGCGTCGGAGCGTGCCGACCGTCACCCGTGCGGTATTGGTGAACGGATCGAGCATCTCGTCCCAAACGTGCTCGAGCAGGCGCTCCTGGGAGAGAACCTCTCCTTGGTGGGACATGAAGTAGCGCAAGAGCGAGAATTCCTTGGTCGTCAGTTCAATCGGCTGGTCGTGCCAGGAAACGAGCTGGCGGGCCGTATCCAGGGCGAGCTCTCCGGCGAGCAGTACGGCATCACCGCCAGTCGTTTCCCGCCTCAACAACGTACGAACCCGAGCCGAAAGCTCCGGTAAAGCAAAGGGTTTGACCAGATAATCGTCTGCTCCGAGGTCGAGTCCGGTCACCCGGTCGGCCACCGAATCCCTGGCCGTGACCATGAGTATCCTGGTGGAGGGGTCGAACATGGCATCCGTGCGTATCAGTCGGCACACCTCGATGCCGTCGATGTCGGGCAGCGTCAGATCGAGCAGCACCAGATCGTAGGGATTGATGATGAGCCGGTCGAGCGCGTCCTGACCGGTGAGTGCCACGTCAACGGCGTATCCTTCCCTGCGAAGGGCCTCGGCCACCGCGGACGCCAGATCCTCCTCGTCATCGACAACCAACAGTCGCATGCCTCCACGTTAAGTACTGATCGGCCGCCTGCCGAGCCTCGACCATCCGATTCCAGACCCCGAGCCCCGATTCATGTTCACCGGCGATCCATTTACCCCGTTTTTCAGCCGATTTGAGAATGATGGCATCCTGGCCGACAGGATTCCGGCGGCGACCCGTCGGCCGGCGGGGATACCTGCAGGGCCACCGAACCCGTCCGAGACGGTTGACCAAGGAACGCATCGATGACCAATCACCACGATCCGCTCGCCGCCAACCGCGAGGGACCAACCCGTTCGGCGCCGGAAGCGGCTCGGGCTCTTGAGCGCGTTCAGTACGAGATCAAAAAGGTCATCGTCGGTCAGGATCACATGATCGAACGGCTCCTGGTGGCGCTGCTGGCGCGGGGTCACGTTCTGCTCGAGGGTCTTCCGGGGTTGGCCAAGACCTTGGCCGTCTCGACGATGGCGAAGACGATCGGCGGCAGCTTCGTGCGGCTCCAGTTCACCCCCGACCTGTTGCCGTCGGACCTCATCGGAACCCGGATCTGGCGGGCCGGAGCGGAAAAATTCGACATCGAATGGGGCCCGGTGTTCGCCAATCTGGTGTTGACCGACGAGATCAACCGGGCACCCGCGAAGGTGCAGTCTGCACTGTTGGAGGTGATGGCGGAGCGGCAGGTTTCGATCGGTGGAACCACCCGGCCGCTCCCCTCCCCCTTCCTCGTGCTGGCCACCCAGAACCCGGTGGAGTCCGAGGGTGTCTACACGCTCCCCGAGGCCCAGCGGGACCGTTTCCTGATGAAGGTCGTGGTCGACTACCCGACGCCGAGCGAGGAGATGGAAATCGTGCGCCGGGTCGGTGCGTCGATGCCCGAAGCCGGCCAGGTGATCAACTTGACCGAACTCGAGGACCTGCAGCTCGTCACCGATCGGATCTACGTCGACAACTCGGTCGCCCAGTACGCCGTCGATCTGGTCATGGCCACCCGGGAACCGGGGCTGCGGGGTCTGCCGGAACTCGAGCCGATGATCGAGTTCGGGGTCAGCCCTCGGGCCACGCTGGGGCTGGTGGCCGCCGGCCGGGCCCTCGCGCTGATGCGCGGTCGCGACTACGTCGTC
>JBFHEP010000056.1:0-16698 GCA_041584095.1 Acidimicrobiales bacterium | reverse complement strand
GGGTGCGTTCGACCAGCCCGGACTCCATCGTCGAGAGAACCCGCTGGATACGCTCCGGTTCGTCGTCGGCCACGATTCCGGCGACATGGGGAAGTGCTTCCAGCAGCTGCAGACCCCGGCCGGCGAAGTCGAGACCGTAGACGATCGGGCAGTCTTGGGGATCCTCGACCGACAGGGCTGCGGCGACGGCGATCGTCCGCAACGCCACGGTCTTCCCTGCGCCGCCGGTACCGACGATGCCAAGGCTCCCCTCTGCGTCGAGCCGGAAGGCGAACGGCACCTGAGCCTGGTCGTCGGGAAGATCGAGGAGCCCGATGGGCAAGGAGGCACCCTCGTCGGTCAGGGCCGCCGGGTCCATACCAGTGCCGACTGCGGTGTCGAACAGCTCCTCGAGATCGTAGCTTGGTCGCAGCGGATCGAGCCACGGGCGACGGGGTAGAGGGCGGGCCGAACGCCGGTGGGCCGCGTCGATGTTGTCGACGAGGCGTTCCAGATCGGTCGCACCGCTCGCCTCCTCCCGATGGTGTGAGCCGGGTCCGTCGAGCGGCATGATGCCGTCGAAGGAGAACACGCCGACGGCGACATCGGGGCCGGACACCGATTCGGTGTCGATGGCGCCGCCCACGTAGGCCGACTGGAACTGCGTGCGGTGGCGGCCGATACGGGAGATGGCCCGGCCCGGGGTATCGCGGTCGATGTCCGCGGCATCCGGTGTCTCGATCACATCGACCGAGTCCTCCTTGTCCGAAGTTCGCAGCGCTATCCGCAAGTCGGTGTTGGCCTTGATCTGCCCGGTGATGACGCCGGCCGGCCGCTGGGTTGCCAGCACCAGGTGAACGCCGAGGCTTCGGCCCCGCTGGGCGATGTCGACCATGCCCTCGATGAACTCCGGTACCTCCTGAACCAGGGCGGCGAATTCGTCGACGATGATCAAGAGGCTGGGCGGAGTCTCGGCGATGCCTTTGTCGATCATGTCGAGCAGGCTGGAGCAGTTGTGCTCGTCCTGGATGAGCTCCCTCCGGCGGACCTCGGCTCCCAGCGACACCAAAGCCCGCCGAATCCCGGCCGGGTCGAGATCGGTGACCATGCCGACGGAGTGGGGGAGGCGGCTGCAGTCCTTGAAAGCGGCGCCGCCCTTGTAGTCGACGAGGAGGAAGTTGACCGTCGCCGGGCTGAAGGATGCCGCCATGGCCATGATCCAGCTTTGCAGGAACTCGCTCTTGCCGGCCCCGGTGGTGTCGCCGACGAGACCGTGGGGTCCGTCGCGGCGGATGTCGAGGGTGAAGATCCCATCGGCCGTGCGACCAACCGGCGCTTCCAGGTGTTTGGGTCGCCCCTCCCACCGCTGCAGGAGCGGTTCGGTCGATTCCAGGATGTCCGGTCCGCCGAGTAGGTCGACCAGGCTGACCAGGTCGGGGATCGACGACGTCTGCGTGAACCGGGCGCTCACGTCCTCGATCGCTGAAATTCGGCGGGCCAGATCCGCAACGTCGTTCTCGTCCAGCGTTTCGATGTCGATGTCGGTGATCGGGGTCATGGCACCGTCACCACCGGCGAAGGCCAGTGTGGCGGCCGAACCGTCGGGGGCGATGTCGATGACGTTGCCGATCGGTCGGGGCACACGACGCGACGCTCCGGAGATCCACAGGGGGAACACCCCGACGCTCGGACCGTCCTCGAGGAGCCGGGTCAGCTCGTGCTGCACCACCGGTACACCCTCGGCGATGACCACGACGACGCAGGGGACGGCCAGCGGCCGGTTCGGGTCGAGGCCGCCACGGCGCTGTCCGGCGCGCTGTTCGACGAGATCCAGCAGCCGCCCGAGCAGGTTGCGGCACTCGAGCTCGCCGGCCGCCAGATGGTGGCCTCCCAGCGGTGAGTCCTCGGCCGGGCAGTGGGGCAGCCACTTCATCCACTCCCAGTCCGACCGAGCGTCCGGCGGCACCATGGCGGCAAGCAGCACCTCGGCCGGACTGTGCAACGTTGCCACTTGGGCCACCAGCGAGTAGCACAGCGGGGTGACGTACTCCCGGGTTCCCGAAACGCCGATGCCGCCGTGCAACCGCATGTCGGCCAGCGCCGGAACCCGGGGCACGGTGGCGAAGCGTGCCGGAAGCTCGTCGACCTCGTGGCGGAGATCGACCGGACCCCGTCCGCTGTCGACGATTTGAACAAGCGACGGCTGGTCGGCCAGCCCGACCCGCAGGGAGAACGTGTCGGTGTCGCCGACCGCCCGTTCCCACAGCCGAGGCGAGAGGGCGTCGAGCGCCTCCGAGAGTTCGGTGATCGACGGCACCGCCCGCAACCGCCCCCGCTGTTCGTGGATCTGGGCCGCCTGCAGGTCGGCCTCGGCGGTCGCCAGATCGGCCCGGAAAACCTTGAGGGCGTGCTTGAAGTCGGCTCGCCCACTGCGTTTTCGCTCCCAGAACGAGCCGACGATCATCAGCGGCGAGAACAACATGAACAAGCCGTAGCGATAGTTCGGTTCACCCCCGAACAGAACCGGCGAGTAGACCAGGACACCGGCCATGAGCAGCGGCACCAACGCGGTGATCATGGGAAGGCGGGCTCGGCCCGGTTGATCGGGTGGCTCGGGCAGGGTGATCGATTGGGCCTCGAACGGGGGAACGAGCCGGGGAGGGCGGTTGAACTCCACCGCCGGACCGTCGACATCGGCCAGACCCCTGGTGCGCCGGCAATGCTCGATCTCGATCCAGGTCGTGCCGAGAAGCACCCGCCGCCCCGGCAGCAGGGTGGTCGAGCGGGTGATCGCCTCATTGCGCGACGCCCGGTCGGTGACCACGCCGTTGGTGGAGGCGAGGTCGGTCACGGTGATCGAGTGATCGTCGACGGTGATCACGGCGTGATGTAATGACATCGCATCGTCGGCCACGACGACGTCGCTGTCCCGGCCCCGGCCGATCGTGGTGTCGCCGAACGAGACCTCGAACACCGTGTTGGCCATCGGGCCGGTCAGGAGCTTGACCCAGGCCGCCGGGCGGTCCGGGAGTGGGCCGGACGGGTCGAGCGAGGAGCGTTCGAGGCGTATCGCCTCGTCGACGCCGACGATCCGAACCAGGTCGCCTGAACGGAGGTTGGCCTTGGCCGTCGGCGTCTGCGGAGTCACCACCTGCCCGGTGCGCTCCACGACCATCCCGCCGGCGGAGGTTGGCGTGTGCAGCCGGCCGGCTGCTCGCTCGGTCATGATCAGCGTGTCGAGCAGATCGCCGATCGTGGCGTCGTCGGACACCTCGATGGACCGGTCACCGATCCCGTCGACGGTCAGCAAGAACCTCATCGAACCGCCCTTCGGGTGTCGCCGCATGTCGGACAAGCATCGACACCGACCGGCTGGTTGCCACTATCTTGGACAGGGTCATGAACGACATCGACAACATCGCCGATGGCTACGTCGAGGCGGTCAGCGAGGGCTGTCTGCTGGTCGACTACTGCGGCGAGTTCATCCTGCTCGAGGTCGACCAGTCGCTCACGTTCGGTCGGGGAGCCGAACTCGATATCGACGAGAACGCGTTCCTGCATCGCCAGCTCGGTCGGTTCGAGCATCGCGACGGCCGGTGGTGGCTCGTCAACACGGGGTCCCGCATCGAACTCGAGATGTTCGACCGGGAGACCAAGGCCAGCGCCCGGTTGACGTCGGGTACCGGTCAGATGCTCCCCGGCGAGAACCTGCTCGTGCACTTCGTGGCCGGCTCGACGCGCTACGAGCTCCTGGTCAACGGGCCCCCGATCGGCCGGGTCGAGCCCGCCGAACCCAGCGACACCGTCGGACTGCATCTCATTCCGTGGACTCATGAACAACGTCTCCTGATGACCGTGCTGGCCGAATCACTTCTCCGCCACCCGCACCAGCCTCTCCAACTCCCGACCAACGACGACGCCCAAACCCGGCTGGGTTGGAGCAAAACAAAGTTCAACCGCAAACTCGACAATCTGTGTGAACGGCTCACCAACCTCGGTGTGCGGGGCCTCGACAAGGGTGTCGGCGGCCGCAACAACGACCGGCGCCGGATCCTGGCCGAGGTGGCCGTTGAACGGGGCATCCTCTCCGAAGCCGACCTGGAGGCCCTCGACGACCACGTGGCCGAACAGGCCGAGCCGGCGTAGCGCCTGCGAACTGCGAAGGGGAGCGGACCGGCGGCCCACTCCCCTTCGACATCGCCCGTCGTGACGCCCGCCCGACACACCGGGTGCCGCTACCACGATTGGAGCGATCAGCTGACGGCGCTCGTCTGCTCCTGCTGATCGGCCTGAGCCCGAGCGAGCGTGCCGGCCTGGATCAAGGCTTCCCGGGCCGCCTGCATGGCGCTCTTGTGCTGGGGCCACGTGGTACCCCGGAAGTTGTTGGCATCGGGGCCGACCCAGATGGCTTCCGACGCCGCGACCTCGGAGTCGATCGTGCCGATGAGTCCTTCCAGCTCTCCGGCCCAGTTGGTGTCGAACTTGGATCCAAGGCTACGTAGTTGTTCGATGTCTGCACCGAAAATCGCCATTGTCGTTTCTCCTGATCTGGTTTCTTTTTCCGTTCGCCCGGAGGATTGATGATCCTCGCCGAGCCCGTTCATCAATTCGGGATTACGAACCGTTTTGGTTTGTGCCGGTCACACTAAGCGGGGTCGCGGAAACCGACAATGGGGATCGATCCCGTGCGCTCCCGGCCAGGAGGCTGGTTGGGCGACGTGGTCCGGCGGCGATCCGCCAATACTCTGAGCGGTGATGAGCGGCGATGGTGATCGAGACGGGGGCCCGGACAACGAGCTCGGTATCCCGGGATTGGCCGGTCTGCGGAGGTTCGCCGTCGGCAGCTCGGGAATCCTCTATCGAGCCGAGGATGTGCGTCACGGCCGCACCGTCGCCGTCAAGGTGCTCAACCGCAGCACGGTCGATGCGGAGTCCGAGCTGGCACTGGAGCGGGAACTGGCGGCCATGGGACGCTTGTCGACCCATCCGAACATCATCGACCTGTACGGCAGCGGCACGACGACCGAGCGTCATCCCTACATCGTGATGCCCTATTATCCCTTGGGCAACTACGCCGACCTGGTGGATAAATCTGGTCCATTAGCGTGGCATGATGCGCTTGATTTCGGGATAAAGATCGGCGGAGCGTTACACACGGCACATGTAAGAGGCTTCGTGCATCGTGACGTCAAACCGGCAAATATCTTTCGCGGTGAGTTCGAGCGGCAACCCATTCTGGCCGACTTCGGGATCGCATCGTTCGCCGCTCCCGGCGTCGGCGGATCGTTCACGGTCAAGGTGTCCACCACTCCTCTGTACGGAGCCCCCGAAGTGCTGGAGGGCGAGCGTCCAACCGACCTCAGTGACATCTACTCCCTTGGCGCCAGCCTGTTCGCGATGCTCGAGGGCTCGCCGGCGTTCACCGATCCGTCCACCGAGGTCGTGGTTCACCGGGTCACTGCGGCGAAGGCACCGCCTCGTCCCTCCGTGTCGGTTCCGGGCGCGCTGGCGGACCTGCTCGGCGAGATGATGGCCCGGGATCCAGACCGCCGCCCGGCGTCGTGCCTGGCTGTTGCGCGACGTCTCGTCGAGATTCAAAAGGCCCACCGGATCGATCCGACGCCGATCGTCACCGACGAGGCCGCCAACGCCGCCAAGGCCGCCGAGGTCGTGGCCGAAACGCCGCCCATGTCGAGCGTCGGGCCCGAAGTCGAGCCTGCACCCGAGCCGCGCCCGAAGCCCCGCATCGAGCCGATCGGCCGTGGGCCTTCAGTCGGCGCTCCATCCTCCACCCGGCCGGTCGGTTCACTGGATCGACCCACCGAACCGGCCGCCGAGATCCCGACCCCACCACGATCCGGAGCGATTGACGCCGCCCGGGTTCGGCCGGCTTTGCGCTCGGCGTTGCTGGCCGCCGGCGGACTGCTGGTAACCGCCGTGGCCTACACGATGCTGACCCGATCGGGCCCGAACCCTGGAGAACTCGTCGACCGCAGCGCCGATGATCAAGCGGACGCCGCTCTCCGCGCGGCGTGGGGTGAGGCCGGTGAGCCGATTCTCGACTGGGCGGCCCACCCGGACTCCTGGGTCACCGCCGTGGCGTTCGCTCCGAACGAGTATGAGCTGGCCACCGCCGGTACCGACGGCGCGCTGAGGATCTGGCCTCCGTCGGATTCGATTCGACCCTCGGCCGAGATCGAACTGACCGACTGGGTGATCGACGTGGCCTGGTCGCCCGACGGCGAACAGCTTGCTGCGGTCGCCGCCGACGGAACCGTCGCCGTTGCGTCGGCAGACGGCGGTCAGCCAACCGTCGTCGCCGACAGCGGTTCGTCGGTCGAGGCGGTGGCCTGGGATCCGTCCGGCACGGAGCTCCTCACGGGGTACGTCGGGGGGCAGGTCGTCATGCGATCCACCGGCGCACCGACCACGAACGCAACCGTGCTCAGGGGGCATGGTGGAGACGTGCTCGACGTCGGTTGGGCACCGTCCGGCGATCGAGCCGTGTCGAGCGCCAAGGACGGTCGAATCATCGTCTGGGACACGAACTCCGCCGAGCCGGTGGCTGTCATCGAGAATCCCGCCGGCCGATGGACGAGGTCCGTGGAGTGGGTTGCCGCCACCCTTCTCCTGACCGCAGACGACGACGGCACGGTCACGCTGCGTTCGATCGAAGCCGGCGATGACGCGAGGGGTGAGACCGTCGAGGAGTTGTCACGAATCGATGTCGGTCCCACGGTTCTCGCCGCCGACCTCTGGCTCGACGACAGTGTGCTGCTGGCCGCAGCCTACGAGGACGGTTCCATCCGGATCTGGGATCTCGTGACCGGCGACGAGGTGGTCGACCTGACATCCTCGACCGTCGATGAGGCAGCCGAGGGGGCCGATGACGACGCGACCGCCATCAGTTGGTCGGGCGACGGCCGGGCCCTGGCCGTTGGTCGACTCGACGGAACCGTCCAGATCTGGTCATTGGACTGACCACCAGGTACGTCGCTTCCGGCCCAAGACGGTCAGATCCCAAACCAGGGTGGGGGAGCGGCCAGCAGCGCCGGGATCACGCCGAGTCCCACGACCGGCGCGAGTGGCAGCGACCGGCCCCGGCGGGCGAAGACGGCCACGACAACCACGGCGGCGGCGATGAGGACGCCAAGGTAGAGCAGCCAGGGGGTTGCGCCGAGGCGGGTCATGATCAGGGCTACGGGAAAGACGAGTTTGACATCACCGGCCCCCACCAGCCCGGTTGCGTAGACGCCGAGACCGACGACGAACGCTGCGACGGCGGCAGCGGCCGCCCACCACCGTGAGTCCACCACGGCCTCCGACTCTCCGACCGCCGCGAAAACAGCGGCGAGGATGGCCAGCGTCACCACGAGCCCGTTGGCCACCAGGCGATGGCGCCAGTCGGCAATGCTCACCGAGACGATGAGGGCCGAGACCGCAACAAACCACAGCCACCCGAGTACGACCATCAACCGCCCGAAGACTCGAACGACTCGACACCCCGCTGGGCCGCGTCCGAGCCGGCGGTGGCCGCCCGATCAGGGGAGCGGAACAGCTCCTCGATCGCCTGCGCCGTCGAACTCTCCAGTCCGAAGACCCGAACCCTGCGCTCGAGGCCGTGGAACTCGCCGGTGCCGTCGTCGCCGATGACGAACCTCGAGCCGAGACGGCTTGACCGAACGTCGCCGATGAGGATCAACGCCACTCCGGTATCGGGTTTGGCCAGCTCGAACCATCGATCGAGCTGGGCGTCGGTGGCCTGCACCACGAAGACCCGGAGTGTCGACCCGGTGTCGGCCGGCGCAGCGGCCATGGCAAGCGCGTCGGCTTCTCGGGCCGAGTCGATGGCGGGCAGCACATCGGCCCCCTCGACCTCGAAGTCGACCGTCGTGACCTGGGTTCGGCAAACCTGTCCGCCTGCGGCCAACTCGAAGATCATCGCCCGGATCGTGGAGAAGACATGGCCGGTCGAACCGCAGACGGCGATGGAGCCGAAGTGCTCGACGTTGACAAGCAGGTCGGTGTCGTCGGGGGGCTCGGTTCCAGGATCGTGTCGAGTGCGCTGGTATCCGGCGTCGAGCACCCTGCCCAGGCTGAGCATGGCCGGCAGTGCGGCGGTCGTCGTCGGTCCTGGACTCGACGGAGGCTCGGACGGCGTCGGGTGGCCGTTCGGGTCGTATTCACACGCCCATCGCCGACCCTCGCCGTCGACCATGCCCCAGTTCGGCGCGGTGAGCACCACGGGGTTCGGCCACTGCATCTCCAGCCGGTGGCCCGGGGTGACCAGCATCGCCGTCGGGAATGCGGCCGTTGTGCCATGGCCGGCGAGGGTGTCGTCGAGACGGCGGGCGACCCAGGTCATGAACCGCGGGTCGGCGGTGCGGGCGATGGCTCGAAGCAGCGGCGGCGTCTCCTCCTCGTCGTCGGCCGGTTTTCGGGAGAAGCCCACCGAGTAGCCATTGGCCTTTCGACGTCCGGCCAGATAGAGACCGAGTAGGGCGGACGACAGCACCGCTCCGCCAACGAGCCGTGGAGTGGGCGACGGCGCCTCTTCGGTCGGGACCTCCTCCGCCTTGTCGACGTCAGCCAACGTTGTGCTGCCCGAGGTCTCGCCGTCCGGATCGACCGGAACCGACTCGATCGTGATGCTCTCGACGGGCCGGTCTTCAGCCGGGCGGGATTCTTGTGAGTCGGGCGCCAACGGCTGGGCCTCGGCCGCCACCGACCCAACTTCGTGACTCGGCACATCGGTTTCACCATGCGCGATGTCGTCGGTGTCGGCAGCGTCCTCGACCGATTGGAGGCTCAGCAGCTCGCCGGGGTAGATCAGATCCGGATCCTCGATGACGTCGGGATTCCGCTCGACGACATCGGTCACCTCCTCGAGGACTTCCTGATTCGACGGACGCTCGCCGTCGGCCGCCTCGGCCAGGCGGTTCTTGGAGATGTTCCACAGGTTGTCGCCCTCGATGACCTCGTAGACGATGCCGGCGCCGGCGTCATCAGTGACTTTGTCAGCGGCGGCGGCCGGCTCGAGCTCGGACTCCTCGGCGACGGCGTCCGGGAGGTTGAGACTGGCGGGCACCCGGATCGTCATGCCCGGCCGGAAATCGATCGGCGACTTCACCTGGTCGGCGTTCATCTCGAGGATGCGCTGTAACACGGCGTCGTTCTGACCGGCGAGATCCCACATGCGGTCGTGGTCGGCGATCCGGTAGAAGTGCATGGACATCCCGCCGGTCAGCGGAGCGTCCTGGTCGACGACGTCGCCGTGAACGAGCTCACCGGCCAGGACCGGAGCGCTGGCCACCAGATCGGGAAGCAGCGACCCGGCCGACGAGGCGCTGGCCACGACGCCGGCCGACAGCAGGCCCGACGTGACGGCCGAGACGATCGAGCGAATGAAGCGGGGAACACCAGGAGCCTCGCGGGCGACCTCGCCCCTCCCGGCCTTCGGGCCGATGACGAGGAGCTCCCACAGCGTGGCCCACAGGAACTGGAACCACAGCACCCACATCACGCAGGCCAGCACGGCGACGAGGACGTCGGTTGTGAGGTTGCGCTGGTCGACCATGCGCCTGGCCTCATCCCACGACTGGGGCAGGAGATCCAGCGGATTGCCGACGAACCGCCACAGCACCAACGGCACACCGACGAGCACGGCCAGCCCGAACAGCCCGGCCAGCAGCGTTCGCGACGCCCGCAGCAGCCGACCCGTGGGTTTTACCATCTAGCCGCCCTCCGTGACGACACCCGCTCGGAGCGTCGTTTCCGCCACGCCGGTGATGGCGGGGCTGAGGATGGTCGGGAACACGTAGTCGATCGTTCCGCTCACCTCGATGGTCAGGTTGTTGCTCTGAAGGTCGAACACGACGAGCTGGTAACCGGCGTCGTTGACATAGCGGGTCACGGCCGCGCGGGCCTTGGCGGCATCGATCGTCGGCTCGTTGGTCCGCCGAACCAGCAACGGATCGGCCTGCGCCCCGACCCGGCTGGCGGCGGCCGCCACCGCCCACGCCTCACGGCGCTCGTAGAGCTGCTGGCTGGCGGTGACGAGGTGGACGACGACAAACAGGAGCGCCGGGATGATCAGGACGAACGCCACCCCGGCATCCCCTTGGTCGCTGCTCGATCGTCGGGTCCGCAACATCATACGATCACCCGCCGTAGTAGCAGTTGTCGGCCAGGCTGAGCGCGCTCGACCCACCCCCGCGTAGACAGTCGATCGGCTCGATCGCCGACACCGACACGGGTCGCGACGAGCCCATGAACGGAACCCACAGGCCCTGGTAGGACACGGTGCAGGTCATGTCGATCCGCACCGAACCGCCGGGTTCGAACCCGCCGTTCCCGGGTGAGACCTGAATGGAGGGACTCTCGCAGGCTTCGTCGGCCCGAGCCAATTCGGCCATGGCCACGGTCTGGGCGGCCGCCTGGGCGTCACCCATGTCGTGTTCGAGGGCCGCGGCCCGTGCTGCCGACTGGGCGGCCGACTGAAGGTCACCGGCGCCGGTGAAGATTCGCATACCCGCCACGCCCAGGCCGAGCAGCGCAAAGAACGTCAACACCACGATCAGGGTTGAATAGCCGGCTGAACCATCGTCGTCTCGTGCCGCAGCCAGGGCGCTGGACGGTTGCCTGTTCCTTGCGTGCGTCATCTCAGCCGACCTCGCCTCGCCGTATCATGGGCCCTGAGGCTCGAATCGTTCGACCGGGGCGGAGGCGTCTACGCCGAGACCGACGCTCCACAACAGGTTGGTGTCGCCGTTGACGGACACGTTCGTGAACTCCGCACCCTTGGAGGCCGTGACCGACAGGTTGGACACCAAACCGCCCGATTGATCGTTGATGAAATTCGTGGCGTAGGCCTCGGCCTGACCGGCCGTCACCCCGTCCTGGGCCAGGAAGGACGCCGCATCGGTGGCCGCGGCCGACGCAACCGAGCGGACATAGAACCCGAGCAGAATCTGGATCAGCATGAACAAACCGAACAGGAGCAGCGGTACCAGGATCGTCGACGCGACCGCGGTTTCGCCCTCCTCTCCGCCCAGCCTGCTCACCGTCACGAGATCTCTCAGTTGTTGTTGCCGCTGAAGTCGACGTTGTTGACCGACGTCCCGGCCGTGTTGATCTGGGCGGCCACGATCGCGCCGAACGCGGCGATGGCCACGACGAGGATCGCAATGAGCAGCACCGTTGAAATGGACGCCCCTCGCTGATCCCGCCAAAACCGACCGACGGCGTTCCGAAACGGAACGTAGGTGGAGATGGCCAGGTGATCCAGTGTTGTCATGGTTTTGCTCCGTTGGGTGTGATGGATTGGTGAAGTGTTCAACATCTCTCAGCCGGCTCCCACGAGGCTGGCCGTGGCCGCATACATCAGCCAGAAGATGAATCCGCCGGCCATGCCGACGACGGGAATCGACATCCAGACGTTGCGGGAGTTGGCCGCGGCCCGGCGCCGTTCGTGGTCCTGCAGCACGATGAGCCCGGCCTTGTCGTTCAGTGCCTGACGGATCGTGGCCGAGTTCTCGCTGCTGAGAATCATCACGTTGCCGAAGTCGACCAGCTCGCTGACGTTGATCCGCATGCCGAGGTCGCGCAGCGCTACAAAGGCGTTGAGCCTCGGGTCTTCCTTGGCCCTGACGATCTCGCGGGCGAACAGGGAGAAGCCTCGGCCGTAACCGTTGAGCGAGGCTCGTTCCAGGGCCGTCTCGGCACCGGCCCCTCCGGCCAACATGATCGATGTCAGCTCGAGGAACTGTGTCAGCGCAGCTCGAATCTCGTTGCGGGCGGCTGCGGCTTTGGTCGTTCGGTCGGACTCGACGAGGGCCAGGCCAAGAGTTCCGAAGATGGCCATGATGAGTGGTAGCGCGAGTAGTACGGGGAAGGCGACGTAGAGCCTCGCCACGACCGTGACGAGGGCGCCGAACAGCGCCGAGCCGATCACGAAGTAGAGGCGACGGCGGTGCCACTCGTATTCGGTCCAGTTGAGGACCTCGAGGTCCGATGCCGGCAGTGTCGTGGCGATGGCCTCAACCTGCTGCACGATCCGGTCGAACAGCGACTCCGGGGCGTCCTGCCAGGTGTGGCGGGATCGCTCGAGCGCGGTGTCGAGGGTGGTCGCCGGCAGCGTGAAGGCCCGGTACGCCATCAACAAACCGGTGCCGAGAACGGCCGAGACGAACAGTACGGCGGCGAGGATCATGGTCGGCCTCCCCGCCGGATCTGGTCGGGAGTGGCCAGAAGCCGGAGTTCTTTCCGCGGCCGACCGGCGTGGATCAAGGAGGCGATCGAGCCGACCACAACCGCCATCAGACCGGTCAGGACCAACTGTCCGGTCGGTGTGTCGTAGGGAGTGAAGAAGTCGCGGGCGATGAGGGTGATGACGACGCCGAGCAGCGAGATGGCCAGCACCATGATCCACGCCTCGGTGTAGAGCTGGGCCCGCTCCGACTCGGTCTGCAGCACCGAGGCGTTGCGGGCTCGGGCCTGCTCGGAGGTCTTGGACAGCAGCTTCGGCAGATCTCGACCCTGGTGTTCGCCGGCGGTGATGAGCGCCTGCACCACCAGATCCGATGTGGGGTGGGCGAGGTCCTCGCCGAACTGACGAAGCGCCGCCGACTGGCTCGTGGTCCGCTGCGACCCGGCGAGCCGCACCACATGGGGTCGGACGATGTCGGGGGCAACCGGGACGGTCGCTTCGATCGCCTGGCTCAGGCCGGCGCCGCCGGCAAGCGAATCCTTCACCATGTCGACCCAGGTCGAGATGGCCTCGGTGGTCTTGAAGTACACGGCCCGCTCCCGGTTGGCCCGGAGCCAGAACTTGAACACCCACACGAGGGCGGCGGCGCCCAGACCAACTGCCGGCCACCCGGAGGCGAACCAGCAAACCAGGCCGACAACGACACTGATCGCGATCCAGATCAGGACCGTACCGCTCACCTCCCGGCCCAGCCACGGCGGCTTCGCCTCCTTCGGCGGGGGTTCGGTGAACGAAATGGCCAACAGGATCAAGCCGATCACCAACAGTCCTCCGACCGCCGCAGCCATCAGCGCTCCGTTCGCAACCACCTACGACACCGATCCGCGGAGCGCCATCATGAAACCGCCTTCGCCGTGACCTGGTCACACTGCTGGTAGAAGCGGGGAAGATTGAGGCCGACGCCGCCGAGCCGCTCCTCGAGGTTGGGGCCGAACGTCGAGGTCGTCACGTAGCCGAAGGGAGACTGCGCGGCCCGGTAGATCTGGTTGATCGACGCCTGCTCGCCGTCGAAGCCCGCCACCTCGACGACCTCGGTGATGTAGCGGTGGCCTTCCCGGGGGTCGCGGGCGACATGGACGATGAGATCGACGCCCTGGGAGATCAGGTTGTGAGCCACCGGTAGCGACAACTGCCCCTCCGACAGGGCGAGCATCAACGCCATCTTGGCGATGCCGCCCTTGGCCGACTCGGCATGCACGGTCGTCAGCGACGAATGGCCCGACGTCATGGCTTTCAGCATCTCGGCCGCCGTGTCGCCGTCGCGGCACTCGCCGACCGAGAACCAGTCGGGGCGATGGCGCAGGGTCTGCTTGACCAGCTGGGCCATGGGCACGGCACCCTCACCCTCGGCGTTCGGCTCCCGGACCTCGAAGGAGTGGAACAGCGGATGCCGCTCCCGATGCCACATGTCGATCTCGGCGGTGTCCTCGACGATGACGACGTTCTTCTGAGGATCCAACTCGTCGAGGCACGCTCGAGCCAGGGTGGTCTTGCCCGCCCCGGTGGCCCCGACGAACACGATGCGCATCAGCTCGCACGCCATGGCCGCCTGCAGGAGTTCGCCGATGTGGGGCGGCATCATGCCTTTGCCGACCAGCATTGGAAGGTTGACGTACGTCAACGTGTTGCGGCGGAGGTTGAACATGGCCCGCTGTGACACGTCTCGAACGGCGCTCAGCCGCATCCCCGCCTTCAGCCGCAACACCAGCAGCGGCGAACCGGAGTTGAACTGCCGCTCGGTGAGCCCCCGGTTGCGGGCCAGGTCCGACAGCCACTGCACCATCGCCTGCTCGGAGGGCCAGAGGTCGCGGACGACGGCGACCGGTTGACCGCCCTTGTCGATCTGGACGTAGTCATAGTGCCCGTAGATCTCCTCGACGGCGTCGTCGGCCAGGAGCTCCTCAACCGGACCGAGACCGGTGACGAACCGCACGACCCGGCGCAGCATCGCCTGCTCCTGGGAGTCCGACATCGTGCGCCGGCCGAGCCGGACCTGCTCGTTGGCGTAGCGGCTGAGAGCTTCGCGAACGGCGTCGACGACCACCGCCTCCAGGGCGTCGTACGACAAGCGGGGCTTGCCGTGGTCGACGGCCCGAGCCTGGGCCTCCTGGACGGCGCTTCGGGCGGCCTCGACCAGCGTGTCGAAGATCTGGTCGCTCATGATGCGATCTCGGTCTGATCGGACAGGTCGGCTGCAGCGGCGTCACCCATGGCGTCCGGGTGCGCCTCCCGGTGGCTGGGATTGGCGGCGCGGGGCGATTGCAGTTCGGCCCCAAGCGTTTGGGCGATCCCGAGCGCCGTCCGCCAGGTGCGGGAGCGTCGGGCTCGTCCGCTGGTGGCGAACTCGGCCGCGAGCGAGTCGAGCCGCTTGACGTGAGGTACGTTCCACACGTAGTCGGCCCCGGTGAACTCGATCAGGTCATCGGTCGTGTGCTGCATGTCGCCGACGACGATGACCGCGGTTCGATTCGGCAGCGACTCGACGCGTGCCTTGAGAACGAGCAACGACGGCATCGAGCTGTCGCTGATCACGACGCTCAGTGGGGCCGTGGCGAGCAACGCCTCGACTGGTGAACGGTGCCAGACGCGACCGCAATCGGCCAACCACAGACGGTCGTCGTGGAGCATGGCCTCCGCTGCCGGAGCGGCCATGGCCCGCCACACGTCGAGTGCCTCGTGGCTCGACAGCGGGCTGGGCACGACCCACAGCTCGCTGTCCCGGCTCTCCGAAATGCGGACGTGGCGGGCGAAACGTGAGAGATCAAGATCGGGATCGAGCCGGCCTCGACGAGCCTGCGACACGAGCTCGGCGGATCCGGGTTCGATCGCAACGTTGTAGCGACCACCGAAGACGCCGCCTGAGCAGTCGGCTTCGACCAGCACCCGATCGTGGGGGTGCGACCAGGCCGTCGCCAGCGTCAACGCCCAGCTCGACACGCCAGGCGCTCCGCGGCACGACGACAGGCTGACGAGCACCCGCTACCGTCCCCCGTCGACCAGCGTCAGGCGTAGGAGATCGTTGCGGTGCGCTTGGACGACCGCATTCTGATCCTCGAGCTCGACGATGAGATCGGCGCGCAGCCTGCCGTTGTCGGGATCCACCACTGCGCTCCAGATCACGGCCTCGCCGAGTGAGATCGAGGCGAACTGTTCGTCGTCGCCGGACGCGGACTGCTTGTCCACGGTGTGGCCGTCCCTTATCAGTTTCGGATAGGAGCCGACCTCGAGGTCGACGCCGACGATCGCCTTGTCGCCCGGTATGAGGTCCTCCTCGAGCACCAGGTAGTCGCGCACCAGTGGCGCGCCGGCCGGTATGGAACGGCTCACGGTGAGATCGAGCGTTCCGTCGTAGAAGCCCGTGGCGTTCGCCTGGTCGTCGGTGAACAGGGTGGTCAGAAAGTCGGGCTCCGCTGCGACGAACTGGACGCGGGTATCGGTGGCGGTCAGCTGATCGCCCGGGCGCAGGTCGGTTGCTGCCACGAGAATGCCGACCCGCGAAGTGGTCGATTGGTAGAGCCACAAGCCGGCCAGCATCGAGCCGACGATCAGGAACAGGCTGAGCGCCAGAAGGCCGGGCCGCCACGAGCGGCGGCGCTTGATGGTTGTCGGTCGCCCGGTTGTCGGAGCGGTTCCACCGTTGCTGCCACTCCGGGTCGCCCCTTGTAACGTCGACGCCATGCGACGCCCTCCTCCGCCACCTCACCACGAGGTGAAGTCATCTTCACCACGGACTTGTTCAAACCGGGAATGTTTCGTTCAACAGGATTGGACAAGTTCCTCCAGCAGGTGAGTTTACCGGCGAGCCCGGGAAACGGAAAGCGGGATCGATCCCCACTCCAGCGGCGGACTTCGGTCTCGTGCCCTAGAATCTCCGCCATGACTGCACGTCCACCCATCCCGTACGACTTCCTACCCGAGGTCGATTCCTTCACGGTCACGAGTTCCGACGTCGCCGACGGCGAGATGTTACCCATGCCGCAGGTGAGTGGCATCTTCGGCGCCGGGGGTGAAGACGTCTCGCCCCAGCTCGCCTGGTCGGACTTCCCGTCCGAGACCCAGAGTTTCGTCGTCACCTGCTTCGATCCCGACGCTCCGACCGGCAGCGGTTTCTGGCACTGGACCGTCTACAACATCCCGGCGTCGGTCACCGAACTCGCCACCGGGGCCGGGGCCCAGGACGGATCGGGCCTACCGGAGGGCGCCGGGCACCTCCGCAACGACGCCGGTCTTCCCGGCTACCTCGGCTCGGCACCGCCCCCCGGGCACGGTCCCCACCGCTACATCTTCGCCGTTCATGCGCTCAGCGTCGAGTCCCTTCCCATCGACGACGGCGTGACCCCGGCCATCTGCGGCTTCAACATGTTCGGCAATACCCTCGCCCGGGCCACCATCACCCCGATCTACGAACAGACTCAGTAGGCCCATCCCATTCCGCGCTGCTCAGGTGAGGG
>JBFHEP010000055.1:0-16702 GCA_041584095.1 Acidimicrobiales bacterium | reverse complement strand
TAGTCACGGGCCCACCGGGAGGCAGGAAGAACCTTGACCAACTCCATATGACCGAATATACGGACATTTGGACTATTTGTCAACCTCTAGCCTGAGCCCAAAGGGCTCGTGACAGGTCGATCGGCGGCTTAAGCCCGGCCTTTCAACATCAGGTTCCAGTACATGAACGGCAGGCCGTACTTCTTGAGGTACCACATGTCCCGGCGCGGCCTGGTGCTGTCGATGATCGGGATCGACGGTGCCGGTTCGGACGAATAGTCGAACTCGGCCAGCAGCATCTCCGAACGTGACGTCGTGAGCGGGCACGAGGAATAGCCCTCGTACCGCTCGGTCGGATCCTTGCTCTCCAGTTGCCGCAGCACGTTGGCCGCCACCACGGGAGCCTGCTTGCGAATAGCGGCCCCCGTCTTCGAGTTCGGCGTCGAACCGGCATCGCCGAGCGAGAAGATGTTGGGATACCGCACATGCTGGTGGGTGTGCTTGTCGACATCGACGTAGCCCGTCGGCTGATCGGTGGACAGCGGGCTCGACTTGATCCAGTCGGGAGCCGACTGATGCGGAACGACGTGCATGACGTCATACGGCAACGTGAAGTTGGCGCCGCCCTCGTTCATCGGCATGAACGTGGCCTTCCGACCGGCGACATCGACCGATTCGAGTTCGGCCTCGGTGTGCAGGTTG
Organism: Acidimicrobiales bacterium; assembly: GCA_041584095.1. Taxonomy (GTDB): domain Bacteria; phylum Actinomycetota; class Acidimicrobiia; order Acidimicrobiales; family SZUA-35; genus JAHELU01. The sequence goes on along the minus strand of JBFHEP010000055.1, from coordinate 16,021 downwards.
ATGCCGTAGCCTTCGACGACCTTGTCGAGCGCATCGGCGAAAACCTTCACGCCGAAGATTCGAGGCGTGGGCACAACGAGATGGACGTCGATGTCGTCCAGCACACCCTGCTGCTTCCAGTAGTCGCAGGCCAGATAGGCGATCTTCTGCGGTGCGCCCCCACATTTGATGGGACCTGACGGCATGGTGAACACCGCCGTGCCCGAGCGGGTGTTCTTGATGAACTCCCATGTCTTCGGGGCCAGATCGTAGGTGTAGTTCGACGACACACCATCGCGGCCGAGCGTCTCGGTCACTCCGGGGATGCGATCCCAATCGAGCTGAATACCTGGACACACGATGAGAACGTCGTAGCCGATGGTCTTGCCTCCGGCAGTCATCACCGCGTTGTTGTCGGGATCGAACTCGGTGGCCGCATCGCGTATCCACGCCGCCTCCTTGGGCATGACCGATGCCTCGGACCGCATACTGGTCTCACGTTTGGCACAGCCCCCGCCGACGAGGGTCCAGAGCGGCTGATAGTAGTGTTTGTCGGACGGCTCGATCACAGCAATGCTGTCGACCTTGCCGGCGAGCCGGGCGGCAACGGAGATGCCGGCGGAACCGCCTCCGACGATCACGACCCGGTAGTGCGATGTGGTGGCCATGTCTATCCCCCTTTTTGGGTTTACGATCAATGTACGGTCTTTCGGACAGCCGGTCAAGTGCCAAGAGTCGACATTCAGGCCTCGGCACTCGGGCGCAACTCGGTACGTGACCCGGCCGACCAGTCGGTCACGAAGCGGTACCGGTCGCCGCGAATCACCGTCGTCCGCCACTCCACGGGAACACCGTCACGACAGCCCATTCGTTCCAGAAAGAAGGCCGCGTCGGACTTCGTGAGCCCGAGCAGGTTGCGATCGCCGGCACTGGGCAGAATCGGCGTCAAACGCTCCCATCCCTGGTTCGGCACCGGCGCGTCCAGCTTCGCCAACTCGTCGTAGAGCGCCGTGTGGCTGAAATCGACGTCGAGGAGCGATTTGGCGACGGAGATCGGCAACCACGCCCGGTCGACGGCCAGCGGGGCGCCACCGGCCATCCGAAGGCGTTCCAGCAACACGAACTCGGCGTCCTCCGGCAACTCCAGGTAGCTGGCCGCGACCGTGTCGGTGACCGTTTCCAGCCGCAGCACGCGACTCGTCTGCTCGACGCCGGTTGATTCGACCGACTGGAAGAGGCTGTAGAGCGTCCCGAGCGATTGCTCGAACTCGGAGCGATTGACAACCGTGCCCCTCCCCCGCTCCCGCTTGAGCACGCCGGTCTTGTTGAGGTGCCGCACCGCCTCACGGACCGTGTGGCGACTCACTTCGTACGCCTCGGTCAACTGCAGGTCGGTCGGGAAGCCGTCTTCGAACTCTCCAGCCTCGAGCCGGCGACGCAGTTCGACCTCGAGTTGGGCCCAAAGGGGCATCGGTGAGCTTCGATCCAGTGGGTTGATCGCCATCAGCGGACTTCCGTTCTCGATTCGCGTTTTCCTGATTCACGGGACGCACCGGCGACTTTCGCCTGTGCCTGCGCACATTTGGGAGTACGGACCATCAGGAGTTCCTGTTGTTCGGACTTCCTAATCTAACACACCATATGTCTGCTGACCATGTTGTGTCTCCCGAATGCGGACTGTCGCACGTATTGTCCGTACAATCTCCGGTCCTGGTCGCTAGAGTGGAAGAGGTCCCCGACCGCTTCGAGCCCACCATGCTGTCGACCGTCACCAACGTCATCGCAACCGAGTGGGGCGACCCGCTCCTACCCGCCCGATACCAGATGGCGCTCACGCTCGGCAGCCACATCGTGCTGGCGTGCTTCGGCATGGCCCTGCCGGCGATGATCTTCGTCCTCCACCGACGAGGGCTCAACGGCGACGACGACGCCCTGGAGCTCGCCCACCGCTGGTCGAAAGTGGCCGGAGTGTTGTTCGCCATCGGCGCCGCATCCGGCACGATCCTGTCGTTCGAGATGGGCCTACTGTGGCCGGGCCTCATGGAACAGTACGGCGACGTCATCGGGCTGGCCTTCGCATTGGAGGCCATTTCGTTCTTCACCGAGGCCATCTTTCTCGGCCTGTATCTCTACGGCTGGGGTCGTCTGCCCGAGCGGCTGCACTCGCTCATGCTTCTGCCCATCGTCGGTGCCGGTGTCGTCGGCTCGTTTTTCGTGGTGTCGGTGAACGCATGGATGAACAACCCGACGGGATTCGATCTGGCAAACGGCCGAGTCGTCAACGTCGATCCGGTCGCCGCCATCTTCAACGACGCCGTCTGGGTGATGTTCCTGCACATGTTCGTCGCCGCCTACATGGTCACCGGGTTCATGGTCGCCTCGGTCTATGCCACGGGAATACTACGCGGCAATCGCACCCGCTTCTCCCGCATCGGCATCATCGTGCCGCTGGCGTTCGCCGGTGTGGCCGCCATGGTCCAGCCCGTCATCGGCCACTTCGCCGGACAGAGCGTGGCCGACCGCCAGCCCATCAAACTGGCCGCCATGGAGGGCCTCACCACCACCGAGACCTCGGTGCCGCTCGTACTCGGCGGCGTCTATGTCGACGGTGAACTTCGAGGCGGGATCACCGTCCCCATCGAGGGGCTCGGGTCCTTCCTGGCCCAGAACGATTTCGACGCGGAACTCGCCGGACTCGACTCGGTGCCTCCTGCCGACCGACCGCCGGCCGCCATCGTGCGGCTGTCGTTTCAGGTCATGGTCGCCCTGGGGACGGCACTGGCGGCGCTCGCCGTCTGGGCCGCCATTCGCTGGCGACGACGGCGAGCCGCCTTCGACGAGGGCCGATCGTTTCTCCTGGCACTCACGGCCGCCGGTCCTGCATCGATCATCGCCCTGGAGACCGGCTGGATCACCACCGAGGTGGGGCGCCAACCGTGGGTCGTCGACCAACTCCTCCGCACCGCGGACGCCGTCACCGACTCCGAGTACATTTTGGCGACCTTTGTCGGAATTGTGGTCGTCTACGGGCTGATCGGGGTGGCCGGAATCGCACTGTTGCGATCGATGGCCCGACGGTGGGCTGCGGGCGAAACCGATCTCGCCTCGCCGTACGGGCCCCTTCAGGTCGATGGGCTCGACGGCGGCGCGCAGTCGGATGACGACATGGTCGTAGCCACCCGATGACGGTCGTGGACGCGGTGGCTGCAGTGATGTTCGCCGCCATCATCGTCTACTCGATCTTCGGCGGCGCCGATTTCGGTAGCGGCGTCTGGGATCTGCTCGCCGGTCGCGGTCGCCGAGGAGCCGATCTCCGCAAGCTCATCGACCATGCCATCGGACCGGTGTGGGAGGCCAACCACGTCTGGCTGATTTTCGTGCTCGTCTTTCTCTGGACCGCCTTCCCCCGGCCCTTCGGGGCCCTCATGCGCGAACTGTCGGTTCCGTTCTGGCTGGCCGGGCTCGGCATCGTCATGCGGGCCGCCGGCTTCGCGCTCCGCAAGTACGCACCGTCGTTCACCGCGGCCCGACTGGCAGGTGCGACCTTCGCCGTGTCATCGCTCGTCACGCCCTTCTTCCTCGGCAGCATCGCCGGAGCGGTGGCCTCGGGGAGGGTCGACCCGACCACGACCACGGTCGGCGTATCCCCGCTCACGATCACCTCGGTCATCGGCGGGATTCTCGCCGTGCTGACCTGCACATTCCTCGCCGGCCTCTTCCTGACCGCCGAAGCGGATCGACTCGGCCACCGTGACCTGGCCGACAGTCTTCGCATTCGCAGCCTCGCCGTCGGCGTGATCACAGGCGCCGCGGCCATGACCGCCGTGGTTCCCCTCACCGTCGACGCCCCGACACTGGCCGACGGTCTGACCGGCCGGGCCGCGCCGCTGATAGTCCTCTCCGCCGTGGCCGGCGCCGCGGCACTGTGGTTGTTGCATCGAGCCCGGGTTCGGCAGGCCCGGGTCGCCGGCGTGGTGGCCGTCGCCTCCGTCGTCGGCGGCTGGGGCGTCGCCCAGTACCCGTGGCTGCTCGTGGATCACACGACGCTGGCCGACGGTGCAGGCGATCGCGCCGCACTGATCGGTCTCCTCGTGGCCACCGGCGCGGCCGCCGTCCTCGTCCTGCCCCCTCTCGTCTATCTTTTTCGATTGGCCGACACCAACCAAGTAGGAGAACAGCTGTGACCCGATTTTCCATGCGAGGCTTCATCATGAGCGTGACGCTGGCCGCCGTGCTCATCGGGGCCGGCTGCGGCTCCTCGTCCGACACCGACGACACGGCTGCGACCAGCGCCGTCCGCGTGGTCGCACCCGGCGCCGCCGTGGAACTGCTCGGCGACGGTTCCGATCGCGTGCTGATCGACGTCCGGACGCCGGAGGAGTACGACGAGGCACACCTCGACGGTGCGCTGCTCATCGATTTCTACCGCGACGACTTCGAGGCCGCCATCAGCGAACTCGACCGTGATCAGCCCTACGTGATCTACTGCCGTTCGGGCAACCGGAGCGGCCAGGCCCGGGAGTTGATGGCCGATCTCGGGTTCACCGACGTGGCCGATATCGACGGCGGCATCGTGGCCTGGGAAGCCGAAGGCCTGCCGACAATCAAGTGATCTCCCCAAGGATTGGTCATCAACTCACCGGCTGGCTGTTCGTGGCGGCGCAGGCCGTGCTGCTCGTGGCGCTCATCCTCCTGCCCCGAGCCGACCACTGGCCGGTGCCACGGTGGCTCGACGCGGTGGGCTACCTCTTGATGGCCGTTGGCGCTGCGCTCGTGATCGTTGCGGGCCTTCGCCTGGGACCGAGTCTGACCCCGACTCCGATGCCGACCGACACCGGTCGCCTGACCACCACAGGCCTGTATCGATTCAGTCGTCACCCGATCTATTCGGGCGTACTGTCGATCGTGGCTGGAATCGTGCTCCGGTCGGGCAGCATCGTGATCGCCGCCGTCGGTGCGCTGACCGTCGCGTTCTTCACCGTGAAGGCGAGGTGGGAGGAGAACCGTCTGCGGGAGCGCTACCCGGAGTACGACGCCTATGCGGCAACGACCGGCCGCTTCCTGCCCCGCCTTCAGCGCTGAGGTTCGCAGCGAATAGGCGGCCTCAGTCGCTCCCCAGGATCCCGGCCTGCCGCAGCTCTTCGATCGTCGCGTCGTCGAGACCCAACTCCGAGAGAACGGCGCGACTGTCGGCGCCGATCGTCGGCACCGGACCGCTGGGCGACACATCGACCCCGGCCATCTTGATCGGCACGGCCACGGTCTCGATCGGAACGCCGATGTCGCCGTTCGTGCCGTCGGTTACGACCGGGGAGACACCGCTGAGATCGAGGTGGTGGGTCAGTGGCACGACGTAGCCGTTCGCCCGGATCTGTTTGTCCTTGGCCACCTCGTCGAGGGACTGTACCGGTGCCCAGACGATGTTCTCCTCGTCGAGGAGGCGGCCCCACTCGGCCGCCGGTTTGGCCAGCATCCGGTCGTCGATTATCGACACCAGGTCGGCCATGTTCCGGAACCGGTCCCGCGGGGTGGCGAAGCGGTCGTCGTCGAGCACCCATTCGATTTCGAGCTGTCGGCAGAAGGCCGGGAAGCTGGCCGGGACGGGCATGTTCACAAGAATCCAGCGGCCGTCACCGCACCGATAGGTGTTCACCGCGGCGTTGAGGACCTCATGGCGGTTGCGGGCCGACGGCCGCCGCCCGTCGATCAGCGCAGTGGAGACGTCACCGGCGATCGCCCACAACGAATTGGCCAGCAGGCTCGTCTCCACCACCTGGAATTCGCCGGTTCGCTCGGCCAGCCGTAGGGCCGCCAGCACGCCACTGAGCAGCGCCAAGCCACTCGAGTGGTCGCCGGCGGCCTGCGGGAAACGTGACGGCTGACCGGTGTCGGGATCGCTGCTCATGTCGGCAAACCCGCCCCGGGCGAAGTAGGCGGTGACGTCGAACCCGGGACGATCCGCCTCGTCCCCCTTTGTGCCGTAGCCGGTCAGCGTGGCATGAACGAGGCTCGGGTTGACGGCCTTCAGGCTGTCGGGATCGAATCGGTAACGCTGCTGGCGGGCGGGCAACATGTTGCAGACGAACACCTGGGCGGTGGCGACGAGACGGTGCATGATGGACTGCCCCGACTCCGTCGTGACGTCGAGTGCCAGTGATCTTTTGCCCCGGTTGTCGACGGCGAAGGCCGCATCGAATTCGACCCGCTGACCGTCGATCTTCGGTTGACGCATCAGGCCACGGTAGGTGTCACCGGCGGGCGGCTCGATCTTGATCACGTCGGCCCCGAGGTCGGCCATGATGGCACCGGCGCTCGGTGCGGCCACGAAACTCGCCAGCTCCACCACCCGGATTCCGTCGAGCGGTTTGGCCGTCATGGCTCGTGCCTGCATCTTTTCACGGCTCCGATTATCGCATCCGGATCGGGCGGCGGCATTTCCAGACCGCCGATTCCGCCGACGGGCTACCGTGGCAGTCGTGACATTCTCGACGGCCGTGTCCGTGGTCCGAGCCCGCAACCTGGTGAAAGAGTTCGGCGACCAGCGCGCCGTCGACGGCATCGATTTCGACATCGCGCCGGGCGAGACCTTCGCCATGCTCGGGCCCAACGGCGCCGGCAAGTCGTCGACCATGAAGATGATCTCGACCGTCAGTCCCGTGACGTCGGGTGAACTTCGGGTGCTCGGCCGGGACCCGTCCGCCGACGGCCGCCACATCCGGGCTCGGCTCGGTGTTGTTCCCCAGGAGGACATCCTCGACATGGCGTTGACCGTGCGGGAGAACATCACCGTCTATGGCCGCTATTTCGACCTGTCCCGGGCCGAGGCTCGACGGCGGGCCGACGAGCTGCTCCAGTTCGTGCAGCTCGCAGATCGGGCCGACGACCAGGTGCGTCCGCTGTCGGGCGGCATGAAGCGGCGGCTGTCGATCGCCCGTTCGATGGTCAACAACCCGGAACTGATCCTTCTCGACGAACCGACCACCGGCCTCGACCCTCAGGCCCGTCATCTCCTGTGGGAGCGGCTCTATCAGTTGAAGCGCCAGGGTGTGACACTCCTGCTCACCACGCACTACATGGACGAGGCCGAACAGCTCGCCGACCGACTCGTGATCATGGACCGGGGCCGCATCGTGGCCGAGGGGACACCGCGGTCACTGATCGAAACCCACTGCAGCCGCGACGTCGTCGAGCTTCGGTTCGGTGATCCGGCCCTGGGGACGTCGGGATTCGACGGCACCGGTCCGGACCACCTCGATGACGAAGCATCCCGCGCCGCGGCGACGGCGGCCCGGCTCGACTTGCGGAGCGAGCGGCTGTCCGACCGGGTGCTCGTCTACGCCGACGATGGCGACAGCGCGCTGGCCGGGCTCACCGCACGCGACGTCACCGCTGCCAGCACCTTGATCCGGAGGGCCACGCTCGAGGACGTTTTCCTCACGCTCACCGGGAGGACACTCGTTGAGTAGCGTCGTCGACCCCTCGATCACGGTCGCCGACACCGACAGCGGACGGGATATCACGGCCGGCGGATTGGCCAGGATCCTCGAGCACCTCTATGTTCGCACGCCGGCCAAATACCGATCGGTCCTGGTTTCCGGGGTGGTCAGCCCCATATTCTTTCTCGGCCTTCTGGGACTGGGGCTGGGATCTCTGGTCGACGAACGGCAGAACGGCGCGGCGGCCCTCGGAACGGCCAACTATCTCGAGTTCATCGGGCCGGGACTGCTGGCCATCTCCGCGGTGCTGTGGGCGTTCGGTCAGAGTCTCTGGCCCACCGCCGGCGAGATCAAATGGGATCGCACCTACCTGCTGACGGCGGTCACACCGGTCAGCAAAGCCGAGATCGCCGTCGCCCATGTGGCCTGGATTGCCATTCGATTCACTGCAGCGGCGGTGCTGTTCACCGCTGTCCTGGTCGTCGCCGGTGCAGTGGCCAGTTGGTGGGTGGTGTTCGCTCCCTTCGCCGCCGGGGCCACCACGCTGGTGCTGTCGTCGATCATCTGCGGTTACACGGTGAGACAGGAGAACGAGGACACCTTCCCCATGCTTTTGCGGCTCGGCGCCATTCCGATGTTCCTGTTCTCCGGTGCCTTCTTTCCCCTGTCGGAGATTCCTTCCGCCGTGGCCTGGCTGGCCCGTGTCACCCCGAGCTGGCATGGCGTCGAATTGTGTCGAGATCTGGCCCAGGGCTCGGTCGATGCAGGTTCGGTCATCCATGTCGCCTATTTTCTCGTCGTCGGAGCGATCGGTATGCGCTACGCAATCACCGGCTTCGAACGAGCCCTGTCGGAGGCGTAGCGGATGCTCCCGTCGACGACGTCGCGCCCCGCCCCCGCCGATCACCGTGAGCGGGCTGTTCATGGTCTGTTCACCGGGGTCCTTCGGGTCTTCGAACACAACCTGGTCTCGTATCGGCGTATGTGGTTGACACTGGCCAGCGGCATCTTCGAGCCGTTGATGTACCTCCTGGGTATGGGTTATGGCATGGGTTCGATCATCGGCGACCTGTCCTTTCGGGGTGACATCGTCTCCTACGCCGCGTTCATCGGTCCCGGACTGATGGCATCGTCAGCCATGAACGGCACGCTTTTCGACACCACCTACAATTTCTTCTTCAAACTACGGGAATCCCGTCAGTACGACGGGATGCTGGTCACGCCGTTGACGATCGGCGGGCTCGTCGGCGGCGAGCTGTCGTGGGCCGTGGCCCGGGGCGCGATCTACTCCGGCTTCTTTGTGCTCACGCTGATCGGGCTGGACCTCGCCGAGCCGCTCCACGCGCTGTCGGCGTGGCCGGCAACACTTCTCACCGGCTGGGCGTTCGGCGCAATCGGTGCCACATTGACCAGCTACGCCCGAGCCTGGACCGACTTCGACATCATGGATCTCGTCGTCCAACCGATGTTCCTTGCCTCCACCGCCTTCTTCCCACTCGCCGTGTTTCCGGAATGGGCGCAAACGATCGTGTGGGCCACTCCCCTGTTCCACGCCGTCGATCTGACCCGGGCGCTGGCGCTCGGTACTGCCGGGTGGACCGATCTCGTTCACGTCGCCTACCTCGTGGTCATCGGACTGGTGTTCGGCGTCATGGCCCGTCGCCGGCTGCACCGGCTTTTGTTGAGCTGACGTTTGGCTGCATGTTCCCGCTATGAGTTGCGGCCGACGCCACCGACGGCCATCCTGACCGACGTGGATGTGTCCAAAGCGGTCGACCAGCGAATGTCCTGCCGGGCCTTTCTCGACACGCCGGTTTCGGATGAGACGCTGGCCGAGCTGTTGACCAAAGCAGCCCGAGCCCCGTCCGGGGGCAACGTGCAACCGTGGAAGATCTACGTTCTCAACGGCGAGTCCATGGATCGCTTCCAGGCCTTCATCGCCGACCGAGAGATCGAGGAGCCGGGCTACGACATCTACCCGCCCAAGTTGTGGGAACCACACCGCACCGCCCGGTTCGAACTCGGTGAACAGATGTACGCCACCCTCGGGATCGAGCGGGAGGATCGGGCGGGCCGTATCGAGCGCATGATGGACAACTACCGGTTCTTCGGCGCCCCGGCCGCCCTCTTCTGTTTTCTCGACCGCCGCATGCTGCCGCCGCAATGGTCGGACTGTGGGATGTTCCTCCAGACGTTCATGCTGCTGTGTGAGGAAGCCGGGCTGGCGACGTGCCCGCAGGAGATCTGGACGAACCGTTCGCGGGCGGTCAGCGAGTTCGTCGGCGCGCCCGAGGAGCTGATGCTGTTCTGCGGTATGGCCATCGGTTACAAGGACGATGACCATCCGGTCAACGCGCTGCGCTCCGAGCGGCTCCCGCTGGAGTCGTTCGCCCACTGGGTCTGACGTCCGTGGATCCCATCGACCAATCGACGGTCGACGTCTACGAGCGCCGGGCCGAGGCGTGGACGGCACAACGGGCACCGAGTCATCTTGGGGCGGTGCAATGGCTCGAGGCGGAGCGCATCGGCGACCTCCCGGTCGTCGATCTGGGTTGCGGCCCGGGCTGGCACCTCGATCCGCTCCGCCCACCTGCCGTCGGATTGGATGCGGCCGCTGCCATGTTGCGCCTGGCGCAGGCCCGGGTCGACGTCCCGTTGGTCCAGGCATCGGTCGGCGCTCTGCCGTTCGCCACCGGATCGCTCGGCGGGGCCGTGGCGAGCCGTGTTCACACCCACTTGGCTGCGGTCGACAATCCGATCGCCATGGCCGACCTTCACCGCTGTCTCGTGACCGGAGCCCCGGTGTTGTTCGAACTCGTGACCCCGGACGATCCTGAACCGGATGGTTGGGGATCCGATGTGCACACCGGCGACCCGTTTCCCGGGCGTTTGATCTCGCAGTGGACCGACCGGGGCCTCCGGGATCTGCTGGAAGGTGCCGGCTTCTCCATCGAGTCGGTTGACAACTCCACCCCGGGGCGGCGAGCCGTCAGAGCCCGTCGGCGGTTGACCTTGCCCGACACGGTCGGCCCCGACATGGCGGTTCTGGTCTGCGGTCTCAACCCGTCGATCCACGCGGCGGAGGCGGGCGTCGGTTTCGTGACCCCGAACAATCGTTTCTGGGCGGGGGCTCTGGCAGCCGGCCTCGTGTCGGTCGATCGGGACCCGTACTTGGCGCTCGACAGGGACGGGGTCGGCATGACCGATCTGGTGAAATGGGCCACCCGTCGGGCCGACGAGCTCGATACTGACGAATACCGCACCGGGCTGGCCCGAGTCGAGCGCCTTGTGGGTTGGCTGCAGCCCAGGGTCGTCTGCTTTGTCGGTCTGTCGGGCTGGCGGGTGGCCGCCGACCGGACGGCCAAGCCCGGATTGCAGGCCGCCGAACTGAGCGGGCGGCCGGTCTATGTGATGCCGAGCACGAGCGGGCTCAACGCCCACTCCCAGCTGCCCGATGTGATCGAGCACCTCACCGAGGTGCGGCGCTTGTCAGTTCGGGTCTGAGCCCATCTGTGACCGCAGGACGTCGAGTCCGACCGAACCGACGGCAAGCAGATCGGCGTGAAAGGTCTTCAAATCGAAGTCGGGGCGGCCGCGGTGCTCGGCCCGAAGGTCGAGGATTGCCTGCTCCCCCACCTTGTAGGAGATGGCCTGGCCGGGCCACCCGAAGTAGCGAATGACCTCCGACTCCGCCTCGTCGTGCCGCAACAGGGCTCGGGTTCGCAGCAGCTGGTAGGCGAGGTCGAAGGTCCACTCCTCACCCGGATGGAAGGTAACCGAATCGGGAATGGGCAGGTCGAGGTGAACACCGATGTCGATTGCGATACGACTGGATCGGAAAAGCTGGCTGGTCAACAAACCGACTCGATACTCCGGCCGTTCCAAGTAGCCGAGCTCGTCCATGAACCGCTCGGCGTACAGCGCCCAACCCTCCCCTGAACCCGGATACCAGACCCAGGTCCGGTGAAAACGGGAGAGCCGGTCGCCCTGGCAGATCTGGACCCCGCCCTGCAGGTGATGACCGGGGAATCCCTCGTGGTAGGCCGTGGTGATCTCCTGGAACAGGGGCAGGAAGGTCTTTCCTTCGATCGGATACCAAATGGATCCAGGGCGGCTGAAGTCCTCCGACGGGCCGACGTAGGATGCCGCCGACGCCCCACCCGCCGGTTCGACCTGCACGTTGATCGTCTTGATCGGTTCCGGTACGTCGAAATGCGAGCCGTCGAGTTGTTCCAGCGCCTGCATCTGGCGGTCCTTCATGAACACGATGAACTCGTCGGTTGACGTCATGGCGTAGGCCGGATCCGTCATCAGCATCTCGAACACCTCGGCCGACGACTTCGACGAGTCGATCTCGGCCGCCACCTCCTGGAGTTCCGCCCACAGGCGCTCCACCTCGTCCCAGCCCCAGGCGTAGGTCTCCTCCAGATCGAGGGACGTGCCGAGGTACAAGCCGGCCAGCATGGCGTAGCGGTCGCGGCCGACACCGTCGGCTTCCACCGCATCCGGCGCGTAGGTTGTTTCGAGATAGGCGTTGAACGCCTCGAAGGCCGCCTTGGCTCCATCGATCGCCGTGCCGATGCTCGCGGTGAACGACTCGGACGCCTCACCCCACCGGTCGAGTTTGGTGAGCAGCTGATCGAAGCTGGAGTCGGCGGCCGTTGCGAGGCGGCCCTGCTCGATCACGGCCTCGACCTGGCGGCGGGCGACGGCGAGACCACGGGCCCGGCCTTCCTCCAACGACTGCCGGTACTGCTCCAGGGCCGTGGGCAGAGATTCGAGCCGACTGAGGATGGCCTCCCAACCCTCGAGGGATCCGGTGTCATTGGATCCGAACACCATCCGGAGATCCTGGTGGGGACTGGCGATGTTGTTGAGGTCGCGCAGGTGTTCGCCGGCGTCGGCCAGCGTGGCGACGAGGTTGCACTCGTCGAGCAGGACGTCGAGGGCGAGCTGGTCCCGTTGATCGCCGATCTCGCACGCTCGGGCTCGTCGGGCGATGTCGGCCCACACTCCGGCTCGCCGCTCGTGGCCCTCGGGCGACAGGTCCGGCCATTCGTGATCGTGGCCTGACACCCCGGCCATCGTGGCCTGGATGGGGTCGGCTGCGGCCGCCAGATCGGTGGCCTCATCGCTGAGCGCAAAGATGTCGGTCGTGACCTCGGTCATTCTGACAGCCTAAGCGTTCTGGGGTTCCGCGGCCCCGGTTCCGGCGTTTGGGAACCCCAGAACCAACAACGGGAGGTGGATGTTGCCGTCCTGAACGCGAAACCTCGGGAAACCGGGCCCGAGCCCACGGCCAGGGCCGGTACTCTGCGGGTGTGAGTACCGATTCTGCCAACACCACTGTCCGCGACTCCGACACCAACACCGACACGAGCGACGATCGATCCTCGAGCGTCGACTTCATCCGAGCCAAGGTGATCCAGGACAACCAGTCGGGTCGGTTTTCACAGCGGGTCCAGACCCGCTTCCCGCCGGAGCCCAACGGCTTCCTGCACATCGGGCACGCCAAGTCGATCGGACTCAACTTCGCCGTTGCGGAGGAGTTCGATGGTGTGTGCAACGTTCGATTCGACGACACAAACCCCGAGACCGAGAAACAGGAGTACGTCGACGCAATCCTGGCCGATCTCGAATGGCTTGGCTACACGCCGAACAACGTCTACTACTGTTCCGATTACTTCGAGCAGCTCTACAAGTGGGCCGAGGATCTGATCGGCAAGGGACTTGCCTACGTCGACGACCAGGACGCCGAGACGATCTCCGAGCAGCGGGGCGGGTTCGGGCAGCCCGGTATCGAGAGCCCCTACCGCAACCGCACCCCCGAGCAGAACCTCGAGCTGTTTCGTGGCATGCGCGACGGTGCCTATCCCGACGGCTCGAAGGTGCTGCGGGCCAAGATCGACATGCAGGCCGACAACATGCAGATGCGCGACCCGGTCATGTACCGGATTCGCCGCGAGACCCACTACCGGGCCGGCGACAAGTGGATCATCTACCCGTCCTATGACTGGGCCCACGGCCAGGGCGACGCCATCGAGGGCGTCACCCACTCCCTGTGCACGCTGGAATTCGCCGACCACAACGCCGTCTACGACTGGTTCCTCGAGCACCTCGATCTGCCCTACGAGAAACCGGAGCAGACCGAGTTCGCCAGGCTGGGTCTGACCCACACGCTCATGTCCAAGCGGCATCTGCTCCATCTGGTCACCGAAGGCATCGTCGACGGCTGGGACGACGCGCGGATGCCCACCGTTCGGGGCATGCGGAAGCGAGGCTACCCCGCATCGGCCATCCGAGCCTTCGTCGACCGTGTCGGCATCGCCAAGACCAACTCCACCAGTGAGATCGAGCTGCTGGAATCGTTCGTCCGCACCGAACTCAATCAGAAGGCGCTGCGCCGCATGGCGGTGCTGCGTCCGCTCCGAGTGATCATCACCAACTGGCCGGACAATCAGGTCGTCGAACTGGAAGCGATCAACAACCCGGAGGACCCGTCGGCCGGTACCCGGATGGTGCCCTTCAGCGGCGAACTGTGGATCGAGCAGGACGACTTCAAACTGGAGCCGCCGCCCAAGTACTACCGCCTCTCCATCGGACGGGAGGTCAGGCTGCGGGCGGGTTTCTACATCACCGCCACCGACGTCGAAACCGACGAGGACGGCACCGTCACCACCGTCTACTGCACGTACGATCCGGCGAGCGAGGGCGGCTCGACACCCGACGGCCGCAAAGTGAAGGCCACCCTCCACTGGGTGTCGGCCGCTCACGCCATCGGGGCCACGGTCCACCTCTACGATCGGCTCTTCACCGACCCCTATCCCGGCGAGGGCGGCGGCGATCCGCTCGACAGCCTCAACCCCAACTCCAGGGAAACGCTGACCGATGCCAAACTCGAACCGGCGCTCGCCGGCGTCGAACCGGGCCAGGTGGTGCAATTCGAACGCCTCGGCTATTTCGCCGTCGACCCCGACGACAGCTCGGTGTTCCACCGCACGGTCGGTCTGCGCGACGAGTGGGCCAACATCGAGAAGCGGCGGGCCAACGAGGCGAACCAGAAGAGCCGCCGGAAGGGCTGACATCCGGTAGCGCCAATCGGCGGGCGGTCCTATGATCGGCCCATGACAGCCGTTGACGTTCCTCGTTTTGTCCGGGCCGACGGGCCGGACAAGGTCACCGGAAGCGGGCGCTACGCCGCCGACCTCGTGCTTCCCGGCATGCTTTGGGCCAAGTTCCGCTATGCCGATCATCCTCACGCCCGAATCGTGTCGCTCGACACCACCCGGGCGAAGGCTCTACCCGGGGTGCTGGCGGTGCTCACCGCCGACGACGTACCCGACGTGCGGTACTCGGCCGGTGTCGCCGATCGCACGCTCTTCGCCCGCAACGTCGTGCGCTTCGAGGGGGAGATCGTCGCCGCGGTCGCCGCCACTTCGGTCGAGGCGGCGCAGGCAGCGATCGACGCCATCGACGTCACCTACGAGTCGCTCCCGGCGGTCGTCGACCCGGAGGCGGCGCTGCAGCCCGACAGCCCGCTCGTGCACGCCGACTGGGAGAGCTACGACGCCGACCCGCAGACGGTGCGCGACCGTAACACCGCGTCGTTCTCCTCGATCTCCCGGGGCGATGCCGAAGCGGCCATGGCCGGCGCCCACACGGTGGTGTCGAGTTGCTACGTGGCCGACGCCAGCCACGCCGTACCGATCGAGCCCCGGGCGATCGTGGCCCAGTGGGAGGGCAACCGGGTCACCATCCACAGCTCGACCCAGGTCCCCTACGACGCCCGGGCCGGCGTCTGTCAGACACTCGGCCTCCCGACCAACCGGGTCCGCGTTATCGTCCCCCACCTGGGCGGGGGATTCGGCGGCAAATGCGGATTCCACTACGAGGCCCACATCGCCGCGCTGGCCCGGGCGGCCAAGCGTCCGGTCAAGCTGGTGTTCAGCCGCCGCGAGGAGTTCCTGGCCCCCGATCGCCGGCGGGAGGGCATGGTCGTCGAGATCACCACCGGCCTCGACGCGGACGGCTCGATCGTGGCCCGCACCGCCGGTCTCGTCATCGACAACGGCGCCTACATCGCCGATGCCGCGTTCTTCCCGCAGATCGCGGCGATGCACGTGGCCGGGCCCTACCGGGTTCCCAACCTGCACATCGACTCCCGCCTGGTCTACACCAATCATCAGCCGTCGGGTTCGGTGCGAGCCCCAACGGCACCGCAGGCCTGCTGGGCCCTCGAATCCCACACCGACGAACTGGCCCGAGCCGTCGGCATGGACCCGGTCGAGTTCCGCCGCCGTAACATCGTGACCAGCGGATCGATCGGCCCCGAGGGCCAGACCTACGGCGACATAGGCCTGGCCGAGTGCCTCGACACCGCCGTCGATCGCATCGGATACCAAAGCGACGACGAGCATCCGGCCGGCGACGAAGCGATCGGCGTGGCCGTCGGCTGGTGGCCGAGCTTTCCGGGGGCGTCCGGCGCCTACGTCCGCATCGACGACGACGGAAAGGGCCAGATCGTCACCGGCGCCCAGGAGTGCGGCACCGGCGCCGTGATGACCCTTCGCAATCTGGCCGCCGACGAGCTTGGCATGGATCCGACC
>JBFHEP010000054.1:0-16713 GCA_041584095.1 Acidimicrobiales bacterium | reverse complement strand
GCTCGGGATGGAGGATCGCGCCGTCCTCGACACCCTGATCGAAGCCGGCGTCGCCCGGTCCCGCAGCGAGGCGCTCGCCTGGTGCGTACGTCTGGTCGCCGACAACGAGTCGGAGTGGATCGACAATCTGCGGGCTGCGATGACCGATCTGCAGAATCTGCGTGAGCAGGGTCCAGACAACCGAGAGGAGTAGCTCCGCCCATGCCGCTCCCTTCTCCCGAACTGGAAGGATCTGCGCGCGCACGGTGCGCGTGAATCCTGCCAAGTTCGGTTTGGTTCGGAGCGGTGTGGTCAGCGGGCGATGGCGACCAGCACGTCGCGGGTGATCGTCGAATCGACGACATGTTGCATCCCGTGGACGTGGCCGGCTTCGGGCACCTGCTCCATCAGACCGGCCTCGGCCAGCGCCACGGCCACCTCGACTCGTGACGCCCGCTTGACGTTCCAGGCGATGCAGACGGATCCGCCCTTCCGCAGCCAACGTCGCCAGGTCGGTGCCACCCGGCCCAGCAGCTCGATCGTGTCGGCCGGATCGAGCTTCGCCTGTTGGGCTCGATGCTGGACACCATAGGGCAGGTCGGTCACGATGGCGTCGACCGAATCCCGCTTGATCGGCAGAGATCGATCTCCGCCGTCGGCGTTGAAGGTCTCGATCCGTTGACCCTCACCGGCCTTCTGGGCGGCCCGGGTGGGAGCGACGTGGAATGTGGTCCGCCGCTTCTCGGCGTTGTTCGGGTGGTGACCCACGTGTCTGTGAGGAAGGCGGTGTTGCTTGGCCCACGTCCGGAGAAAGCCGTCGTAGTGGCGCAGTGACCCGGCGTCGGGCTCGATGCCGACCGCGTTCAGGCCGTAGCAGAGCGCCCAGTTGAGGGTGGTTCCTCGGCCGCACATCGGGTCGAGCACGGTCGGGGTCCGATCCCAGGAACCGCTGAGGTGGAGCCCGGCGTGAGCCAGCGCCAAATTCAGCATCGCCCGGGTGAGGCGCTCGTTGGTCTTCCCCCGATATCGCTGCACCGACACCAGATCGGTTTCGTAGGCCAACGATTCGACCAGCGGACGAGGCGTCAGCGCATCACCCGGTCCCTGCTCGAAGAGCGCAAGGGCGCACGACAGCTGGCACAGGAGTGGGTCGAGTTCGGCCGGCTCCGCGGTCGAGGAAAACGACAGTCCGGTGGCCCGACCGAGCGAGGTCACGGTGACGTCGGTCGGGCGGTGCTCGGCCGCCAGCAAACCGTTGGTCACCCCTTCCAGCTCCGCGGCAGCCACCGGACCGAGGGAGCGGCTGAACACCCGATTCAAGTCGGATTCGAGCAGGAGCAGGTAGTGACGCAAAGGCGGCGAGGTCTCGATCACCGCAGCGTAGCCGCCGACTCCGATCCGCCGACTCCGACCCGCCGGCGCCGGACGAGCGGCGTCGGATCCCGCGACTTTGTGCACTTGTGAAAACCGGTGTGGGTACCTACTCTGGTCGCATGAGCGACACGTCGGTTTCGGACGCCACAGTCGGCCGTTTACCGGCATACCTGCGATCGCTGGCCGCTCTGGCCAAAGCCGACGTGTCGAGCGTGTCGTCGGCTCGCCTCTCGGCGTCCGTCGGCGTCAACTCGGCAACGCTGCGTCGGGATCTCGCCTCACTCGACATCACCGGCACCCGCGGCGTCGGCTACGACGTCAAATATCTGGTGGCGGCCATCAGCCGGGCGCTCGGCGTCAACCAACTCTGGCCGGTGGCCGTGATCGGCGCCGGCAACCTCGGTCGGGCGCTGGCCAACTACACCGGCATGAGTGATCGGGGCTTTCCCGTCCAGGCGCTGTTCGACGTCGACGCCGCCAAGGTCGGCACCGTCATCGCCGATCTGCCCGTTCACCATCTCGACGAGCTGCCGAGCGTGATCGAGGCGCACGGCATCACGGTCGCCGTGATCGTCACGCCGCCCGAGGCCGGTCAGGCCGTCGCCGAGGCCGTGGTGGCGGCCGGCATCACCTCGATTCTCAACTTCACGGCCACGACGCTCGAGGTTCCCGTCGGCGTCGTCGTCCGCCAGGTCGATCTGGCCACCGAACTCCAGATCCT
Organism: Acidimicrobiales bacterium; assembly: GCA_041584095.1. Classification (GTDB taxonomy): domain Bacteria; phylum Actinomycetota; class Acidimicrobiia; order Acidimicrobiales; family SZUA-35; genus JAHELU01. Next base: position 14,639 of record JBFHEP010000054.1, on the reverse strand, counting down.
CAGCTTCTACCAGCAGCGGGGCACCGCCCAGCATCGCTTGGGGTTCGAGTACTTCGTCGATGTCGACGGCCCGGTTCTGGCCCACACCTCCACCTGATCCACTTCGCCTGGCCGCCCAGGCTGCGGGGTCAGGCGAAAACCATGCGGGAGATCCACTCGGCCACCAGGGCCGGCTTGTCCTGGCCCTCGATCTCGACCGTCATGTTGTTGATCATGTCGACGGCATTGCCCTTCAACGTGACTTCGCCGATCTGGGAGGTGGCCCGAACCCGGGAGCCGACCGGGACCGGATTGATGAACCGCACCTTGTTCAAGCCGTAGTTCACCAGCATCAGCAGGCCGTCGAGCGGCGGTGTCTCGTTGGGGATCGACGAGGACAGGTGCACGAGAAGTGAGAGGGTGAGGAACCCATGGGCGACCGGGCCGCCGAACGGAGTCTCCGCCGCACGCTCCGGATCGGTGTGGATGAATTGATGGTCGAGGGTGGCATCGGCGAAGGCGTTGACCCGATCCTGGTCGATCTCCAGCCAGTCGCCGGCCTTGGCCTCCTGGCCCAACTGGGCCTGGATCGCCTCGTAGGCCTTCTCCGCGTTGGAACTCATGGTCAGTCGTCTCCTCGGTATATCAGTTCGGTCCCCGTCGACCCGGCAGCGGGTCGAGGATGGGTGGTCTGGGCGAGCCGCTTGGCGACGAGCACCGTTACCCTTGTTCGCACGGAACTCAGGATTGCAACCCGACGAAGTCCGCTTGCGATGTGGCAAGCAAACCACGTGGCCCAGCTGCTCTGCCAAGTCGAGCCGGAGCTGGACGTCGTGATGGTGCCCGCGGACACCTTCGCCGATCTCGACCTCGGACGGTCCATCGCGGAGCTCGGCGGCAAGGGCGCCTTCAGCAAGGAGATCCAGCAGGTGGTCGTTGCCGGCCACGCCGACATCGCCGTGCACTCGGCCAAGGATCTTCAGGCGCTGACCCCCGAGGGACTGACCGTGGCCGCCTATCCGACACGAGGTGATGCCCGAGACGCGCTGGTGGGCATCACGCTCGAGAAGCTTGCGGCCCAGATCGCCGCAGGCGAGGAGCCGGTACTGGCCTCCGGATCCAACCGGAGGCGGGCGCTGCTGCTCGAACGCTGCCCCGAGGTGGGATTCGTCGACCTGCGGGGCAATATCGCCACCCGCCTGGCCCGGCTCGACCCCACCGCCGGATCCTCGGCCGATCCCGCCGTCGATGGGCTGATCATGGCCGCCGTCGCCCTCGAACGACTCGGCCTCGACACGGAGGTCGAGGTTCTCGAGCCCCTCGATCCCGGCTGGTTCGTGCCCCAGGTGGGCCAGGGGGCACTGGCCGTCGAGACACCGTCCGACAATCGCGAGCTGCGAGCGTTGATCGGCACCATCGACGATCCGCTCACCCGGCTGGCCGTCGAGGCCGAGCGGTCGTTCCTCGCCGAACTCGGTGGCGACTGCACGTTGCCCGCCGGGGCTCACGCCACGGTGGCCGCCGGTGATCGCCGGGTGGAGATCTCCATACAGGGCGTGCTGGCCGACGCCGACCACCGCCATCTGCAGCGGCACACCGAGATCGGGACGGTCGACACCGAGCCCGGCCGCGTCCTGGCCCGGACACTTCGCAAGGCGTTGGAGGCCGCAACGTCGTGACCGGAGCCGGCCCCCCGGGTCCAGGCGAGCGACCTCGAGTGGTGCTGACCAGAGCGGCCGAGCACAATGCCGCCCTGGCCCGACGCCTCGACGAGGTGGGTCTGGACTCGCTGAGCGTCCCGATGATCGAGGTTCGGCCGCCGAAGGACGGCGGGAACGCGCTCGAGGCGGCCGTCGCCGGTCTCGACCACTACCACTGGCTCATCGTCACGTCGGCAAACGGTGTCCGGGCGGTGGCTCGGATGCTCGAACAGATCGATCGGCCGTGGCCTGGTCACCTGCGGGTCGCGGCCGTCGGCCCGGCCACGGCGGCCGAGGCCGAGGTCATGGGTTGGCCGGTCCACTTCACCCCGGAACGGGCCACAGCCCTCGACCTGGCGTCGGAGTTCGATCCGGCGCCCGACGACGGACCCCCCACCCGGGTGCTGGCCGCCCTCGCCGAGCTTGGTGGCGCCACCGTCAAGAAGGGGCTGACGGAGAAGGGCTACCGCGTCGATCACGTTGTCGCCTACCGCACCGTATCGCCCGATCCGTTCGACGATCCCGACGCCGAGGCCGCCTTTGTCCACACGATCCTCGACGCGTCGGCCGTTGCATTCACCTCACCGTCGACGGTGACCCGCTTCGTCACCCGATTCGGGGCCGACGGCGTGCCCCCGATCGTGGTTTGTATCGGCCCCCGAACCGCCAAACGGGCCGACCGGCTCGGCGTGCCGATCACTGCCGTGGCCGATCCCCACACGGAGGACGGCCTGATCGCCACGCTCTCAACGCTGCTGGTGCCCGAGACGATGACCTCCTGAGCCTCACACCCCCCACCGTTCTGTGCGCCTCCGGCCCGGCGACCCGGGCGTGGGCCGCACAGGTGGCACCTATCCTGAAGCGGTGACCTTCCCTCAACGACGAATGCGTCGACTGCGCACGAGCTCGGCCATACGCCGTCTCGTGGCCGAGGTCGAATTGTCGGTCAACGATCTGGTGGCTCCCCTGTTCGTGCGGGAGGACATCACCGAGCCGGTGCCGATCGAGTCGCTGCCCGGTGCCGTCCAGCACACCCAGGACAGCCTTCGGGCCGAGGTCGAGCGGCTCGCACGGCTCGGCATCCCGGCCGTGATCCTCTTCGGTATTCCGACCGGCAAGGACCCCGAAGGGTCCGAGGCCTGGAATCCCGAAGGGGTCGTGCAGGTTGCGCTGCGCAATCTGGCCTCCGACGTCGGCGACGACATGGTGTTGATGGCCGACCTCTGTCTCGACGAATACACCAGCCACGGGCACTGCGGGCTCCTCGACGATCGGGGCCGGGTCGACAACGATCTCACTCTCGATCTCTACGGCAACGTCGCCGTCGCCCAGGCGGACGCCGGAGCTCACGTGGTGGCGCCGTCGGGCATGATGGACGGGCAGGTGCTCGCCATCCGCGACGCCCTCGACGAGGCCGAGTTCGGTGACATCTCGATCCTCGCCTACTCGGCCAAGTACGCCAGCTCGTTCTACGGGCCGTTCCGTGACGCCGTCGACGTGACCATCGAGGGCGGCGGTGATCGCAAGGGCTACCAGCAGGACTGGCGCAACGGCCGGGAGGCCCTGGAGGAGATTCGCCTCGATCTCTCCGAGGGGGCCGACATGGTGATGGTGAAACCGGCCATGGCCTACCTCGATGTCATCGCCCGGGCCCGGGCCGAGGTCGACGTTCCGATCGCCGCCTACCATGTGAGCGGCGAGTACGCCATGTTGAAGGCGGCGGCGGCCAACGGCTGGATCGACGGTGAGGCCGCGGCACTCGAGCAGTTGACCGCCATCAAGCGGGCGGGCGCCGACTTCATCCTCACCTATCTGAGTGCCGAGGTCGCCCCGCTGCTGTAGAGGCTGCTCCCTACGGGAGCGTGCCTGTCGACGTGTCTTGCGGGGACTTCCTACGGAAGGGTCCCCGTAGACGTGTCACGGAGGCTGCTCCCTACGGGAGCGTGCCTGTCGACGTGTCTTGCGGGGACTTCCTACGGAAGGGTCCCCGTAGACCTGATGAACTCGGCCGATTGGCTGAACTCGAGCATCATCTCACCCCTCGAGGTCCCGGCGTCGAGTTGGGCCATCCAGAAGTCGAAGCCCGCCGCGTCGGCCACCCGTCCGAACACGGCGAGGTAGACCAGATTGACGAACTGGGCGTCGCTCAGGCTGCCGTACCTGTTGCCGAACTCGGCGGACGTCGAGAAGAAGTCGGCGATCGAGACGAGCGTGCTCCCACCACCCGTGTACTGGCCGGTCCAGTAGGTCACGTCCGAGGTTGCGCCCTCCCGGCCGAAGAAGGCCAGGTAGATCCGTCGGATCGGACCTTCGGCGGATGGATACGGTGCATCGGTCCCCGTGATTCTCACGAATTCAGCCGACTCGACGAACCCCGCCGTCAGCTCGGCCCGCGACATGCCGCTGTTCAGCAAACCGGTCCAGTGTGACAGGCCGCCGCTGTCCGGGTTCCGTCCCAGCACGTTGTTGTAGATGAGCGTCACGAACTGGGTGTTGTTCAGCGACCCGTAGGTCCGGACGAACTCGGCGCTCGACTGGAACTCGGTGATCATGGCCGGCAGCGTCAGCCCCCTCGCCCGCTGATTGAGCCAGAACCTGAAACCGGCGTCGTCGGGCCTGCGTTTGAGGTGGGCCACGTAGACCCGCTCGATCTGCCCGTCGAGTGCCCGCGACGTGACCGTCGGTGGCCCCGTGACATTCAGTGCGGTGGGCCAGCCGATCATCCTGAGCACGCCGAGGGTCGCATTGTCGACGATGCGACTGGTGGTTCCCGAGTCGAGGCTCGGTTCCATCAGCGATCCGCTGTCGAGCTCGAAATGGGAGAAGCTCGTTCCGTTCTGCCAGGTCGCCGGCGTGTGGACCGCCCGGCGTTGTGAGCTGCCGATCTTGACCGACACCTCCCCCGAGGTCAGCGCGGTGGGGATGTCGGCGGCGTTGATCACCGGCGCTCCCCGGTAGACGCCCTGGGCGTCGTAGATGAATGGAGGGGCGTTGAAGGCGACGGGACCGCTCTCGGCCCTGGCGGAGCTGACGAAACCCACGCCGTGGCCGACCTCGTGTGTCACCACCGAACGGAGGTCGATCCTGCCTGCCGGCGGGCTGCTCGTTCCGTAATGCCAGTCGCCGGCGTCGGCCAGATCCTTGTTCAAGGTGATGACGATCTCCGGATCCGAACCGTTCTGGTCGGAACCGGTCAAAGCGTTCACCAACGGGGCTGGATAGTAGTAGCCGGTCGGAAGGTTGTTGTGGCGCTGCAGCTCGAACGGGCCTCCGGACCCGAGGATCCGAGGATGACCCAGCGATTTCCAGATCACCCAGACGACAACGGGCGTACCGTTCGTCTCGAGGGTGTCATCCCAGGTCTGGACCGCGTCCTCGATGGCCGCCTTGGCGATCGACGGAGTCGGGTACGACGGGTCGTAGGCGACGGAGAAACCGCCGGTTACGGCTCGGCCGGCGATGGCGGCGGTGAACTGCGCCTCTCGGGCTTGTCGGGCCGATGCCGACGGCGCCGCCTCCAGCCTTGCCTTGACGTCGGCCAGGATCTCGGCCGCCTCCTCGGCGCCGGCTCGGCTCAGGTGATCGTCGCCGTGCTCGTGACCGTCGACGAGCTCGACCACCAGGTGAGGCGTGATCCGCTGTGGACCGGGCTCCGCCTCGAGACCGGCGGCCACGACCATGTCGGCCGGGGCGGCCACCAGGAGGCCCAGCGTCGCGATGAAGACGGTCAGACGTGCCCGGAGCCTCATAGGTGATTACTTCGGCCCTGACCGACTGGCACTGAAGGGATTGCGCTACCTTCGATGCGGTGAACCACCTCGACGATCTCAACCGCTGGACCTTGGGGCGAATGCAGAACCCGGTTCGAGGTTTTCTGCACGGCGGCGCGGCCGCCGCGTCGCTACTGGGGACGTCGGTGCTGCTCATCCAGGCTCAGACGGCGGCGGCGAGAATTGCTGTTGCCGTGTTCGGATTCGGATTGCTCGGGCTCTACGTCACAAGTTCGCTCTACCACTCGGTGCCGTGGTCGAGGCGGTGGAAGGTTCGCATGCAGCGTCTCGACCACTCGATGATCTTCGTGTTGATCGCCGCGTCATACACCCCGGTCGGGGTGCTCATCCTCGACGGTGCGACCCAGTGGGCGGCCATGGCGGTGGTGTGGTCGATGGCCGCCGTCGGGATCGCCCATCGAGCGTTGTCGTCGATGGAACGCCATGTGCTGTCGTTCTCGATGATGGTGGCGATGGGGTGGATGTCGCTACCGATCATGGCCCCGCTGGCCCGCGAAGCGGGGCGAAATGCGGTCGGTCTCATGGCGCTGGGTGGCGTGCTCTACACCGTCGGCATGGTGTTCAAGGTGACCCGCTGGCCGAAACTGTGGCCGCGCGTCTTCTCAGCCCACGAACTCTTTCATGTGCTGGTGGTCACCGCCTCGGTGTTCCACTGGCTCGCCACCTACCGGTTCGTGCTGCCCGCGGCGGGTGCGACCTGATGGCTGACCGTCGTCGCCCCAATGGCCTCTGCGAGGAACCTCGGCCGAAATGCTGCGAGGTGGGTGGCGGTGACCCGCCGGCAGCTTTTGGACTAACCACCTTCGGATTCACCCTGAGGTCCGGGGCAGGGTTCGGCCTCGGGATCGGGTGAAGCCATCGCTCCAGTGGCGTCGGGGCTGACAGCGGGATCGGCGCAGGCCTGCAGGAGAGCGATGAACTCCTCTCCGACGATCTCCTCGCCGCCGCCGGTTTCGGCATCGGAGCGCATGTGCTCGATCCACTCCTGATAGCCGGGCTGATCCTGATCCTCACCCGACAGGGTCGCCCGCTCGTGGTAGATGACGAGTTCGAGCTCGTGCACGGTCAACGAACCCACCTGAGCGGGCATCTGCGCGCCGGAGGCGCCTGAGACCCGGCGGCCGTCGGCTCCGTAGGTCTGACCGTCGATGGCGGCCGATCCACGTGCCACGTGCAGCATCTGATCCACGACGCGGGGGAAGGTGACGATGACCTCGCCTTCCGAAAGCTGATAGCCGGAGCCGCCACCGCCGTTGCCGCCGTGGCAACCGGCGCAGCCGGCCTCGGCGTAGATTGCGGCCGATTCGACGATGACCGGGTCCTCGGTTTCCGGCTGCTGCATCGTGCCGGCGAAGCTCATCGCCCAGATCGGGAGCGCGGCCACGACCGGCAGCGCCCATACCGGAATCCGGTTCCGGGACTTTGCGGCGGTGACGAAGGCCGGCTCGGGCTTGGGTGGCTCGGGCTCGGGATCGAGATTGGGGAACGTGACCACCGGGCCTTCGGCGGCGGGGGCCGCCGGGGCGGAACCTCCGGTCGATACCGGTGCGGCCGCATCCTCGGAGCCTGCTGGGGCCGCCGGTTCCGCCGACCCGGAGCCGGCGTCGCCAGTGGCCTGACCCTTGGCCGCCTTGCTCCGCTTCAGTAGATGTTCGGGGATCTCGGTCAACGGTCCTCCGGCACGTGAGTTCAACAACGAGCATCCGCTCGACGGCGCTGCGCCTGGCGGACAAAGTCTGGAGCGTGCCCGAGTCTAGGACCCGGACCGCACGACCAAACAACCTACCAACAAATCTCGCCCGAGTGGCGAGCCCGGAGGGTAAACGGCCGACACCGCAACATGATCTCAATCCCTGGAATTCGGCGGCCCGGGGAGCGCGCCGGCGGGGCTGGATGTGTTGCCCCCGGAACGGCGGAGCGTCTAGGGTCGACCATGGATGTTCGGTTACGGATGAGCGTATTCCGGCCTCAACGACTAGATTTGTGCACAGGTTCACAAAGTCGTGAATCCACATCGAGAACGTTACTCGATATGTATTCACCGACATGTGGTTACACGTTATGTACTGTCACCGTGCGACGGCCCCGGTAGGGTCGTTCATGTAGATCCCAAGACCAAGAGATCCAGGTCAGTAGATACAAGGCTAAGGAGCATCAGCAACGTGGTTGCCCTCGTGACATCGATCGTGATCTCGGCACTCATGTCGGTCGGCATCTTCTGGTATGCGAGGCGCCGTCCGGTCGGCACCCCCTTGACGTGGGGCGAAGCCATGGTCGGATCGGCCTACGTCTTCTTCCTGAGCTTCCTCGCCTACGGTGTCGTTCCCCACCAGTGGCTCACGCTGGCCGAGAACGAGCTCTCGTGGCGGGCCGACCGTATCGTGTTCGGCCCGGGCAACATCCTTCAGCCCATCAGTCAGGGCGGGTGGTTCCCCTTCGACATCAGCTACCGCACGATCTCAGACTCCATCGCCGTGGCGATCTACGGTGTTGCGCTCGGGCTCCACATCTGGATGTGGGTCAAATGGCAGAACCGGGATCAAGACGCCGAGGCCCGCACCCAGGCCGCCCTCAATCGCACCAGCTCCTTCGGCCGACCGCTGATCAAGCAGGGTTAGGGAGGGAGAACGCTCACCGTATGGCCACGACCGACGCAAACCCACCGCTCCCGGAGTTCCGCACCGACTACCTCCTCATGGAGGTCGACGCCGACTATCTGGCCAAGGCCGTCAAGCCGAAGCAGTTCATCCACATCGATCAATCCGAGTGCATCGCCTGCGAAGGCTGTGTCGACATCTGCCCGTGGAAATGTATTCACATGCAGACACTCGATTGCATCGACGAGAGCTACGGCGTCGCCAAGCCGGGCGATGACCCCGACGACGCATTCATCTTCACCATCGACGACGACGTGTGTACCCGCTGCGCCCTGTGCGTCGACCGATGCCCGACCGGCGTGATCATCCTCGGCAAGGTCGGTGAGCCGGCCCCGACAGGCGACCTTCACCAGCGAATGCCCAGTTACGGCTACGGCTACGGCATGCGCCTGGCGTAATATTCCGCAGACGAATCCAACCGCACGATCCCGACGAAGCAACCAGTAGGAAGCGAAGACCAGGAAACCACATGGCAAAGTCGATTCAGGACTCACCGACGCTCGTCGAGCGCCTGCAGGCCTCACTTTCCTCAATGCCCGACACCGTTCAAGGCTCTCAGGCCTGGAACTCCATTTTCCGTCCCGGTTCGGTCTTCCGTAAGGGTTACACCGACAGCCCACGGAACCGCTCCTACGTCATCATGAACAGCGTGCTCTATCACCTTCACCCGGTGAAGGTGAAGCGCCATGCGGTCAAGGTCAGCTACACACTGTGCCTCGGCGGTTTGAGCTTCTTCCTGTTCATCCTGCTCACGATCACGGGCATCTTCCTGATGTTCTTCTACCGGCCCACAGCGGCCGCCGCCTGGGATGACATCGAAGCCCTCCAGACTCAGATCGCATTCGGCCTGCTGGTCCGGAACATGCACAGATGGGGAGCGCACCTGATGGTGATCTCCGTCTTCCTCCACATGGCCCGCGTCTTCTACCACGGCGCCTACAAGGCACCTCGGGAGTTCAACTGGGTCATCGGCGTGATCCTGTTGACGTTGACCCTGCTGCTGTCGTTCACCGGCTATCTGCTCCCGTGGGACCAGCTCGCTCTGTGGGCGGTAACGGTGGGCACCAACATGATGGGCTTCACACCGGTATTCGGCGACCAGGTGAAGTTCGTGCTGCTCGGTGGCAGCGTCATCGGCACCGACACCTTGTTGAGATGGTACGTGTTACACGTTTTGTTCGTCCCGTTCGTCACCGTCATCTTCATGGCCATCCACTTCTGGCGTGTCCGCAAGGACGGTGGCATCTCGGGTCCGCTGTAGATCGACTGGAATGATCACCCCTCACATCTCGTTATCGAGCGATAGAGAGCGACATGACTGAAATCCCGGAGCATCTCCGAAAGCGAGCGGCCGAGGCCAAAGCGAAGGCCCAGGGCCCCTCCGATGAAGGATCCTCCGACGCCGGGTCGTCGGGCGGCGAGTCCGCGCCCTCCGGTGCAGCATCGAAGATTCCGGCCCACCTGCTCGAACGCTCCAAGTCGGCGAAGTCCCGAGGCGAAGAAGGAGCGGCCGGCACCGCGGTCACGACCGCTCCCGGCGGCGCGGCGGTGGCAACCGCCCCCGCTCCAGCCGCAGTGCCGACCATGACCGGCCCCGCCGGCCACACCCAACGGCTGCTCACCGTCGTCAAGTCGGGATCGATCCAGGACATCAAGGCCCAGCCGCTCGACAAGGTCCACACGTGGCCGCACCTGATCGTCGTGGAGTTCGGAGCGGCTCTCGCCGTCACCGCCTTCCTCACGGTCTTCTCGGTCTTCGTCAACGCACCGTTGCTTCGGCTGGCCGACGTCAACGCCACCCCCAACCCGTCGAAGGCACCGTGGTACTTCCTCGGTCTGCAGGAACTGCTCACGATGTTCCATCCGATGGTGGCAGGCGTGACCATTCCCGGCATCGGTCTGTTCGCCCTGATGCTCGCCCCCTACATCGACAAGAACCCCAGCAACAAGCCCGAGGACCGGAAGTTCGCCGTCTCGGTGTTCACCTATTTCATGATGTTCTGGGCCGTTCTCGTCATCATCGGTTCCTTCTTCCGCGGACCCGGATTCAACTTCGTGTTTCCCTGGGTTGAAGGCATCTTCTTCGATCTGTAAGTCAGGAGCTAGTTATGGCAACCTCAATCGTCATCGGTCTCATCGTTCTGGCTCTCCTGGCCATCATCGTGTTGACCGCAGCCGTGCGTCGGGGCGACACCCGGTCGGCCATCGGGCAGCTGTCGTCCGAGACGGTTCGCCGCGATCGTTCCAACGAATCGAGCACGGCTGCAGCCGGTTCCGAGGGCACCGGCCGGGCGGTGGAAGCAGCAGCCAGAGCTCAGCGCTCCGGCGAGCTTGTGGCCCTCAAGGAACGGGCGCCGGTCGAATACACCCCCTACGTTCCACCGGATCCCGAAACCCTCGGCGTCACCCGGCGTCAGTTCCTGAATCGTTCGATCACCGCGGTCTTCGGGCTCGCACTGACCGGTTTCGGTCTGGCGATCATCGCCCAGCTCTGGCCCCGACCCACCGAGGGCTTCGGCGCCCGCATCAACGTCGGCCGAATCGACGACATCAAGAGAGAGATCGCCGCCGGTTCCGGCTTCTTCTACTTCCCGCAGGGCCGAATGTGGATCACCGAGTACCCGGCCAACGCCGTGGTGAAGGCTCAGTCGGCCTACTCGTTCTACCCGAAGGTGGAGGCCGGGTTGCAAGCCGGTGTTGTTGCGTTGTTCCAGACCTGTCCTCACCTAGGATGTCGGGTGCCCGAATGCAAAACCTCGCAGTGGTTCGAGTGCCCCTGCCATGGTTCGCAGTACAACCAGGTCGGCGAGAAGAAGGCCGGCCCGGCCCCCCGAGGTATGGACCGATTCCCCATGCAAGTGAGCGCAGCAAACGAACTGATCGTCGACACCGGAGACGTCATCCAGGGACCACCGATCGGCACCAACACCACCGGCCAGGAGGCTGAGGGGCCGCACTGCTTGAGCTCTGGCGGCGGTCACTGATGCCCAACCATATTGCTGCGTACACTCCCATTCTGGGAGTGAATTTTCGAGCCATCGGTTTAACCGTCGCCACCATCGTCCTGCTCGGTTTCGTCGCAGCGTGGATCCGAAACATCCTTGTCTCCCGCAGGGAGCTGGGATCCGAGATCGAGCTCGCACCCAATCGTAAGGAATACCTGAGTGACGAGGAGCTGGAGGGGCCCAAACTCGACAAGTCCCTGAGCTTCGCGCTCGTTCTGCTCACGTTGTTGGCGCTCATTCTCCCCTTCTACTGGATAGCCGAACCCGGTCGTCAGGAGGGCGCGGTGGCCGCCTACAACCGGTCGTTCGAAAGCCGGGGCAACGACACCTACACCGAGGGCGCCCAGTGCGTGAACTGTCACGCCGGTGGTGGCGTCGGGGGCAACGCCCCGTACGTGCTCCAGGACGCCGATGGCCAATTCATCGCCAACGCCAACTGGCAGGCCCCTGCGCTCGACAACGTGTTGTTGCGATACTCGGAGGACGAGGTCCGGTACATCCTCAACTTCGGCCGACCCGGTTCGCCGATGGCAGCCTGGGGTACCCCCGGGGGCGGTCCACTGACCACGCAGCAGGTCGACAACGTCATCACCTACCTCCGCACGCTCCAGCAGCAGAGCCTCGATCCGATCGACATAGCGGCGGCCGGTGATCCGACCGACGCCCAGGACGTCGAGAGCCAGGTTGCGCTCGAGAACGCCAGGGCCATCCGGGCCAGCATCATCGAAGAGGTCGAGCGTTCGATCGCCGACGGTGAGTTCGCAACCATCGGGGAGGCCGTGTTCAACCTCGGTTTGAACTCGGGCTATGGAGCGGGCTCCTACTCGTGCGGTCGCTGTCACACAGCCGGGTGGTCGCTGGGTCTCGAAGTAGAACCCGACGTCCTCGATGAGGGCGTTGCCGGCTGCGGCGGCGGCGATCCGTCGGGCATCGGCTTCAACCTGTGCAACAGTGCAACCAAGGACCGTTTCCCGGACGACACCTGGTTGCTTCCCGACGGCAGCTGGTATGAGCTGGCCAACTTCGACGAAACCACCCAGGCCGAGCCGGTCCCCGGCAACCCGACCGACTATGACGGCACCTATCTGGTCGCCTCCGACGGCAGCCAGGTTCCTCTCGACGACCAGGGCGAGCCGGTCGACGGCAACGGCGTCCCATACCTGATTCTCGGTCCCGGTCCCGACGGTGACGAGGGCCGCAACGGCGACCTCGCCTCGTGCGACTACGTGTCGCAACTGTGGGAGAGCGACTCGGCGGGCACCTATCCGATCGCCCCCGACACCGTGTTCGAGCAGGACGAGAACGGAAACTTCATCGATCCGGAACCGCTGACTCCGGCCGATCTCGACGGCGATGTCCTGACACTCGACAGCGGAGCCTTGGCCACAGGTTGCGACATCGTCGAAATGCCACCCCGCACCAGTCGGGCCCACTACGAGTTCATCTACAGCGGGGCGGAAGCCGGCAGCGGCTACGGTCGAGGCGGGTTGAGTGGTGCAGGCATGATGCCAGGCTTCGGCAAAATGCTGCCTCCCGAGTACATCCAAGCCGTGGTCGATTACGAACGAGGTCTGTGATGACGGCACTGGCAACACAACTGGCGTTCATCGACGGCATCGGCTTCGACCCGTTCTTCCGTGGTTTCCTCAGCGTCATGGTCGGTGTGGTGGTACTCATCGGCGGCACCTATCTCATCATCGCCACCAACACCGGGACCCGGGGCGGCTTCATGATCTCCATGGCCGGGCTGTTCGGTTGGATGTTTCTGATGGGGATCATCTGGACGGTCTACGGCATCGGCTGGCGGGGGAATCCCCCCACCTGGGAGCTCGTGGAGATCAACGTCGACGACGCCGAGGACACCGACGACGGCCTGCTGTTCTCGGAGGTCGAGGGCGCCCCCGACCTGGCCGGCGTGGTGCTCGATGCTCCAGGGGTCGACGATCCCGACGAGGCCCAGCTTGTGGCGCTCGAGCAGTCCGAAGAGCTCGACCTTGGCGACTGGCGCTACCTGCCGACATCGGATTCGACGCGAGGTGAGGCTCAGGCCGCCGCTGATGCACTGCTGGTGGAGGAGGGGGTCTACAGCGAGGGCGAGTATCTCGCCCTGCAGTTCGGCGGATTCACCCGCGGCGGTAAGCCGATCCTGGAGATCGACGAGGACGCCAACTTCTTTTCCGAGCAGCTGTCTCGAATCGGCCACTTCCTCAACGAGACCTTTCTGCACCCCACCCACAGCCAGGAACTGATGGTCATCCAGACCAAGGCCATCGTGGCGAAACCAAGTCTGCCCGGCCAGCCCCCGCCCGTGGCCGAGATCGATCCCGACGCTCCGCTGATCACGGTGGTGATGGAGCGCGACCGTGGAGGTCCCATCCCCAACATCATCAGTGGACTACGCTTCACCCCGTTCATGTTCACGGTCTTCAACGGCCTCGTGTTCGCCGTCCTCGCCTGGGGACTGCATAATCGCGACAGGCGTGAGGCGGAGATTCGGGCCGCCGTCGGCTAAGCACTGCGGACCGGCAGCGGCGCCGGATCCGAACGACACATCTTTTTCGATCACCACGAGCAGAGGAGGACCACATGGCTCAGTACCTACCGGTTCTGGCCCTGTTGATCCTGGCTGCGCTGTTCGCCGGCTTGAGCCTTGTTGCGTCCAAGCTGTTGGCACCGCGTAACCCGACAATCGAAAAACTCGCACCGTACGAGTGCGGCATCATTCCCGGCCGTGAACCCCCGGAACGTTTTCCGGTGCGGTTCTATCTGGTGGCGATGCTGTTCGTGATCTTCGACATCGAAATCGTGTTCCTCTACCCGTGGGCGGTCGCCAGCGACCGGCTCGGGCTGGCCGGGTTCGTGGCCATATTGATCTTCTCTTCGCTGCTGTTCGAGTCGTTCGTCTACCTGATCTCGAAGGGCGCACTCGACTGGGGTCCGCTCCAGGTCAATCGGAGCCAGGTCGACCGCGAGGTGATGCGCTCAGCCGATCGGACGACGGATTCGACGATTCTCCGTGTCGGTCTCGAGGGTCGCCACGAGCGGGTGTCGCCTCGGATCGAGGCCCCAGAGGTCCGAGAGCCGGTCGAGACAGGAGGATCCTGATCATGGGGATCGTGCAGAACGTCCAGGATCACGGGTTGGAGGGCCTCGACCACAACTTCATCACCGCACCCTTGGAGCGGCTGGTGAGTTGGTCCCGCTCCCGGTCGTCGTGGCCGGCCACCTTCGGTCTCGCCTGCTGCGCCATCGAGATGATGGCCACCGGCGGTTCGCACTACGATATGGCCCGCCTTGGCATGGAGGTGTTCCGGGCCTCACCCCGCCAGGCCGACGTGATGATCGTGGCCGGTCGGGTCAGCCAGAAGATGGCCCCGGTCCTACGCCAGATCTACGACCAGATGATGGAACCGAAATGGGTCATCTCGATGGGCGTCTGCGCCTCCAGTGGCGGCATGTTCAACAACTACGCCATCGTGCAGGGTGTCGACCAGGTCGTGCCGGTCG
>JBFHEP010000053.1:0-16837 GCA_041584095.1 Acidimicrobiales bacterium | reverse complement strand
CTCTACAAGCGTGAGGTTGCCATGTATCGGTTGGCCGACCACATGGGATGGGGCGTCGTCCCGCCGACGACGATCGCCGATGGTCCGTTCGGCGAGGGCTCGGTACAGGCCTTCGTCAACGCCGATTTCCGGCATCACTACTTCTCACTTCACGAAGAGGGGATCGGAACCGACGATCTCAAGACCATCTGTGCACTCGACATCGTGGCGAACAACACCGACCGCAAGTCCGGGCACTGTCTCCTGGGATCCGACGGACGGGTCTACGGCATCGATCACGGCTTGTCGTTCCACGCCCAGTTCAAGTTGCGCACCGTGATGTGGGACTACATCGGCCAACCGCTGCCGGGGCCCGTGGTCGTGGGGCTCGAGAAGTTGGTGGCAGAGGGGGTGCCCGTCGATGTCTGTTCGCTACTCGATCGATTCGAGACCGACGCGGTGGTGGCCCGGGCCGAGGCGCTGCTCGAAGCCGGCCGCTATCCAAACGACGAGACCGGCGGCCGGCGCTGGCCCTGGCCGCTCGTCTAAGTCGTCGATCACGGAGGATCGACTTCACGAGTTTGCGTCCGCGAACTCTGCCAAATGGCGGCGATGCCCTGGAGATCCACCTCTCAGCAGCCATGAGCCGTCCGGCGCTACCGGGATGCCATGGAGATCCACGAGGTGGACAGCCCTGTTAGTCGGCCTGGTATCGGGTTCGAGCCGCCCGGATCTCGTTCCACGCCGATTCCCGGCCTCCCCAGTTGCGCACGTCCGTGCTCTTGGCCGGCTCCAGGTCCTTGTAGATCTCGAAGAAGTGGCCGATCTCGGCTATGAGATGGGACGATGCGTCCGAAAGATCTCCGACATACTCCCAGCGGGGATCCGTGGCGGGCACAGCCAGGATCTTGGCGTCGGGCCCCGCCTCGTCGACCATCCAGAACACCCCGACCGGCCGCGCTCGGATGTGGCAGCCAGGCACGGTGGGTTCGTTCGACAGCACCAGTATGTCGAGCGGGTCACCGTCCTCGGCGAGCGTGTGAGGCACGAATCCGTAGTCGGCGGGATAGGAGGTGGCGGTGAACAGGTGGCGGTCGAGCCACAGCTCGCCCGTGGCGTGGTCGATCTCGTACTTGTTTCGGGAACCCTTGGGAATCTCGATGATGGCCTCGACCCAAACCCCTTCAGAAGCGCTGTTTTCCGACTCGACCATGGGCCAACAGTAGCCCTGTTTGCGATCGACGCCGTGGTCGGCGGCTGTGACGACAGGCACTTTGACGAACGTCGAGCGGAATCAACCGAAGTCGGAACGGACGGCCGCATGTTCCTGCGCTTCCTGTTATATTGGAGCACATGAGCAAAGATGCTCCGAACGAGTCCCGCACCGCCGAATCAAAGACTCCGGGTACAGCCGGCCAACCGGGAGACCAGGCCGACGGATTCGACAGGGTGCGTCGTCACTATCCGCCGATCCTGAACACGGCTCAGGTTGCCGAGTTGCTGGATTTGAATCCGAGGACCGTGCTCAACATGGCCGGCGACGGGCGCCTTCCGGCCAGCCGCCTTCCCGGTTCCCGCAAATTCCACTTCCTTCTGGAAGACATCATCGCCACGCTGAAAGCCAGCCGGGTGGTCACCGAGAGCTGACACGGGCCGTTTGGCCCACATCGCCCCGAGGATCCCCACAAGCTTGCTGCTTCTCCCTCCTGCAGGGCCCGGGTATGCTGGTCCGACGATGGCGGGGAACCTGGTCGGCGCGTGGCGCCCGATCGGCCGCCGCAACTTTCACTCCCCCGGGGGAATCCTCAGGTGGGACGGACGAAACCTTGGTGGAGGAATCCGATGAGCGAGCACGACGATCTGCCGAGCTGGAGCGCTGACCAGCAAGAACAGACCTCGGCCGCAACCGAGTCTGCGCCACCGTCGCGGGGCCGCGGTGTGTTGTTCCTGCTGTTCGGCCTCCTGGCGCTCGCCGGGATGGCGGTGCTGGGCTATCTGCTCGCTGAGAGTCAGGCCGACCAAACCGCGGCCACCGATCCCGGCGCTCCAACCGCAACCGAGGACGACGCCGCCAGCCTCGACTCCGAGGCCGCGACCGGTGACGGCTCCGACGATGCCGGATCGGATGGGGACGGCGGGTCGGATACATCATCGGGTGACGAAGCCGTCGCTGCCGGTGGCGCCTCCGACGATGCCGCCACACTCGACGTCGACGCCGCCGACACCGATGACGAAACGGCCGACGATCCGAGCGGTCCCGACCGCTCGGCCCTCGAGGGCGACGATTCGGGTCGCGTGGCCGTGTTCCGGGACGGCAAGGTCTATCTGATGGGCAAGGTGCCGAGCCAGGAGATCGAGGATCTGATCGTGCAAAAGGCCGCCGCGGTCGTCGGTCCCGACAATGTCGTGTCCGAGTACGAGATCGATCCGTCGGTCACCATCGATCCCGGCGACAGCACGCCGCTCTACGTCGAGGACGTCGTGCTGTTCCGTTTCAACTCGAGCGAGATCGATCCGCCGTTCCTGCCGTTGCTCGACCTCGGCACCCTTCTGCTCAGCCAGAACCCGCAGGCCACTCTGACCGTGGTGACCCGCACCGACGCCGTCGGCTCCGAGGAGGTCAACCTCGAAGTCGCACGCAGGCGAGCCGACGCGGTCATCGACTACTGGATCTCACAGGGCGTCGACCCAGACCAGATCAAGGCCGACCCTCGGGGCGAGGAGGGAACGTCGGAAAGCGATGACGAACAGACGGCGGCGCTGCAGCGGCGGGCCGAGTTCATCATCACCGGTCTGCTCGACTGATCAGATCCTCAGCCCGTGGGGTTTGGGCGCCGCCCGGAGAATCAGCTCGATGTCCTCCGAACTCTGCGGTCTGGCCAGGAGATACCCCTGTGCCTGACCACAACCGCGGGCCAGCAGTTCGTCGACCTGCTCGATCGTTTCGACTCCTTCCGCCACCGTGCCGAGGCCGAAGGCGCGAGCGAGCGTGATCGCGGCGTCGACGATGGCCGCATCGTGTTCCGATTTGCCCAGCCCGGCGACGAAGCTCATGTCGATCTTCAAGCAATCGACCGGCAGGCGCTTCAGTTGTTTCATCGATGAATATCCGGTGCCGAAATCGTCGAGCGCCAGACGTACACCCATGGCCCGCAGTCGGTCGAGGGCACCCGTCGCCGCCTCGATGTCGTCGAGTACGACGTGCTCGGTCACCTCGAGGCAGATGCGTGATGGATTCACGTCGTGCTCGGCGAGCAACATGGCGACCTGCGTGACCAGGTCACGGCTCATCAGCTGAGCGGGCGAAATGTTGATCCACATCTCCAGCTCCGGGAATTCATGCTGCCAGAGGCTCATCTGGGCGATCGCCGCGCCCAACACGAAGTCGCCGATCTCAACCACGAGGCCACTTTCCTCGGCGGTTTCGATGAACCGACCGGCGGTCAACACGCCGTCGGTGGGATGGTTCCAGCGCAGCAATGCCTCGACGGCCTTGACCGTGCCGGACCGCAGATCGACCGAAGGCTGATAGTGGAGGATGAACTCTCGGGACTCGATTGCCCGGCGGAGCTCGAGCTCCTGCTCGAACTTCCTGGTGAGTTCGTGGCGCATCTCACTGTCGAAGACCCGGAACCCGTTCTTGCCCTGCTTCTTGGCCAGATGCATCGCAGCCTCGGACTCGGCGACGAGGTCGTGGGTGACGTCGTCGGTCGGCCTGTGGGCGATGCCGATGGATACGGATCGGGAGATCTTGATGTCGCCCACGTCGATGGATTGACGAAGCCCGTCGACGAGCCGAGCCGCGACCTTCTCGACGTTGGAGGGATCGGTGTTCGGAACCAACACGCAGAACTGGTCACCGCCCGTGCGGGCCACGAACGTGTCGTCCCGCACCAGCCCGGCAAGCCGATCGGCGAATCCGCAGATGAAACGATCGCCCAATTCGAAGTCGAGTCCGTCGTTGATCACCTTCATGTTGTCGATGTTCAGGCTGAGCAGCGAAAGCTGGTCCGCTTCCGAGGCCGCCGCGATCTCCTGGACCATTCGCAAACGATTCGGCAAGCCGGTCATGTCGTCATAGTGGGCCTGATACGCGAGCTTCTCCTCGGCGTCGAGACGAGACCAGAACTGGGCGATCAGGGTGGCAATGGCGAACAGCGTGCGGAGTTCGTCCTCGTGCCACCGCTCATCGGTGAAGCGAACCAGCGCCAGGATGCCGACCGTCTTGTCTTCCCGGAGTAGCGGCACGATGGCGAACGACGAGCGCTCGACGCCGATGCTCGTCTTCACCAGTTCCTGGACGGCTTCCGAGCCTTCCGGATAGAGGACGAACGGTTCCTTGAGGTGCTCCTGGGCTTGGAACACCGGATCGCTGTCGAAGTGGATCTCGGCCAACATCTCGGGGGCCAGGGAGTCGCTTGGATCGAACTCACGCTCGGGGCGGATGGTGACGAGTTCGGACACCCTGTCCGGTCGGTGTCGCCTCACGAACGTGTCGTCGACGCCAAAGAATCCTACGAGGCGATCGAGGACGCGATCGACCGCTTCCTTTGCAGCGGATCTCGGAACGCCCATGAGATCCATGGCCACCTCGGTGACGAGGATGTCGAGACCACTACTCGAAGGTTGTGCGTCGTTGGAAGCCGATTCGGCCATACCAGTGCCTCCCGGTGGTGGTACTGGTATTCCATCGGCCGGCTCGAGGCCGAAATGAAGGTTTGGGGTTGCGGGATCGTTCGGACTCAGGTCAAAGCGAACCGTTCTCCAAGAAGGCGGTCGTGGTCGGGTTCCGTGACCGTGGTCAGGTCCACGATCATCGGTATCACCGGCACCAGCTCGACCGGGTGATCGAATTCCGGAGCGACCGCCTGCCAGCCCAAGCGAAGGAGAAAAGGCACGCTGATGGGACGGGCGGCGACGCACAGGTACCGCATCGACTGCCGGCGGCTGATCTGCATGATCGAGCGTGTCAGGGTCGTCCCCAACTTCGATCTGCGGTAGTCCGGGCGGACGCAGAGCATCGAGCCCGATGCGGTGCGAGCCTCATCGCCCCGAACGAACGGCGCGAAGTCGAAATACGCCGACCGGGTCGTTTCCAACTCAGGCGCCGGGAACGTGACCCGTACGGCTCCGACGACGTCGATGGACGATGACGCCCCCCACGCGTTGGGGGACTGCTCGAGGCGTACATCGCCGGAGAGTCGTCCGGCGGCGACGACCAGATTGACGGTGGCAGGATGGCGATCCAACTCATCGGTCAGTCGATCGGCGTGACCGAACCTCAGGATGTCCTCACCGAAGAAGACCTCCGCCCGCAGCCGGAACACCTCCTCGAGTTCCTGGTCGCCTGCCGCCGGTCGGATGACTCCGGACACGGTCGTCATCCGGTTAGCCGATGGCGCGCATACAGTCACCGATGAACCGCTGGTAGGCGTTCAGCGCCGAGACTCCGGCGCAGGCGATGGGCCCGGCGAACTCGGGATGGTCGGCCAGCAGGGCGTCGAGTTGGCGGCGGTTGAACTCGGTGTGACCGACGTCGATCTCGACGTGATGGGTGATGAAGCTCAGTGCATCGAGACGGTCCCGACCGCACACGTTCACCACGTTGTCCATCAGCTTCGAACCGAACGTGACGCCGAGCATCTCGATCTCGTATTCGATACCGATCTGGGCATACGGTGTGTCGCCGGCAATGGTCGACTCGTGAAGAGCGACGTAGTCGACGGTTCCAGGGGAAGGCGGGGTGGCCAGCAACTCGTGGGCGTCCAACGGGGGACGACCCAGGCTGTTCCACATGTCGACCAGGCGGTGGGTGTCGGAGATCATCAACAGGTGGTGGTCGCGTTCGTGAAGCGCGTGGCGCTGCAGCGCCTGTCCCAGGTCGGTCAGCCCGACGGCTTCGGTGCGCTGGCCGGCCCGGCGTATCCATCCCTCCACGGGTTCGGTCATCCGGACCCCCTGCGCACAGAACTGGATGAGGAACCGATCGAGCAGGACGGGATCACAGTCTGGGGATGTGATCCGTCTGGTCACCTCGTCGGTGTGAAAGGCCAGGCGAGCGGCCTGCACGTGCGGATCGAACAGGATCGCCACCCGATCGGTGGCGTGACGGTCCAAAGCTGGCGCCATGGCATGCTCCTAGGTTGCGGCGGATGCACCGTCGCCAACCCATCTCGGGTCGAGGGTCGATCGTCGCCCGAGCGTCTGCGAGGGTCGACGGTGCAGCGGACAGAATAGTCGAGTCTCGAGATTTCACAAAACTCGGGGCGCCCACCCGATGTCGGCGCCTGCTGTCACAACCCGCGACTACTGTCGGATGGGTTATGAATCACCACCTTCCGTCGAGCCTGAATCCCGCGCAACAACACGCGGCGGGTCACCGTGGTTCACATCTGCTCATCGTCGCCGGAGCCGGAACCGGCAAGACCCGAACACTGGTGGCACGGGTCATCGACCTCATCGCCGACGGCGTCGATCCGGCCCGTATCCTGCTGCTCACGTTCACCCGGCGAGCCGCGGCCGAAATGGTCGGGCGTGTTGTCGCCGCCTGCGACGACGACGGCGTGATCGGTGGGCGGTTGTGGAGCGGCACGTTCCACTCGGTGGCCAACCGCCTGTTGCGACGCTATGGATCGGCCGCCGGTCTTGCCGACGGCTTCACGGTGCTCGATCACGCCGACTCGATCGACCTGTTCGGCCTCGTCCGGGCCGAGGAGGGCTTTGGGGAGCAGGCCCAGCGCTTTCCCCGAGCCGAAACGATCGCGGCCATCTACTCCCGGATGGTGAACAGCCAGGCCCCGATGGCCGACGTGCTCACAGTCGACTATCCGTGGTGCGCATCCCACGCCGATGAGCTGCGAACGGTTTTCTCCGGCTACACGAGCAAGAAGCGGCAGAGCAACGTCTTGGACTACGACGATCTACTCCTCTACTGGCGCGGCCTCACGAGGAGCCCGATCGGCGAGGCGCTTCGCTGCCTGTTCGACCATGTCCTCATCGACGAGTACCAGGACACGAACGCCATCCAGGCCGACATCGTCGCGGGCATGTGCGGCCACGACACCCATGTGTGCGCAGTGGGCGACGACGCCCAGGCGATCTATGGTTTCCGGGCGGCCACGGTCGAGAACATGTGGTCGTTTCCCGCCACGTTCGAGGGGGCCTCGGTGGTCACACTCGATCAGAACTACCGGTCGACCGAACCGATTCTCACCGTGGCCAACGAGTTGCTGACCCAGCAGATCGAGATCGAGGCGTCCACATTCGACAAGGAACTGTGGTCAACAATCGACGGCGGTATCCGCCCGGTGCTGCTGACAAGCTACGACGAGCAGGAGCAGTCGAAGCTCGTTGCCGACCGCATTCTCGACTCCCGGGAGCGGGGTGTCGATCTTCGTGAACAGGCGGTGCTGTTCCGAGCCGGCCATCATGGCGATGCGTTGGAGCTCGAGCTGGTTCGACGCGACATCCCCTACGTGAAGTACGGCGGGCTCCGGTATCTGGAGTCGGCGCACGTAAAGGACGTGCTGGCGCTGGTTCGGATCCTCGAGAATCCCGATGACCAGCTGGCCTGGCGTCGGGTGCTGCTCACCCTCGACGGTGTCGGTCCCGCCACGGTTCGCCGACTTGTCGACGACCTTCGGGTCCTGAAGCCGGGCTCCAATGCGCTCGTCCGGTTCGTCGACGGGCTGGGCCGGGTGCCGGCGTCCGCCGTCGACCAGACCGATGAACTCAGATCGGCCCTGGCCGACTGCGCTCGCGGCGAGCTGTCGCCCAGTGAGCAGATCGACCGACTCAAGATCTTCTGCGCCACCGTCTTTCCCCGCCGCTACGAGAACAGTGCCGCCCGCCTGGCCGACGTCGATCAGTTGGCCGCCACGGCCCGGGGTTACACGGATCGGAGTCGGCTCCTGACCGAGCTGACGCTCGACCCTCCCGAACGAACTGGCGACCTCGCCGGTCGCCCGCATCTCGACGACGACTGGCTGACCCTCAGCACCATCCACTCGGCCAAGGGCTGCGAATGGCATTCCGTGTATCTACTTCACGCCTCCGACGGCAACATTCCGTCCGAGATGGCGCTCAGCGAACCCCACGGAACGGCGGAGGAACTACGTCTGCTCTACGTGGCCGTTACCAGAGCTCGGCGGGAATTGACGGTCGGCTTTCCCCTGCGGTACCACATCCACCGGTTCAACGGCAGCGATCGCCATCATTTCGCGCAACTGAGCCGCTTTCTGCAACCCCTGGCCGATCTGTTCGACTCCGTCGATCATGGGCCGGCGCAGGAGGAGCAAACGGCCATCGGTCTCGTGACCGTCGGCGTGGCCGAGGAGGTCGATGCGATGCTGAACGACCTGTGGATGTGATCCGATAGCGGCACGTTGTCGGTTGCCCGCATTCAACCGACCGGACGCCGAGCACCCTGGCTACCATCGGTGAATGGCTGAGCGTGGAATCAAGATCTCACCGACCTTGAATGTCCGTGACACCGTCCGGGGAGCGAAGAATCCGGTCATGATCGGGCCAACCGAGTTCTGGTGGTCCACCCGCACACCCGTCGGTCTCGGCACCCTGGCCATGGAGCGGGTGCGCCCCGACCGGATGCGCGCCGAAGCCTGGGGCCCCGGGGCCGAGTGGCTGCTCGACCAGGCCCCCCGCCTCTTGGGAGCCGACGACGACCTGACCGGCTTCGAGCCCACCGGGCGGGTGGCGGAGCGGTGGCGGCAAGCACCGTTCCGTTTGGGTCGCACCGACATCCTGTGGGACGCATTGGTCGGCGCCGTCCTCGGACAGAAGGTCCAGGTCGCCAATGCGGTCAAGGCCCGCCGACGGCTGGCCCGTCGCCTCGGCGATCCGGCACCGGGTCCTCGAAACGGTTGGATCCTTCCGCCGCCTTCGACGGTGGCGGCCATGGGCTACCACGAGTTCCATCCTCTCGGCGTCGAACGCAAACGGGCCGAGATCCTGATCCGCACGGCCCGGGAGATGTCACGCCTCGAGGCTGCGTCGAGGAGCGACCCGGCCGCTCTCGGACAGAGGCTCCAGCGGATCCGGGGCATCGGGCCGTGGACGGCCGCGATGACCACCGCCGTCGTACTCGGTGACCCTGATGCCGTCCCCGTCGGCGACTATCACATCCCCAACACCGTGGCATGGTGGCTGGCCGGCGAGCCCCGGGCAACCGATGAGCGGCTGCTCGAACTCCTCGAACCCTACCGGGGACATCGGTGGCGGGTCATTCGGCTGGCCAAGGGAACCGGCGGAGCGCCGAAATACGGGCCCAAGCTGTCGCTCACCGGCGACGGCCTGCATCTCGGCCGATGATCAGCCGGAACCGCACCGAAGGGCTCAGCCGAACGGCCCCCAATCGGTCGGCGAAGGGAATCGCCCGTGCCTGAATTACCGGAAGTCGAGACCGTCCGGGTGCAGCTCGAACCGCTTTTGACGGGCAGGACGGTGGTGGAGGCCGGTTCCCATCCTTCGCCGAAATTCCTTCCGGCGCGGGAAATAGTCGACTATCGGTTTGAGACTCTGGACCGTCGCGGCAAGTTCCTCATATTCGCTTTAAGAAGTGGTGGAGTTTCCGCCAAAGACAGCGGAGAGAGATCAAGCTTGGAGCTGGTCGTTCACCTCGGGATGACCGGCCGATTGGCCGTCGACGGACCGCCGAACAAGGAAAATCCCTATCTCCGGGCCTGGTGGTCGTTGGATGATGAGTCGACCCTCGAGTTTATGGACGTCCGACGATTTGGCCGAATACGGGTGGTGGAACCCGGCGATTATGGGTCGATACCGACCCTCGCCCATGCCGGACCCGAACCGTTCGACCCCGAGTTCGACGGGCGTGCTTTCTGGGAACAGCTCCGGCGAAGTAGGCGATCGATCAAGACGCAGCTGCTGTCGCAGCGGCCTGTGGCCGGTGTGGGCAACATTTACGCCGATGAGGCCCTCTGGCTGGCCCGGATAAATCCGAAAGTTCGACGGCTGGGGCGCGAGCGAGCCGCCGTCCTGCTCGACGCCATTCGTGAGGTCCTGGAAGCCGGACTTCGCAATGGGGGCACCACACTTCGCGACTATCGGCAGGTCGACGGCACGGAAGGTTCGAATCAAAACGAATTGAACGTCTACGGCCGCGGATCTTACCCGTGCCGCCGATGTTCGGCTACGCTGAAGTCGTACCACCTTGATGGGCGGACGACGACTTGGTGCCCGCGCTGTCAAAGAAAGTAAGAGGGATATGGACGACAATTGGGGCGACGAAATCGAGTGGAGCCTGCATGCCCTTCGACTCGAAGTCAGTTCACAATGGAAGGGCAAAGACGTACGGTCGAAGATTCGGGGATTGCGCAACTCGTCGGTGAATAGACGGAGTCCAATGCAGGCGGGAGCCGGTTCTCTCCGGTCGGATAAATCGGGCGGCGATGGACGCGGCGCATCTTAGGATTTCCCGATGAGCGATTCGCTGCCCCCGACACAGCAATCTGCATGGAGGGCGTTCTTGTCGGTTGCCAGCCGGACCCTCGAGCAGATCGATCAATCCCTGCAGAAGCAGGCGAACATGACCCTGACCGACTACGAGATCCTTCGATCTCTCGCTGAATCCGACGAACGCCGGGTCCGGATGAGCGACCTGGCCGCACAGGTCCACGTGTCGAGAAGCCGGTTGACATACCGGGTCGATCGGTTGACCGCGGTCGGCTTCGTCACCCGCGAGGAGTGTGAGGACGACCGACGTGGCCTGTGGGCCATCATCACCGACAAGGGCCAGGCGGCGCTGATCGACGCCACCCCGGAGCATCACGCCGATATTCGTCGACTGCTCTTCGCGGCGCTCGAAGGCCGGGATCTCGGTGCCTTCGAGTCGGTCCTGCAGTCGATGTCGGATCGGCTCGACGGCAACCGGTAATCGCCGCTCCGGCCATCTCGGCGACGGCACGCCGTGCTGGGATCCATTTTCCACACCCTGGTAGGGTCGGCTGCGTGAACACGCGATCCACGGTTTTCTTCAGGGTCGTCGGACTTGGTCGGGCCGGGCGGTCTCTGATCGAAGCGCTGGCCGGCACCAACTGGGAGTACGCCGGTGGCTACGGGCGTTTCGACGACCCGACCGACGCGGCCGAGGGTGTCGACGCCGTGTTCGTCGCCGTCCCCGACGATGCCATCACGGAGGTGGCCCGCACCATCAAGCCGACATCGGCGGTGCTGATCCACCTTTCGGGGGCGAAGACGCTCGACGTCTTGACACCGCACGAGCACCGAGCGTCGGTTCATCCACTGGTTTCGCTACCGGACGCCGAGACCGGTGCCGGGCGACTGCGAGGCGGAGCGGTCTTCGCTGTGGCCGGCCACCGCCTTGCCGCCGCGGTCGTGGCCGCGCTGGGTGGTCGGGCCATCGCGGTGGACGAACGGCACCGGTCGCTCTATCACGCCGGGGCGACGGTCGCCGCCAACCACGTCGTCGTGCTGTGCGCCCAGGTGGAGCGGATCGCCGAGCACATCGGCGTGCCGGTGGAGTTCTACTGGACGTTGATGGTGTCGACACTGGCCAACGTCGAGCGAGGCGGAGCGCTGCACGCACTGACGGGGCCGGCGGCGAGGGGCGACACCACCACGATCGAGGCCCACATTCGGGCGCTGGCCGAACTCGGCTCCGGCGATGTCGACCTCTACCGGATGTTGGCCGCCAACGCCACCGAACTGGGCCGGGTCGCCGGTGGCCCGACCGCAGCGGCGACAGACCCGACGGGACACCACACCGAAGTCCGTCACACCGATGCAGGGTCTCCAACAGGAGGAGAGGGGGCGCCCGATGGGCGGTGACGGATCAACGCGAACCGGCGGCATCGACGTGGTGAAGACCATCGCCGCAACGCGCCGAATCACCAACGAGCATCGGGCCGCCGGGCGGTCCGTCGGGTTCGTGCCGACCATGGGCTATCTGCACGACGGTCACGGGTCGCTGATGCGGGCGGCCGCGGCCGACAACGACGTGGTGGTGGCCAGCATCTTCGTCAATCCGCTCCAGTTCGCCCCGGACGAAGATTTCGAATCCTATCCCCGCGACCTCGACCACGATCGCTCCGTCGCCTCGAACAACGGCGTCGACGTGCTCTTCGTGCCCTCCGCAGCCGAGATGTACCCGCATGGCGCAGTGCTGACGACGGTGTCGGTTTCGGAGCTGTCGGAGCGGTGGGACGGAGCGTCTCGCCCCGGTCATTTCGACGGCGTGGCCACCGTCGTCTCGAAGCTGTTCAACATCGTCGGGGCGTGCCGGGCCTACTTCGGCGAAAAGGACTTCCAGCAGCTCGCCATCATACGCAGGATGGCAGCCGACCTCTCGATGCCGGTCGAGGTCGTCGGCTGTCCGATCGTCAGGGAGCCCGACGGGCTGGCCATGTCCAGCCGCAACGTCTATCTGGCCCCGGAGGACCGGTCGGCGGCCGTTGTGTTGCGGCTCGCGCTCGACGCGGGGGATCGTGCGGTTCGCAACGGCGAGACCGATCCGGCTGTGGTCGCCGCGGCCATGCGATCGATCGTCGACGACGAGCCCCGTGCCAGACTCGACTACGTCGCCGTGGTCAACCCGGCGACGCTGGAGACTCCGAGCGTCATCGAATCCGAGACCAGGCTGTTGATCGCGGCGTACCTGGGCGACACCCGGCTGATCGACAACTGTTCGGTTCGATCGACCGACGATTCGTCGTAGTACGGTTGGGCCGGACCGGGAGACACGGTGGCGGCGACGACCCGACATCGATCGGGCTGGATCGGCACCAGGAACGACCGAAAGGTTTCACATGGGATCACATCGAACCGTTCCCTCCATCCGGGCTTCGAAGCGACGTTATGGGGCGGAACCGCTCGTCATGGTCACGGCCTATGACGCCCCTTCCGCGCGGGTGGCGACCGAGGCCGACGTCGACATGATCCTGGTCGGTGACTCGCTGGCCATGGTGGTCCTCGGCTACAACGACACACTCCATGTCACCGTCGAGCAGATCGCCTATCACGTGGCTGCGGTGTGCCGGTCAGAACCGACCGCCCTGGTGGTGGGCGACATGCCATGGATGAGCTTCCATGTGTCGGAGGTCGAAACCGTCCGCAATGCGGCCACGCTCGTTCGAGCGGGAGCCCAGTGCATCAAGATGGAGGGCGGCGCCAAACGGATTCCGATGATCAAACCGATTCTCGACGCCGAGATCCCGGTCATGGCCCACATCGGTCTGACACCCCAGTCGGCCAACATGATGGGAGGCTTCAAGATCCAGGCTCGTGAAGCAGCCGCGGTTCAGGCGCTGATCGACGATGCGACCGCCCTCGAGGAGGCGGGGTGCTTCGCGCTGGTCGTCGAAGGGATTCCCGATGTCGTCGGTGCGATGGTGACCGAGGCGGTGTCGATCCCCACCATCGGGATCGGTGCCGGCGCCGGCACTGATGGCCAGGTGCTCGTCTACCACGATCTGATAGGCCTGGAGAATCGGTTCAAACCACGGTTCGTCCGACGCTACGGAACCGCGTTCGACGACCAGGTCGCCGCCCTGGCCGCCTACGCCGGCGACGTACGGTCCGCAAAGTTCCCGTCCGACGACGAGAGCTACCAGGCCAGCGACGAACTGGCGGAGGCGCTCGGCCTCTACGGGTCGCTGCCGAACGAGCCGGAAGGTTCCTGAACTCGCCATGTCGGCCATCGTCCTCCGAGCTCCCGGTGTCTTCGAGGCGGCATTCGCCGGCATCCGCGCCGAACTCGATGTGCCGTTGGTGTTCCCGGCCGAGGTGCTCGAGGAGGCGGAACGTGCGACTCCGGATCCGTCGGCCGTACGCGCCGATGTCCGCCACCTGCCATTGATCGCCATCGATCCGCCCGGAGCAACCGATCTCGACCAGGCGTTCACCGCCCAGCGAACCGCCGGCGGTTACCGGGTCTTCTACGCAATCGCCGACGTGGGAGCCTTCGTCGCTCCCGGCGGGGCGATCGACACCGAGGCCCGGCGTCGGGGAATCACCCTCTATTCACCCGACGGTCGGGCATCGCTTCACCCGCCGATCCTGAGCGAGGATCGCGCCAGCTTGCTCCCCGGCCGGGACAAGCCGGCGCTGCTGTGGACCATCGACCTCGACGAGGAAGGCCGGGCCACGAGCTGGAACCTGACCCGGGCCGTCGTTCGGGTCGCGGAGGCGATCTCCTACCGAGCAGCGCAGGAGCGGATCGAGCGCGCCACCTCACGGCCTGACACCGCGGACGAACCTCTGGTGTTGCTCTCGGACATCGGTCGTCTGCGGCAACAGCGGGAGGCTGAGCGGGGCGGGGTCAGCCTCAATCTCCCCGCTCAGGAGATCGTCAAGCGACACGACGGTTATGTGCTGGCCTTCGACCGAAACCTCCCGGTAGAAGGATGGAATGCACAGATCTCGCTGCTGGCCGGCATCGTCGCCGGCCGAACGATGACCGATGCCGGCGTCGGTATCCTCCGCACGCTACCTCCCGCCGACCCGGCGGATGTCGACGTGTTACGACGCATTGCCGATGTGCTCGATCTCGGATGGCCGACGGACACCGACTATGCGGGCTTTGTCCGGACCCTGGAACCGACGACGGCGGCTCACAACGCGTTTCTCGTGCAGTGCACCCGCCTCTTCAAGGGCGCCGGCTATCACGGATTCGCCGATGAACATCCCGACAATCTGCAGCACAGCGCCATCGCCTCGCTCTACGCCCACGTCACGGCTCCTCTCCGCCGCCTGGTCGACCGGTTCGGGAACGAGATCCTGCTCTCGATCCTCGCCGACACCGAACCACCCCAATGGGCGGTGGAGGCCCTGGCCGAATTGCCCTCGCTGATGGGCAAGGCCCGACAACGGGAATCTTCTCTGGAACGGGCGTTGCTCGACATGGCCGAGGTGTTGACCCTCGAGAACCACGTCGGTGACATCTTCGACTCGGTCGTGGTCGATGTGTCCGGGTCCCGAAATCAAGCGACGGTTCAGATCACCGAACCGGCTGTGGTCGCGCGGCTTCCGGCCGGATCGCTCGAACTCGCGGAACGACTGAAACTGCGGCTGACCGCCACCGACCGTGAGCAACGAGCTGTGACGTTCGAGCCGGTTCCAACGGGCAGTGGTGCCGGCCGCGGCTAGCTTTTGGGCCGGTCGGCCACCACCAGGCTGAACTGCCGGCCTTCGATATCGTCGACGGTGAGACTCACCTCGAAGATCTGCTCGGTTTGGGGATCGGTCAACTCACAGATCATCATGCGATCATCGGGCAACACCACCGAGTTGTCACCGCACTCGACAGCCCCAGTGGCCAGGTTGGCGTCGGGCCGGACCTTGTTGATGGCATCGACGGCCGATTGCTCGAAGCTCGGCAGCGCTGACCCGAGGATCACATTGGTGGTGGACAACTCGACCTGACCGGTCGGCAGGATGGCGGCATCGACGTTGACCAGACGGTCGGTTTCCGTGGCAGCCGTGCAGGGGAACACGTCGCCTCCTTTGGCCGCGGTCATGTCGGGACAGCTCGGCGACAGTGGTCCGAGTCCGACCTGTTCAGCCAGCGGACCGGCGATGAGCTGCTCGGCCGCCTGAGCCGGGGTCAGGGTCGTTCCAGAATCGGTGTCCCCTCCGGAATCGAGGCATCCCGTCAGGACCGCGGCGACAGCCAGGAGACCGACGACAAGAGCGCACGGGTGAGGGCGACACTCGTCGCGTGTCATCGGCCGGAATCCGCCGATCTGGTCAGTTGCCGTTGCCCGTGCCATTGCACGCTCAAGGTTACCGCCCCCGCATCGACCCATCGGGGCATGTTCCGTACATGCACTGCGGCGGTCGCACCGAACGTCCCGCAACCCGGCGCGCTGCATTGTCCGTTTTCCGCTAGTAAAAGTCCCTGACCAGGACTAGAACTGAAGTTGTGAGCACCCGACCAGCACCATCGAACCGAGCGAGATCGCGGCAGGACCCAACGCCTTCCTCGGACGCCCGCCTCGACCACCGCGCCTGCTACCAGGCCGTGAGTCGTAGGGACCGACGCTTCGACGGCACGTTCTACACGGGGGTCACGACCACCGGCATCTTCTGTCGGCCGTCGTGCCCGGCCCGCACACCGGCCAGCCGAAACGTGCGATTCTTCGCTCACGCCGCAGGCGCCATCGACGCCGGATTCCGGCCCTGCCGCCGGTGCCGCCCGGAACTCGCCCCGGCCCACCCCGAGTGGAATCGCCGGGCGGATCTGGCCCACCGGGCGATGGCGTTGATCGAGCAGGGAATCGTCGACCGTGAGGGTGTCGGCGGATTGGCGTCCCGGCTCGGCGTCAGCGAACGCCACCTCCGCCGCGAGCTGGTGAGCGAGGTCGGAACCGGACCGAATCAGTTGGCCCGCACCCGTCGGGTGCTGCTGGCTCGGCGTCTGCTCGACGAGACCAGCCTGGCCGTCACCGACATCGCCTTCGCCGCCGGATTCACCAGCATCCGCCAGTTCAACGAATCGTTCCGTCAGGCGTTCGACGCCACCCCGACCGAGTTGCGGCGCCGGCCGGGCCGCTCCCCCGCAACCGCTGAAGGGGATTCGATCGTCAACCTGTCCCTCGCCTCGCGGGGCCCGCTCGGCTGGCCCGCGCTCCACGCTTTTCTGGCGGCACGTTCCATCCCGGGTCTCGAATTCACGGTTAATGGACGTTTCCGCCGCAACGTGCCCGGTGGATGGATCGAGCTCAGTGCCGGCGACGACGGCCGGACGATCGAGATCACCTGTTCGCTCGACGAGCTCGGCGACCTGAGCCACCTCATCCCGACGATCCGTCTCGTGTGCGATCTCGACTCCGATCTCGCCGCGATCAGCGACGAGTTGCGCACAGAT
>JBFHEP010000052.1:0-17111 GCA_041584095.1 Acidimicrobiales bacterium | reverse complement strand
CGGCTTCGGTCTCAGCGGCGGCTTCGGTCTCAGCGGCGGCTTCGGTCTCAGCGGCGGCTTCGGTCTCAGCGGCGGCTTCGGTCTCGGCGGCGGCTTCGGTCTCAGCGGCGGCTTCGGTCTCAGCGGCGGCTTCGGTGTCGGCGGCGGCTTCGGTGTCGGCGGCGTCAACTACGACATCAGCGACGGCGTCGCCCTCCGCAGGCTCGTCCGCGGATCCCTCGGCGGTTGCTTGCTCATCCTCGCCGTCGTCGACGGCCAGTTCGGTCTCTCCGGCCGTGGCCGCGTTCCACTGATCGGCCGAAATCGCCGGGCTTCCGTCGGCCGGCTGCCACATCTGCGCACCGGTTTCCGGATCGACGATCCATTCACCCTCGGCCCAGTCCTCACCCTGGTAGGCCGCCTCCTCCTCGATCTGGGTCTCGGACTTGATGTCGATACGCCAGCCGGTCAACCGATGGGCGAGACGGGCGTTCTGGCCCTCCTTGCCGATGGCCAGGGACAGCTGGAAGTCGGGCACGATGACCTCGGCGGTGGCGGTGTCGAAGTTGATTCGAACCTCCTTGACCTTGGCCGGCGACAGGGCTTTGGCCACGAACTCGTAGGGATCCTCGGAGAACGGGATGATGTCGACCTTCTCACCGTTGAGCTCGTTGACGACCATCCGAACCCGCGAGCCCCGGGCGCCGACGCAGGCTCCCACAGGATCGACGTTCGGATCGTTTGACCACACGGAGATCTTGGTGCGATGCCCCGGTTCCCGGGCGCAGGCCTTGATCTCGACGATGCCGTCGGCGATCTCCGGTACCTCGAGTTCGAACAGCCGCTTGATCAGGCCGGGGTGCGTGCGGCTGACGACGATCTGCGGGCCTTTGGCGGTGCGGCGAACCTCCACGATGTAGGCCTTGACACGGTTGCCACCTTCACTGCGACCCATCGAGACCTGCTCGGCCTGGGGCAACAGCGCCTCCACCCGACCGAGGTCGAGCAGCGTGTAGCGCGAGTCGGTCTGCTGCACGATGCCCGTGACAATGTCTCCCTCGCGTCCCGCATACTCCTCGTATTTCATCTCGCGCTCGACCTCACGGATCCCCTGGGTGAGGATCTGTTTGGTCGTCTGGGCTGCGATCCGGCCGAACGAGTCGGGGGTGACGTCGAACTCGGGGCCGTAGGGTTCGCCCTCCTCGTCGAGCTCCTGGGCGAACACCCGAATGTCGAAGGTGGAGGGATCGATCGTGACCCAGGCGTACTCGTAGGAGTCGGGCATGCGTTTGTAGGCCGACTCCAGGGCGTTGGCCATGATGCCGAACAGCTTGTCGATCGAGATTCCCCGATCCTCGGCCAAGGCCTGCAGGGCCTCTGTCATCTCGTTGCTCATCGCTTTTTCCGTTTGTTGTTGGACGACTTCTTCTTGCTCGATTTCGGGTTCCGGCTCTTCCCGCCCTTTTTCGGGGTTGGTCCCCAATCGAAGTGCGTTCGAGCCTTGGCGATCGCGTCGTAGCGCACGGTGTGGTTCTCGACCTCCGGCAGGTCGACGCCGTCGATCTCGACGACCGCCACCGAGACACCGTCGCTGTCGGCCGACAGGAGCTCACCCCGGATGCGGCGATTCTCGGACCACGACTCGAGCTTGACGATCACCTGCTCACCGATTGCCCGACGGAAGTGGTCGGGTCGGCGCAACGGTCGCTCGACGCCGGGACTCGACACCTCCAGGAGGTAGCGGCCGGGCACGGGATCGTGCTGATCGAGCAGGGGCGAGACCAACCGGTTGACTTCGGCCAGCTGTTCGGTGGTGATGCCGCCTTCGGCGTCGACGACAAGGCGTAGTGTTCCACCGGTCCATTCGACGTCGATGAGTTCACCTCCGACGGTGGCCACCGGATCGACCAACAGGGCATGGACGGCATCGGCGACAGGCGACCCGAACTCGGACCCGGTCGGTTGGTCACCGGGCTCGTTCGATGTCGTGATGGGTTCGGTCACCTTGTCACCTCCTCGTCGACGGTTCTTTTCGGTTCGTTTCTTCGGCTGTTCGGATTCGGCCGTCCGTCGAGCGGCACCGGCGAGCAGATCCGAGATCGAAACCCCGGCGGCTCGACGCCGACCGGACGCGTGGGCGGCCGTACCTGACAACGGCGGGCCGGGCCTGCCGGGCCTCGCTGATAAGCCAAAAGCGTGGGCCGCAAGCCCACGCTGGACACAATACTAGCGCGCCCGACCGCGAGCGCCTCGTTTGACTGCCGCCGGATCGCAGGAGCGACGGTCCATCCCGGCTACAGCTGGGCGTACCAGTCGTAGCCCCGCTCGTACCAGTAGTCCGTCGGACGGTCGTTGGTGAACTGGATCGTCCCGATTCGCTTGATGCACTTGATGCCGTACTTGTTGGGGGTGGCCAGCCGCAGAGGAGCGCCGTGGTCCTGGGTCAGCGGTTCACCCTCGAGCTCGTACGCCAGCAGCATCTGCGGATGCAGCATCGACGCCATGTCGAGCCCGACGTAGTACTCGCGGTCGGGGGTGACGAGGGCTACGTGGTCGGTCAGGTCCGGCCCGAGCCGGTCTGCGTACAGCGCGGCGAAATCGCTGAACCGGGCGCCTCCCCAGGTCACGATGTGGCTCCAGCCCTCGATGCACTTGTGCTCGATGGTCAGTTCGACTTTGGGCAGCGCCGTGACGTCGTCGAGGACGTGGCCGCCCCATTCCGATCCGTCGGGGCCGAGCACGGTCAGTTCCCAGGCGTCGAGGTCGATTTCATTTCGTATGCCGTGGCGTCCGTTCACCCGGAGCACCGACGAGCGGCTACGGTCGAAGGTCGGCGCCGATCGGCCGCTCAACCGGCGCCACAGCGCCTCGTTGAACTCGTGGCCCCGGCGGAGGGGCACGGGAATGTTGTTGTCCTCCGGTCCGGTCTGCAACCAGCGCCACCCCACCAGCGCGGCCAAGGACGCTGCTCCCCCGGTCAGCACCGATCGACGGGTCTGCCGCCGGTAGGCCGACTCGTCGAGCGTCGGAGCGTCGGCGTCCAGCGCTGCGTACCGTTCGGCCCGCTCCTCGTCGACCCGCTTCGGCTCAGGCGTCTGCTCAGACACCGGTCGACTCCTCTCGCTGCTTTGGCGGCGGCTCAGTCGGATCGGCCGGGGACACGACGGGAGGTGGATTGGCGATCCGCTCGTAGCCGGTGACCATCGAGGCGAAGTTCGACCATCCGGCACGAGCCACCTGCAGCAGGTGGACGGCAACGAACAGCAGGAATCCGATGGTGACGGCGAAGTGAATGGTCCGTGCCATCTCGTAGCCGCCGAACACGGTGGTCAACAGGTTGACCTGTGTTGGCTTGTAAATGGCCAGACCGGTCAGGACCGCCACGGCTCCCATGGCGACGATTGTGGTGTAGCTCAGACGTTGGGCGGCGTTGTAGCGGCCCTGGGGCGGCAACGGTTTGCGCCGGATGAACAAGTCGTGGAGCAGCACGGTGACCGAGTCACCAGGTGAATGGCGATCGGGAAGCAGGCGGCGCCATTCACCGGATCGCCACGTGAAGAGGGCGTACGCCACGCCGTTGACGGCGAACAGCCAGCCGAACGTGAAATGGAAGGCCATTCCTCGGGCCAGTCGTCGTTCCAATCCCAGCCGCTCGTTGACGGCATCGGGGAGGAAGTCGAACCAGTGCCACCCGACGAGGCCGACACCGAAGCCGAAGGGATCCCGGACGTCGGCCCAGTAGATGCGCAGCCCGCTCCAGACCATGATCGTGAGCAGCGGGACGTTGATCCAGTGCGTCCAGCGGGTGACACGCCGGTGTTTGAGGCGGGCGACCGGTACACGGTCGTCGGCGGGCTCGGCGTTGGTCGTCATTGCCTGCACAGGATAGGAAACCCGGCCTCGGTTGTCATCGGTCGCCGACCAG
Organism: Acidimicrobiales bacterium; assembly: GCA_041584095.1. Taxonomy (GTDB): domain Bacteria; phylum Actinomycetota; class Acidimicrobiia; order Acidimicrobiales; family SZUA-35; genus JAHELU01. Next base: position 13,207 of record JBFHEP010000052.1, on the reverse strand, counting down.
TGTTGTGCAAACTGTTCGAATAGGATCGACGACCATGAGCACCTGGGAGCGAATCAAGAGCTGGTTCCGATCGGAGTCGGAGGCTGCCCGTGACTGGTCGGCGGACCTGCAAGGGGATCTGTCGGCCGACCTGGACCGCAAGGAGGCCGATCTGCGGGCGACTCCAGCCGAGAAACTCGAGAACCTGCAGGAGCAGATCGCCGGCAACACCGACGCCATCGACGAGATCAAGGACAGGATCGCCGCCGCGGGCACCGATCCTGAGACGGACGACGATTCGACAGGGGCCACGCCGACCGGGGATGAGGGGCAGCCTTGACCGGATCGACGGAGCTGTCCCCTGACGCCGAACCAGGTTCGTAGACCCTCGAAACCTCGGGTCAGCGGTTCTTTCGAAGCAGCTCCACGATCTGCTCCGATGCGTTGGCGTCGTCGCCCAGCTCGTTGAGGTTCCGGCGGCGGTCTTCGTCGGCCGCCTTACGGGCCGCCTTCCGGGTCGACTTTGCACGCTCCAGGGCCGCCTCCATGCCGTTCTCGGTGATGAATTCGGCCCAGTCCACCAATGTCGGCACCATCTCGTCCTCAGGGACCACGGCAACGTTGGTGCCTTTGATGAAGAGGTGACCCCGCTTGTTGCCTGCAGCGATACCAATGTCGGCGTCGCGGGCTTCGCCGGGACCGTTGACCACACAGCCCATCACGGCGACCTGTAGCGGGATCTGGCGGTCGGCGAACGCCTCCTGCGCCTTCTGTGCCACCTCGTAGACATCGATTTCGGCCCGACCACAGGAGGGGCAGGCAATCAGGTCGACGTTCTTGCGCTCCCGCAGACCGAACGATTCCAGCAGCACCCGACCCAAACGAGCCTCGTCGACCGGGTCGGAGGTCAACGAATACCGGATCGTGTCGCCAATGCCCTCGGCCAGCAAGGTGGCAATACCGGCGGTGGCCTTGACAACGCCGGCCGGCGGTGGACCGGCCTCGGTCACCCCAAGATGGAGTGGATGATCGGTGAGCTCGCTGAGTTGACGGTATGCCTCGATCATCAGTGGCACATTCGAGGCCTTGACCGAGATCTTGATCAGATCGAAGTCGACTTCCTGAAAATAGGCGATCTCCTGAAGCGCCGACTCGACCATGGCCTCCGGGGTCACCCGTCCGCCGTATTTTTCATAGAGCTTCGAGTCGAGGCTGCCGCCGTTGACACCGATACGGATGGGGATACCCCGATCCTTGGCTTCCGAAGCCACGGCCTTGATGTGCTCGGGTTTACGGATATTGCCCGGATTGAGCCGCAGGCAGTGGACTCCGGCCTCGAGAGCTTCGAGCGCCCGCCGGTACTGATGATGGATGTCGGCCACGATCGGGACCGGGCTGCGAGGTACGATTCGGGCCAGCCCTTCGGCGGCTTCGGGCTCGTTGCAAGTGCAGCGCACGATGTCGGCTCCGGCGGCGGCCAGGGCATAGATCTGCTGCAGCGTCGCATCGACATCGGCCGTCTTGGTGATCGTCATCGACTGGACGGTGACCGGAGCTCCTCCCCCGACCGGCACGTCGCCGACCATGATCCGTCGCGTCTGTTTGCGGGGAAAGACCACCGCTCCGGCTTCCATGAATCAGCCGATCGGCCGAACGATGTCGAGGTAGACGGTCGAGATCATGATGAAGCCGAGCAGACCGATGACCGCGTAGGCCACGGGGAGAAGCTTGGCCACGTCGACCTGGTGGCGGTAGTCGCCCCGGGACCGCAACCGCTCGTAGGTGGCGATGGCGGCGTGCCCGCCATCGAGCGGTAGCAGCGGCAACAGGTTGAGCACTCCGACGAAAATGTTGAAGATGCCCAACATCATCAGCGGTACGGTGACGTCGAAATCCTCCTGCCCGGCAATGCGAACCGCACCGACCAGCGACACCGGGCGTTCGGCCTCCTCGCTGTTGATGTCGACCGAGCCCGATCCCTCGAACATCAGGCGGCCGAGCTCACCGAGCGTCGACGGGGACAGGAACCGGGGAATAGCGGTTATCGCCTGCCGCATCGTCTCACCGAAGGCCTCCACGGCGAGAATCGGGCTCTCCCGGGTCCGCTCGAACGACGGACCCACTCCGAGGAAGCCACGCTGCCCGTCGCCATCCTCATCGGGAATCGAGGCCAGGGTGACGGTCTCGTCGAAGATCTCGCCGGCTCGGTCGATGGTGAGCGTCACCTCCTCACCCGGACGGGCGCTGATGTACTCGACCGTGTCCCCCCAGTCGGTGGTGTCGATGCCGTCGATGGCCACGATGTCGTCGGCCGGCTCGAGGCCGGCCTCCACCGACGGCGTACTCTGATCCTCGAGCTGGGAAATCAGACCGACCGACCACTTCGAGGGATCGTTCAGGCCAATCACGCTCACAACGATGAAGAACAGCACAATCGCCTGCAGGAAATGCATCACGGACCCGGCGGTGATCACCAGCATGCGCTTCGGGTAGCTCTTGTTCTTGTAGGCCCTCGGTTCATCCTCCGGCGGGCACGGATCGAGATTGTTCATGCCGACGATGCGCACGAATGCGCCGATGGGAAGCAGACGGATTCCGTATTCGGTCTCCCCCCGGCGGAACGACCAGAGCCGGGGCCCCATGAACATGAAGAACTGGGTGACCTTCATACCCGTCCACTTCGCGGTGGCGAAGTGGCCGACTTCGTGCAGGAAGATCATCACCACGATGCCGACCACGACCAGGAAGTAGCGGGGGCCCGCCCAGGCGTACAGCAGCACGAACAAGCCGAGAATGGCAAGCAGTCCAACCGGGTTGGTCTGCCCGTCATACTCCTCGCCACGGTCCGCCGGCTCGAGTGATCGCTTCCAGTTGTGGGCCGGTTGATCGGTTGATCGATCGGCCTCCGAGGCGCCACCGCCAGTTGGACTCTTCGTCGAATCCATCAAATTCTCACATTCTCCCAACGGTTGCGAGGCCTGGCGATCCAGGCCTCAGCGGCTAAGGCCGTCCTCGCCCGGCCTCGAGCGATGAGGTCTTGACCGAAGAGCCAAGTCAAGGAAGGACCATTTCAGCATACTTGCGTGCCTGCGAGTCGGCATCCAGGATCTCGTCGAGGGTCTCGCCCGATCCGCCGTCGTGATGACTCATCACATCTTCGATCACCTGAGCAATATCGGTCCAGGGGAGCCGATTATCAAGGAACGCCTCGACGACCACTTCGTTCGCCGCGCTGATCCACGCCGGAGCCGTGCCGCCGATACGACCGGCCTCGTATGCGAGACCAAGACAGGGAAAGAGCGTGCGGTTGGGAGACTCGAACTCGAGGCTCCCGATCGTCGACCAGTCGATTGCGCCGAAGGGACGGACGAACCGACCGGGAAACGCCAGTGCGTAGGCGATCGGCAGCCGCATGTCCGGCTGCGAGAGCTGGGCGATCGTCGAGCCGTCGCGATAGGTGACCATCGAGTGCACGATCGACTGCGGGTGGACGACCACCTCGATGTCGTCCAGTCCGATTCCGTAGCCGGCCGCACCGGCCGGTCGACCGAACAGCTCGTGAGCCTCGATCACCTCCAGGCCTTTGTTCATCAGCGTCGAGGAATCGATCGTGATCTTCGGCCCCATCGACCACGTCGGATGAGCGAGGGCGTTCTCGACCGTCACCTCCCCGAGCTGTTCAGCGCTGTAACCCCGGAAAGGACCGCCGGAGGCCGTCAGCTGAATCCCCTGAACCGAGGACCCCTGACCGGCTCCGCCATCGGGGCGTTCTCCATGAGCCAGCAGACACTGGTGGATGGCCGCGTGCTCGGAGTCGACCGGGATGAGCTCGGCACCGGGGGTTCGCCGGGCCTTCTGCACGACTGGTCCGGCGGCGATCAAGGACTCCTTGTTGGCCAGAGCCAGGCGTTTCCCGGCGTTCAGCGCTGCCAGGGTCGACGACAGCCCGGCGAATCCGACGACGCCGTTGACCACGACGTCGGCCGCAACGGAGACCTCGGCCAGGCCGGTCGAACCAGCCACGACATCCACCTCGGCGAGGCCGGCAGCTCGAAGTCGATCCTTCATCTCCGGAACGAGCTGTTCATGACCGACGGCCACGATGTCGGGTCGCACGGCGGCGGCCTGAGCGGTCAACTCGGCGAGGCGACTCCCGGCGGCCAGCGCAGTGATCCGGTAGTCGTCGGGCCGGTGAGCGGCGACGTCGATGGTCTGGGTCCCAATCGAGCCCGTCGACCCGACGACCGCAATCGAGCGCGCCGTCACCAGTTAGAAGATGCCGACGAGCGCAGCGAGAAAGTAGGCGCCCGGCAGGGCGAACAGAATCCCGTCGATACGGTCGAGCAGGCCTCCGTGCCCGGGAACGACGGTTCCCATGTCCTTGACCCCGAGATCTCGTTTCACCAAGGACTCGGCCAGGTCGCCCATCGGGGTCATGATCCCGACGACCGCACCGAGGGCCAACGCCCCGAGGAAGCGGCCGTCCCACATCGTGGAAAACGGCATGACGGCCATCGCGAACGCGCAGAACACGGCGAACACGAAGCCGGTCATCGTGCCCTCCCAGGTCTTGTTCGGACTGGCGCTGTGGAACGGTCGACGGCCGATCGCCCGACCCCCGAAATACGCCATCGTGTCGGACACCACGGCGATCACGATCGTGGACAGAAGCAGCTGCACCCCGAACTCCTCCTGACGGAGGATCAACGCCCCGAACGCCCCACAGCCGCCGATCCACAGCACACCGAGGATCGTGAGGCTGAGATTGAGGACGGGTCGTTCGTGATCGGCCCCGGCGAGATACCACAGCATGCCGAACACCACGCTCAGCGCCATCACGACCGTGAAGGCGACGTCGCCCCGGAAATAGGCGGCCACCGGGAAGCCGACGGTGGCGAGCAGACCGAGCAGTGTGGCCGGTCGGAGCCCGGCCAGGCGCATCGCGTTGAACAGTTCGATGACGGCCAGCAGTGCGGCGCCACAGATCACGACCAGCATCGCCTCGGGACCGATCCACAGGGCACCCAATACGACCCCGGCCATGACGACGGCGGCCCCGATGGCCTGAGGAAGATTCCGGCCACTCGGCTGGTCGAGGTTCTCGAGATCGCGGTGGCCGTCGTAGGCATCGCCGTCGAAGTACCGCTCCTCGGAGTCGGATCCGGGGAACAGATCGGGCGCCGTCGGTTCGTCGTCGGAAAGCGTCGGTCGACGTTCGATCCGCAAATCGTCGGAGGGTGTGATCGTGTGGTCGGGGCCTCGTGGACCAGGGCGCATCGCGCCTGCCGTGGGTTCGAGGGTGGTTCGTTGGGTCTCGATCGAGGGGGGTGAGCTCACCCGACGACGAGGCTGGGTTCGGATGGCTGCCTCGCCGGCCGATGGGTCGGTGGCGCTGGACGGAGCGGTCAGGTCGTCGACCAACGGCTCACGGTCGATCGGAGCTTCGCGGATGTCGAGGTCGCGATGATTGGCGATCTCGGTGTGGTCGAGGCCGGCCGCGGGTTCGAAAACCGGCTCCGTTCCGGGAATGGGACGACCCTCCGACGTGTCGACATGAGGTGGTGTCGGCCGCCCATCGGGGCCCCAGTCGTCGAGTTCCGACCGGCGAGGCGGGCTGACTGCCGAGGAACCGGCCGGCTGCAGACCGGACGCCGAAGGCGCTGCGGCCGCCGCCTGGGAGGTCTCGCCATCATCGTCATGGGCGATATCGGCGTCGTCGGAACCGGCGAAGACATCGGCCAGGTCTGGACCGGACCAGGTCGGATCGTCGCTCTGCCAGCTTGGGCCTTTGACGTCACCCCAGAGGTCTTTGCCCTCGTTCTCGCCGGCCAAGACCCTCGGCACCTGACCGGTCGCCGGCGCAGTCCAGTGCTGGAGACCTGCGGCCTCGGCCTCGGCTGCCGTCTTGCGCTCGGCCGCGGTGGTTCCCGACTTGCGGTCGAACTCGTCGTCGTCGGACCGAACCACCGGTACCTTGCCGAACGTGCTCGGGTCCGGTTCGGCGGGTGGTTCGAACAAGTCGAAGATACTCGGGGAGTCCGACTCGTCGGTGTTGTCTCGTCCATTCATTTCAGCCACAGTGGCGTTCCTTCCGATCACCGAGAGCCTCGGGTTGTTCACCCGCTACGTCGCACCTCATAGGGTCCGACGAACGGCCGATGGCGATGCGGTCAAACCTCTAGAAGTTCGTCTTCCTTGCTGGCGAGGGCGCTGTCGACAGAGGCCTCGGAGGCCTGGGTCAACTTGTCGAGCTCCTTTTCGGCTCGGGCCAATTCGTCCTCGCTCAGCTGATTGTCTTTCTCGGCGTTCTCCAAATCCTTGCGGGCCTCGCGGCGGATGTTGCGGATCGAGATCCGGCCGTCCTCGGCCATGTTCTTCACCACTCGCACCAACTCCTTGCGGCGCTCCTCGGTGAGCGGCGGAAAGTTGAGCCGGATCGATCGACCATCGTTGCTGGGCGACACGCCGAGATCGGAGACACGGATCGCCCGCTCGACCGCTTCGAGGTTGGCCGGATCGTGGGGCGTGACGAGGAGTTGGCGGGCTTCAGGGACCGAGACCGATGCAACCTCGACCAGCCGCATATCGACACCGTAGGCTTCGACCGATAGCCGCTCCACGAGCTGCGGGTTGGCTCGGCCGCTGCGGACCGACGCGAACTCGCTCCGGGAATGAGCGATCGCCTTGTCCATTCGGTCGTGGGCGTCGGCCAGCACAAGTTCCGCAAATTCGCTCATCGCACTATCGTACCGATCGACTCACCACAAAGCAGGCTACGGAGGCTGCCTTCCCTCGCCATGTCGAACACGACGATCGGCAGCTTGTTTTCTTTGGCGTGGGTTATCGCAGTGGGGTCCATAACTCGCAGATCACGATTAAGTACTTCTAAATACTCTAGCTCATCGAACTTTTCCGCCTGGGGATTGGTGCGAGGATCGTCGCTGTAAATCCCATCGACGCCGTTCTTGGCCGAGAGCAACACCTCGGCGTCGATCTCCACGGCCCGCAGTGCGGCCGTGGTGTCGGTCGTGAAGAACGGGTTTCCGGTGCCGGCGGCGAAGATGACCACCCGGTTCTTCTCCAAGTGGCGAATGGCCCGCCGGCGGATGTATTCCTCAGCAACCTGCGGCATACGGATCGCCGACTGCAGTCGAGTAGGAACGTTCTTCTGTTCCAGGATGTCCTGGAGTGCGAGGGCGTTCATCACGGTGGCCAGCATGCCCATGTAGTCGGCTTGGGCTCGATCGAGGCCTCCCTCGACGCCCGTCATGCCCCGCCAGAAGTTGCCGCCGCCGACGACGATGGCAACCTCCACCCGGAGGTTCTTCCAGACATCGATCACCTCATCGGCGATCCGATCGATGACGTCATGATCGATGCCGAAACCCCGATCGCCGGCGAAGGCCTCCCCTGACAGTTTCAGCAGGATTCGGCGCCACCGTGGACTTGAATCGTTGTTCACAGAAACCTCCGGCCCGACGGGCACTCCTGCAATGGTTCGCTCACCCGCTCCGGCGCCCGTGGCAGCTGACGGCCGGGTGCCCATCAGGCTACTGGCAGTGTAACGAGATGAGGGGGTCACCCGATTCGGGTTCGGCCGCCCTCCAAGGCGAACCGAGCGGCGCGGCCCGAGCGGCGCGGCCCGAGCGCGGCCCGAGCGGCGCGGACCGACGGCGCCGCACGACGATCCTGTGCGAATTACGTGTATCGAAACCGGGCTCGATCCCGTCACGATTCGTGAAAGCCACCGTCAGCGGAACTTGACGGCGGCGGTTCAACGACGGCCGACTGGAGGGACGATCATGAGCCACTTCGCCTACGCAATGGGAGCACGGATCATCGCCCGATCTCCCCGACCTCCGAGCGACGACCAGGATCGGGAACGAGCTCGCGATCGAGACGGCATCGTCGTGGCGTTGGCCCGTCGTTGGCGGGTTCGCAGTGCGTGGTGGTGGCGCCGACTTCGACGTCATACGACGGCCCGACCCGCCACCGCCCCGCAGCGGTCGCCGGCCACCGGGAGGCCGGCGGTGGCCAGAAGAAGGTGAATGCGAAGCTGGGCCTCAGCCGACCATGGCCAGAACGAAACGGGTGATCTCGCCGCTGCCGATCCGGGCTCCGACGGTCTCCTTCTCACCGAAGACGCCCTGCTCGGGCAGAACCCGATCCGCGAACCAGGCGTTGAGGCGTCCCTCGACGATCTTGTCCCACGCCGCCTCGGGCTTGCCTTCGTTCTTGGTGATCTCGAGCAGCGCGGCCCGCTCCCGCTCGACCTCGTCGGCGGGGATCTCATCGCGGCTGAGGTACGCCGGCTTGGCGAACGCGATGTGCAAGGCGACCTCGTGCAACGTCTCGGCGTCGACGCCCTTCGCCTCCACCAACACGCCGGCCCGGCCGCCACCGTGGACGTAGGCGTCGATCAGCGTGTCGCTGGACTTCTCGTAGCGCACGACCTGACCGAAGTCGATGTTCTCCTTGACGGTCAGCTTGAGTTCTTCAACGGCGTCGGCCTTGTCGGCGACGGCCTCTGGACCCTTGGCCAGCACGAGTTCGGCCAGATCGTGGGCCAGCTTGACGAAGTCGTCCGACTTGGCGGCGAAGTCGGTCTCGGACTTGAGATGGACCAGGGCGGCCGCCTCGTCGTTCTCGGCGACGACGACAATGCCTTCGCTGTTCTCACGGTCGCTGCGGCCGGCCGCCTTGGCCAAACCCTTCTCCCGCAGAATCTGGACGGCGGCCTCGAAGTCACCTCCGGCCTCGGTGAGCGCCTTCTTGGCGTCCATCATTCCGGCCCCGGTCGAGCGGCGAAGTTCCTGTACATCCTTGGCGGAGATAGCCATTTGACGTTCCTTTTCGTTCTCGTTCTTCTGGGGTGGTTCCGACCCGCTCAGGCGGTCTCACCCTCGGCGACAGCGCCTTCGACCTCGGCATCGACCGGCGCGACCTCGGCATCGACCGGCGCGACCTCGGCATCGGCCGGAACGTCCTCGGTGACAGCGCCTTCGACCGGAACGGCCTCGGCATCAGCTTCCGCCGGCTTGTCTGCACCATCGGCGGCCGCCTCGGCAGGCACCACGACCGGTGCCTCACCGTTGGCCGCCGGGGCCTCGGCGGGGCCCTCGGCCACCATCTCGGGAGCCGGGGTGGCGGCTGCCGCGGCAGCCTGCTGCTCGGCCAGGGCGGCCGCCACACGGGCCTCGCGGTCGGCCGCAGCCTGCGCGGCGGCGGCTCGAGCCGCCTCCTGCTCGGCAGCGATCGCCGCGTCCTGCTCCGGAGTCCGGCTCTGCGGAGCGGTGGGAGCACCAGTGCGACGGGCGGCCATGATCTTGCCCTCGGCGACGGCCTCGGCGATGACCCGGGTCATCAGCTCCGCAGAACGGATGGCGTCGTCGTTGCCGGGGATCGGGTAGGTGATGAGATCCGGATCGCAGTTCGTGTCGACAACGGCGACGATCGGGATACCGAGCTTGCGGGCTTCGGTGACCGCGATGTGCTCGATGATGGTGTCGACGATGAATACCACGCTGGGCAGCTTTGCCATGGTCTTGATACCGCCGATGTTGCGGTTCAGCTTCTCGAGTTCACGGCCGTAGCGAAGCGCTTCCTTCTTCGGCATCTCCTCGAAATCACCGGCGGCCTGCATGCGCTCGTATTCGAGCAGCTTGCCGACGCGCTTCGAGATCGTCTGGTAGTTGGTGAGCATGCCGCCCAGCCAACGCTGATCGACGAACGGCATCCCGACCGACTGGGCGTGGCGGCGGATCGACTCCTGGGCCTGCTTCTTGGTGCCGACGAACAGCACCGTGCCGCCGTTCGCCACCTCGTCGCGGACGAAGGTGTAGGCGGTTTCGATCCGGGAGAGCGTCTCCTCCAGATCTATGATGTACACCCCGTTGCGGTCGCCGTGGATGAACCGCTTCATCTTGGGGTTCCAGCGACGGGTCTGGTGCCCGAAATGCACGCCGGCTTCCAGCATCTGCTTCATGGTGACGACTGCGGTCACGTTGTTCCTCCGGTTTTCTGCCGGTCGATCTCGCTCCGCTGGGCGGAGACCGTAGGATTCGGATCGACCGAATTGGTTTGTAGTGGGATCGGTGTCGGCCCGCACGGGGCAGGCCACGGGCCGGATGGCCCTCATGAACTATAGCGGCGGCCCGACTCGGTATCACCCGATCAATCGGCGACCTCGGCGCCCGGCGATCAGGCGCACCGACCACGACGACGTCAGATACCGGAGGGGATCGACGTAGACGTTGTGCAACCGTGCCGTCAGGTGAAAGTGATGGGCCGCCGTCGCGATCGGTTGACCGCCTCTGACATTGTCGCCAACCGCGACGCCGATGCCGTCGAGGTAGGCGTAGGTCGAACGGAGTTCAGGACTGTGGGCCACGACGACGAACCGGTTGCGACCGACCGAACCGGCGAACGTGACCACGCCATCGGCCACCGCGACAACAGGCTGGCCCGGGCTTGTGCCGTACTCCAGACCTCGATTGCCGGGGCCGTAGGGCCCCGAGGGACGGCGAAAGTAGTCGACGATCGGAGCTTCGACCGGGTGTTGCCACGGCGCCGGTTCCGGAGCGGTTTCCGCCGCCACCGCCGGAGGCCACAGGTCGACGAACAGTAGTGACAGGGACGCAACGAAAGCGATCCTGGAGAAGCGGGCCACGGGGCCTCCTTCGATGACGAGAGTCGGAGGGGCCGGTGACCCGAGCGGCCGGATGGCCGAGATCGATGAGGCTAGCCGATACGGACGGCGGCGGCGACTCTCAGGCCGGTTCGCGTTCGGTCTGCTCCAGCCGGGAGCGGAGCCCGAAGACGGCCTTGGTGTGGATCTGACAGACCCGACTCTCCGTGACGCCGAGCACCTTGCCGATCTCGGCCAGGGTCATGTTCTCGTAGTAGTACAGCGTGAGTACGATCTTCTCCCGCTCGCTCATCGTGTTGATGGCGCGGGCCAGCAGCTGGCGGGATTCCGACCGTTCGTAGGTCTTGCCGGGTCCGTCCCGACGGTCGGCGAGGGTGTCGCCGAAGGTGAGACTGTCGGTTCCGCCTACCGACAACATCTCATCGAGGGCGACCATACCCAGGGAGCCGATCTGCTTGTAGACGCCGTTCAGCTGATCCGAGGTGAGATCGAGTTCGTCGGCGATCTCGGAGTCGGTCGGAGGCCGGTGGAGCCTGGCCTCGAGCTTCGCCATCGCCCGTTCGACGGCTTTGGCCTTCGAGCGAACGGACCGGGGGACCCAGTCGATCGAGCGCAGCTCGTCGAGGATGGCCCCCTTGATCCGGGAGACGGCATAGGTTTCGAACTTGAACCCGCGTTGGGGGTCGAACTTGGTGATCGCATCGATCAGTCCGAACATCCCGTAGCTGATCAAGTCGGCCTGGTCGACCGTCTGGGGAAGGCCCGCCGCGATCCTGCCGGCTACATATTTGACCAGCGGTGCGTAGTACACGATCAGCTCGTCACGGTCCTGTTGTTTCTCGGCAGTCTTGAATCGCGCCCAGACGGCCTCGAGATCACTATCGGTTTCAATTGCCACGGTGCCCGCCATGGTGAGTTGGTTCTCAGGTCTTGGCCGAGAAGTGCTCAGGGCGTGGCCCCAGCCTCCTCGTACCCACTCTCCGTCGGCGTTCCACCACAGAACGTGAGAATTTGGGCGAGATTCTCTACCTGATCCCGACAAGTCGGCCTGGGCCAGGCGGCGGGCACGAGCCCCTGGCTTCCCCTCCCTGTCGGTTGATTCTCGGCGCTTGTCAGGCTTCTCGAATCCGAGCAGGTGAAGGTAACGGACTCTGGCGGCGGAAGTCACGGCCAACGAGGGTAGCGGGACTCCGGGGTGGTTGTGCGCTTGGATTGCTACAGGACGCGGCCAATTCGAACTCAGCTGGGACGCCATATGACCGTTGATCCTCGCAGGTCGACCTCATTGCCGTGGACGAGCGTCTGCACGACGGCAAGGACGGCCATCGGCGACGACCCGGTGATCGCCGACAGAGCGTCGATCGAGACGGCTCCGGCTCGGACCTCGCGCCGTATGACATCAGCGATCGACAGGGGGTCGGGCGCCGACGACGACGCGCGACGGCGGGCGGACTTCATCGCCGAGCCCACCGGCTCCGGATCGGCGTAAGCCACAGACCAGCCCAGTGAAACCAGGACATCGCCGGCATCACGGGCCGGTATGGCACCATCGACGATCAGACCATTGGTTCCGTCGGAGGCGGGGCTGAGCACCGAGCCGGGAACGGCGAGCACCGGCTTGCCCCGCTCAGCGGTTTCCTCCGCGGTGAGCAGCGCCCCGCCCCGGCCGTGGGATTCAACGATCACCGTGGCATCGGCCAGCGAGGCAATCAGGCGGTTGCGAGCCGGGAACCGCCACCGGGCTGGCTCCATGCCGGCCGGGTATTCGCTGAGGAGCAGGCCATTTTCGATCACCTCGTCCCACAACGCCTGATTGCGGCGGGGATACACCACGTCAAGACCGGTGCCCACGACTCCGATTGCCGCTCCCCCACCGTCGAGAACACCTTTGTGGGCCGCGGCGTCGATGCCAAGGGCCAACCCACTTATCACGGCCACTCCGGCCTCGGCCAGGTCGAGCGCCATTCGGTGGGCGACGTTGCGACCGACCGACGTGCAGCGCCGTGTTCCGACGATGGCAACACTCGACTGCACTCGAAGAAGATCGAGGTCACCGGCGCAGAACAACAGGAGCGGAGGTTCCGGCTCGGCCGGGAATGGCCATGTTGCGTCGTCGGGGTGAAGCACGGCCCAGCCCTGGTCGTACTGGCGCTGCAACAACCGCACCGGGTCGAGAGCGGCGATCTCCGAACGCCATCGCGCAAGATCGTCGGGTTTGACGCCGGGTGGTGCATCCTCGATCGGGGCCGGGAGTCGGCCCGCTCGAATTCGGGCCACGACCTCGATCGGATCGTGGCGGGACAGGAGCCAGCGAACCCGGGCGGGCCCCATGCCCGGAAGGTGGACCAGAGCCAGACGGGCCTGCATGTCGGCACGTTTCGCCGGCGATGGCTCGGCGACGGTCATCGGTCGACCCTCCGATCCCACACGAAGGACTCCAGCGGACGACGTTTCGCCGCCAGGCGAAACTCGGTAAGCCGGGCCTCCGGCACGGCGACGGTCATCGGTCGACCCTCCGATCCCACACGAAGGACTCCAGCGGACGACGTTTCGCCGCCAGGCGAAACTCGGTAAGCCGGG
>JBFHEP010000051.1:0-17233 GCA_041584095.1 Acidimicrobiales bacterium | reverse complement strand
TTGCCTACGTGTCATACTGGGATGCCGGCCTGGTGCTGCTCGACGTTTCCGATCCGGCCAACCCGGTCTTCCTGGGCGACAGCACGTACCCGAACCCTGACGCCAGCGGTCTGCCGCCGGAGGGCAACGGACACGTGGCCGTACCCAACGCAGCTGGCGATCTCGTCATCTTCGGTGACGAGGACACGACGCGGGCAGCCGGGTTCCTGGACTCGACCATCGGCGGGGTCCCACAGACCAACAAGATCGGCTTCGCCAACTTCGGGCCCAGTGCGCTCGATGGTTTCCCGACTAACGTGACCGCGGTGGCGGCGAACTTCGGCTGTTCGACCGCGGACTTTGGGGCAGGCACGGCAACTGAGGTCGTCCTGATCGAGCGAGGCGCCTGCTTCTTCTCGACCAAGGCCGAGAACGCGGAAGCTGCCGGTTACGGCGGTTATATCGTGTTCAACAGCGTTGCGGGTGGCGACGGCCTCATCAACATGTCGGCCGGCACGGCCGGTCCGTGGAACATCCCCGGCATCTTCGTCACGCGGTCGCTCGGCTTGGCCATGTCGGCTGAGCTTGGTGGTGGCGGAACGGTCACGGCCGACGCCGTTGCCGGTGTCGCCGACGGTGAGGGCTTCATGCGGGTGTACGACGTGACTGACCCGACCAACATGGTCGAGGTCGGTCGGTTCTACACCGAGCGCACGTTGCCGCCGCTGAACCTGGACGCAGCAGGTGGGACCCGGGATGCCCACAATGTGGTCGTCGACGGGACCACGGCCTACTGGGCCTGGTACAACGAGGGCATCCGCGTAGTGGACTTCTCCGATTGCCAAGCCGGCGACGGCTTCCTCGGGTGCACCCCAACCGAGGTGGCGCACTGGGGCGGCGGACCCGTCCCGATCGCCGACTTCTGGGGCGTGTACTTGCACACGATCCCCGCAACCGGAGAGACCTACATCCTGGGTAGTGACCGAGGCATCGACGCAGCCGGCGGGCTGGTCGGCGGTCTCAAGATCTTCGCGACTCCGTAGCCGCGAATAGCCCATATCCGATCAGAGGGGGCGGCCTATGGGCCGCCTCCTCTCGTTTGTGAGCGGCGACGAGCGCCGGCCGCGGATCACCACCTGGCATCGGGACGAGCCACCACACAGATAGGTTTTACGCGCTGCAGTCGACGACATCGGGGTGCCGTTCGAGCCGAGGCTTCCATCGACGCGTCGCCAAACTCGCCCGTCGACTGGCAACTCGCCCTTGAGTCGACGCAAAGCCGAGTCGCGGCACCCTTCGGGCATCTGAACGTTCGACGGCTTGACACTTCGCAGAAGAGCACGCAGCCATCCGACTCCTGTTTGCGCATCCAGCGCAACTACGCGAAACTGTCGATGCCGGGCGTCGCGGATTGCAAGCCCAGCGGAGCTGATCTGGGAAGCTGCGCACGACTTGGCCTGTTCCCTAACCCCAATGCGCGGATCAGGAGTTCTGCATGGACGAGACCACGGGCGCCAGCGCCCACGAGACCAAGCCGGTCTTCCAGCTGATCTACCGCAGTCAGAGCCGGATCCCGTCGGATCAGCGCAGGGTCGAGCTGGGCGACGTATTCACGACGGCGCGACGCAACAACAAGCGCTTAGGTGTCACCGGGGCGCTGATGGTGTCCGACGACTCGTTCGTGCAGGCGCTCGAAGGCGATGAACCCGTCGTGCGCGACCTGTACGCGAGGATCGCCGCGGACGCGCGACACGAGCATGTCACGCTGCTCAAGGAGGAGTTTATCGGGGAGCGCACGTTCGGTCGCTGGGCAATGGCGAAGGTGTCAGAGGACGGTGGTTCGGACATCCGGCTCATGAGCCACGCGACGAAGGGTGTCATTGTTGCCGTGCAGCGAGCGGACCCGAGCATCACCGCCGAACAGGAGGCGATCCTCGCCTCCATGCGGGACTGGTTGGCCGCAGAAGCCTGACGAGGGGCCCACGAACCAGGTGGTCGGCAGCGATCTGCTCAGTCGACCTCGAGCTCACCCATCTCGGACCAGCCATCCTGGTCGACCTGGGTGTTGAAAATGCGCGGTGTCTCTGCCAGGGCCTGGGGCATCTCCTCCATCGCCCTGCGGAAGTGATCGGAGTTGACGTGGGGCTCGGCCCCATCATCCTCAAACGCCTCGACCAGGACGAACTCGCTGGGGTCGTCGACGCTGCGGGACCACTCGAACCAGAGATTCTTCGGCTCGGCCCGGGTCGCCTCGGTGAAGTCGTCGACCAGGTCGAGCCACCGGTCGGACCAGTCGGGCTTGGTCTTGAACTTGACACAGATGAAGATCACGTCGGTTCCTCTCGACATTGATGTTGACCGTTCGATGAGTCTACGCGAAGTTCGGCAACAGGACCTGTGCAACCCACTGGATGGACAAAGACAGACAGCGACACCGGGACAAAGCAGAGGCCGAGTCCGTGGACCCGGCCTAACCTGCTTGTTTGTTGGAGCGGACGACGAGATTTGAACCCGCGACCCTCACCTTGGCAAGGTGATGCTCTACCAGCTGAGCTACGTCCGCATGGGCTATCGACTATATCGGGATCGCCGATCGGACGACGACCACATTCTCCGAATCCTCAGCGCTCGGAGTCCGGTGGGCGAAGATCGATGGTGAGGGTGAGAATGCCATCCTCGAGCGAGGCTTCGGCGTCGGCGATCATGGCGAAATCCATGAAATCCTGCTCGGCCTGTTTGATGAACATCTGCCGTTCATCACCGCCGACGGGAGGTAGATTCCGCCGCTTCACGGCATCCGCCCGCTCTCGGAAGCGGGTGATCATCTCGGACGGATCGAAGCCTTCAGCCATGGCTCCACCGTAGTCAGGTCCGCCGACACTGACCCGGCTCGAACCGGAGGTCCGCTCAGGAGTCCAGATATTCGTCCATCACGGCCTGGGTGAGCATGGCCCACTGCTCACTGTCGAGACCCATCGCCGATCCGCCGTCAGCCGGCGATGATGCGGGCTCGGACTCGAACCCCGAATCGGGCTCGTCGACGCCTTCGACCGGCGACACATCCTCACGCACCGGCTCCGCCGAGCCGGGTTGGCGTTCATCGGCGGTGAATTCCCGAACGTCAGCGGCTTCAGCGGCGGCCCGGCGACGGGGACTGGTGAAACGCCAGTACCAGATCGTCAACCCGGTCAGCGCGATGGCGACGGCGACCAGCCCGGCGGACAGCATCGTGATGGTCCGGCCGGTCTGGTCGGTGGCGGCGGCGGCCAGGGACAGCACGGAGCCAAGCTACCCGATCAGCCCCGGGGTCGCGACGTCAGCGCTGATGCTTGGGACACGAATAGGTGGTACGACCCCCGACAGTCCGCCGATCGAGTTCGGCGCCGTCACGGGGACATTGCCCGCCACGAATCCGCGACGCCTGCAGCCGGCCGGTGTGTGACCCGCCGTTGGCGAGAAACTCCTCGACCACGGCTCGCAGGTGGCGGTGCAACCGGCGTCTGTCGTTGCGGTCCAGCGAATAGGCCGGTCGGGCCGGGTCGATCCCGGCCCGCCAGAGCGTCTCATCTGCGATCAGATTGCCGACGCCGGCGATTCGGCTCTGATCGAGCAGGCGGGCCTTGATCGGCATCGATCCGACGAAGACCCGGTCGGCCAACTGAGACGGCGTGATCGTGAAGACGTCGGCGCCGAGCCGATCCTCGTCCGGATCGAGTTCGACACCACCCAACCGTCGGGGGTCACGGATCACCAACCGGCTGGCGTCGTCGAACGTCAGCCCGAACCGGTCCCAAGCAGGATCATCGCGCTGACTCGAGTATTCGAGATATTCGATCGCGGCTTCGTCATCGACGATCAGCCGGCCGGTCATCCCGAAGCGAAGGCCGAGCCGGTGATCCGACGAGAGATCGAGAACCATGAGCTTGCCCCGGCGGCGGACCGCCGCGACCGTCGCGCCAGCGGCGGCGTCCACGATCTCCTCGGCGGTGACCCCGCCCTTCAGGAACCAGTCGTCGGGAGCGTCGACCGTCGCAATCGTGCGGCCAACAACCGGTTCGGCCCGGCGCCGGTAGATCTCGATTTCGACTCCCTCGGGCATCCTGGCGTGCCTCAGCCCTTCAGCTGCTCGTCGAGGAAGTCGCCGACCAGCGGTTCGAGCTGGTCGAACTCGATCAGAAAGCCATCGTGGCCGTGAACGGAGCGGATGAACTGATGGTGCACGTCGAGACCGCCGTACCGCAACAAGTCGACAAGCTCCTCCTGCTGACGGGGCGTGTACAGCATGTCGCTGTCGACACTCACGACCAACGACGGGCACTGGATACGGGCGATGGCGGCCGCCACTCCCCCGCGACCCCGGCCCACATCGTGCAGATCCATGGCCTTGTTCAGAACCAGGTAGCTGTTGGCGTCGAAGCGGCGGGCCAACTTCTGCCCGTGATGGTCGAGGTAGCCCTCAACCTGGAATCGATCCCACAAGGCGAAGGTGTCGAGCCGATCGACGGTCGACCGCCCGAACCTCATGTGCAGCGACTCGTCACTCCGGTAGTGGATCTGGGCCACCCGCCGGGCCAGCATGAGTCCGCGATGGGGCCCCTCGCCGACGGCGGCGTCGTAGTAGTCGCCCCCGTTCCACCCTGGATCGAGAGCGATGGCCAGGCGACCGATCTGGCTCCAGCCGATCTGCAGCGGGCTGGCACTCCCGGCCGACGCGATGTTGATCATCGATCGCAACCGATCCGGGAACATGACCGCCCACTCCAACACCTGCATGCCGCCCATCGAACCGCCGACGACCGACAGCCACGTGTCGACGCCGAGATGATCGGCCAGCGCCGCCTGGGTTCGAACCATGTCTCGAACCGACACCACCGGGAAGCGGGAGCCATAGGGCCGACCGTCGACCGGGTGAGGAGAAGCCGGTCCGGTCGTTCCCTGACAGCCGCCCAGAACGTTGGCGCAGACGACGAACACCCTGTCGGTGTCGATCGCCTTGCCCGGCCCGATGAGATCGTTCCACCACCCGTCGGTCGGCTGCCCCACCCCGGAGGGGCCTGCGGCATGGGCGTCGCCGGTCAGTGCGTGGCAGATGAGCACGGCGTTCGAGGCCGAGTCGTCGAGATCGCCCCAGGTCTCATAGGCGACGGTGACCTGTTCGAGATGTCCGCCACCCTCGAGGGCGAAGCGACGGCCGTCCTCGAGCAACGTGTGAAAGCGCCGTTGAGCAACCGGCATGTCCGGACGCCATGCTCCCGATGCCGGAATGTCCATAGGGTCCAGGTCTGGGCGCCTCAACGAGTTCACGGCCTCAGTTTACCGATGCCGTTTCGGCGATACCGGAGCATTTCCGTTCGGGACACGGGCATGCCACCAGTCGAACACATCGGAGTCCGATTGGAAAGCCGAGTTCATCAGGCCCGCCACCTCGACGGCCACGGCCCAGCCGTCGTCCACCGACATCCCCGTCGGGTGGTCGGCGATGGCGGTGGTGATGAGGTCCGCTGCGGCGTTCCACGCCCGACGATCGGCCGGTAGCGGCAGCTCGACCAGCTGGTTTGCGGCCATTTTGAGGGCGTCGACCGCCAGGGCCGAGCCGAACCACCGTTGCCAGGCCGCAGCGACGACGGGCGGAGCGAGCAGGATGGCGGCGATGTGGGCCAGATCGTCGGCCTCGGCATGAACCGACAGCAGCGGCGTCGAAGGAACGAGTTCGCCGGTGGGATCGAGCACGGGCTCGATCAGCTTCGATTGGGTGGCCACCACCAGCTTTGGAACGGCCTGTCGCTCAACCCATCGACCGACCTTGTGATTGAGCCGATCGACACGAACATACGGGGCGGTCCACCGACGGCCGCCCAGGCGGGTGGTGCCGGTCCCCCACCGCGTCGCCAGCGGGTCGACCGACCCGACGGTCACGAGCCGGTTGGGCGGCGAACCGGGACCTTCCCATTCGGCCGCGGCCTCCACCAGGCCGTAGTACTCGTCACGGAATCCGGCGGTTGCGGTGCAGAGGTCGCCCAGCGTTGCGGCCGGACTGAGCACGACCGGAGCCAGATCCGGCGCACCGAGTGATCGGGCGGCCATCGTCGCCCAGTCGTCGATTCCACGTTGAACGCCTTGGTGAACCGACGACGCCCGCCCGGTGACCTCGGCTCGAGGACCGGTGGCCAGGGTCGCGGGCCCGGCCGAACGAACCCCCACGGCTACGACCGGCGCACAGGCCCGAACGCCGGCGTCGAACACGGCCTCCCGGGCGGCCCACATTGCCAGTGTCGTCGATTCCGAGGCGATCCTGGCTCGAAGACCTGCGACGTCGCGGCTCGACAGGATCGATTGCGGCATGATCAACATCACCGGACATCCATCCGACACCGTGCCGACGGCCCGATGCAAATGAACGGCGGCCAGATCGGCATACTGGCCGAGCTCGTCCCGATGGGCCACCCGGTACCGGTCGGCTGACTCCGGGAGCGAGCCGTTGCTCGATGATTTGAGCGGCGTGGCGAACGGGGGGTTGCCGATCACCAGCCGGTGATCGGGCCACGACGCCGGGTGCTCGACGGTGAGCGCGTCGGCCACCCGCACGATGTCGGTCAATTGCGCCTCGTCGACCGCCACACCATGTGCTGCCGCCCACAGTTCGATCGACAACCGGCAGACGGTGACGGCATCCGGATCGATGTCGAAGCCCCCGATACGTCGCAGGGCTGCGGACGGATCGACGCCCCGTTTGACCCAGTGGTCGAGAACGGCGAGAAGAAAGGCACCGCCGCCACAGGTCGGATCGACGGCAAACGGGGGCATGATCGTGACCCGATCGACGAGGTCAACCAGCCCCCGCACCAGGTCGGGCGGCGTGTACCACGCTCCGCGGCCCCTGCGGACCGAGGCCGACACCGCCTGCTCGTGGACCAGGCCGGGCAGCCAGGGATCTGCCCAACCACCGGGCGGATCGACAACGCCGTCGAGCCCGGGACGAGCGGGCGAGGGTTTCAGCGAGCTCGTCTCAATCGCCAACCGATCGAAGGCTCGCTCGGCGACTGAAACGACCAGCGCCATGGCGTCGAGTTCACCTTCGCCGTTGGCGACGGTCTGGACCAAGCGGGCGGCCCACTGTTTGAGGGGGTCGGCCGGTATCAGCCGTCGACGGTCGGATCCCATCCGGCCAGATTCTGCAGGCGCTCGTCGTTGGAGAACATCTCCACGATCGGGATGTCGAGCGCCAGCCGTTTCTGCAGCCGCTTGACCTCGAGTTCCTGATTCCAGAGCACGAGCGTGACCGCCAAGCCGGATTCACCGGCCCGAGCCGTGCGACCCGACCGGTGCAGGTAGGTCTTGTGATCGTCCGGCGGGTCGAAGTGGATCACGATGTCGACATCGTCGACGTGAATACCGCGAGCAGCGACGTCGGTGGCCACCAGTGCCTGCAGATCGCCCTCGGAGAACCGGTTGAGCGCCTTCTCGCGGTGCCGCTGGCGGAGATCGCCGTGGATTGGCTGGACGCGGACGTCGAGCTTGCTGAGATCGGCAGCGAGCCGGTCGCAGGCCCGTTTGGTGTTGCAGAACACCATTGTCCGCTCGGCCGCCCTGACGATCGTGGCCACCACCCGGTTGCGGTCCATGTCGTGAACCGCGATGAACCGGTGGCCCATCTGCTCAACGGTGACCTCGGGCTCGTCGACTTCGTGGCGGACCGGATCGTTCTGGTAGCGGCGAACAAGTGAATCGACGGCACCGTCGAGCGTGGCCGAGAACAGCAGGGTTTGATGGGTGCCCTCGATTCGGCGCAGGATCCACTCGACCTGGGGTAGGAACCCCATATCGGCCATCCGGTCGGCTTCGTCGATCACGACGCGGCTGACCTCGGTCAGCGAGACATCGCCGCGCTCGAGAAGGTCGATCATCCGACCGGGCGTGGCCACGATGAGTTGTACACCTTGTCGAACCTGTTTGATCTGCTTGTCGATGTCGGATCCACCGTAGACGGCCATCGCCCTGAGCCCCTTGGCCTTCGCCAGCGGCTCCAGCTCACCGAGCACTTGGATGGCCAGCTCGCGGGTCGGCACGAGGACGAGCGAGTCGACCGCCTTGCTGCCTTCGGGATCCATGCGTTGCACCGCAGGGAGCCCGAAGGCGAGGGTCTTGCCCGATCCGGTCTGCGCTTTACCGCAGACATCGAGCCCCTTGAGGGCGTCTGGAATGGTGAGCTCCTGGATGGGGAAGGCCTCGGTGATTCCCTTGGCCGCCAGAACGTCAACCAGATCTTCGGCCACGCCCAGGTCAGCGAATGTAGTTCCCACTATGAGTCTTGCCGTCCCTTCTCGAAGGCTTCGACCAGCACGGTCGTGTTCACGAGGGTATCCACTGGACAACTCAGCGCCGAGCATCGACAAGACATCGCCATATGACCGTCTCCAAGACGCCGATCCGGAGGAACGGCTTCACGAGCTTGCGTTCGCAACTCACCGGCCTGGAGGATCGGTTCTTCAGCACTCTGCCATCCGGGGTCTGATTCTCGCTACCGTGCCATGCATGACGGGTTCAGCATTGACGGCACTGCAATCGATGCAGAATTGGCCGGTGACGGCGCGGGCCGGCGCCTGGGTCGACCGCGACGGCCGCCAGGAAACGGCCGGCGACGCAGATCGAGTGTTTCCGCTGGCCTCGGTCACCAAACTGCTGTTTGCCTACGCCGTGCTGATCGCCATCGAGGAGGGTTCGGTGGCCCTCGACGAGCCCGCGGGCCCGGAGGGTTCGACGGTTGCCCATCTGCTCTCTCACAGCTCGGGATTGGCACCGGAGGCCACCGATCCCGGCGGGCCGACGTTCGCCCCGGTCGGCGGCCGCCGAATCTACTCGAATCAGGGTTTCGAAGTGCTCGGCCAGGTCCTGGCCACCAATACCAACATGACTGCGGCCGACTACGTGCGTCTCGCCGTCCTCGAGCCCCTGGGGATGGAACAGAGCTCACTCGACGGTTCACCGGCTCATGGCGGCCTGAGCTCCGTGGTCGATCTCCTGGTCTTCTGCCGGGAGCTGCTGGCGCCGACGCTCATCGACCCGACAACACTGCGCCGGGCGACCGAACCGTTCCTTCCGGACCTGAGTGGTGTGTTACCGGGGTTCGGGCGTCAGGATCCCAATCCGTGGGGACTCGGCTTCGAGATTCGGGCCAACAAGCATCCTCATTGGACGGGAACGGCGAACTCGCCGGCGACCTACGGCCATTTCGGTGCGTCGGGAACGTTTCTGTGGGTCGACCCCGAACGCTCGCTGGCCTGTGTCGTGCTGACCGGTCGGCGCTTCGGACCGTGGGCGGCCGACGTATGGCCGCCGCTCAGCGACGCCGTCATCGCCGCTCGGGTGTCGTCGTCGGAGGACTAACTGGTCCATTGTCAGCGCCGATGGAGTCGTGGCATGCCGAGGTCACTTCTCCCCGACGCCGAGAACATCGCCCGCCAGATCCTGCAACGGAACGGTTTGAGCGGGCGTGGACTGCGGCGGGCGCCGAGCACCAGCAACGAGGTGTTCCTGGCCGGCGATCACGTCATTCGGATCAACCGCGAATCCAGCAACGCCGCCCGACTGCTGCGCGAGGCCGAGCTGTGCCTGGCCCTTCCCCGTCTGGCGTGGACGCCCGAGATCGTCGAATACGGACGACAAGACGGCACGGCGTTCCTCATCGTTCGCCGCAAGCGAGGGAGAACGCTGGCCCGCTGGTGGCCCGACATGCGCCGGAGCCAACGGCGGGAAGCCGTCGAGCAGCTGGCCGCGTGTCTGCGAGCCATTCACTCGACGGCGGTTCCCGACGGGTTGGACCCGATCACCGAGACCCCGCAGCTTCTCGGGTCGGCCGGTAAGCCTGCGCTGCCGCTGCTCCACGGGCTGCAGCGGCTGCGATATGTCGCCAACATCGATCGGTCGCTGATCGACGAGCTGGAGTCGAAGGTCCATTCGCTGGCGTCGTCGGTCGAGCTGTACCTCGAGACCGGGCTGATACACGGCGACCTCTCGCTGGAGAACGTCCTTTGGGACGGCACGTCCATCACCGCCATCCTCGATTTCGAATGGGCGCGAGGGGCGCCACGTGAACTCGACCTCGACGTCTTGTGCCGGTTTCTTGCGCTTCCCGATCTCCATGTGCCGGAGGCCAGTCGTGGCCGGATCGGTTCGGGCGACTATCGGGACCTGATCGGCTGGTTGGCCCAGTCGTATCCCGAGCTCTTCTCCCCTGCCGAATTGGACCGACGGCTTGCGTTGTTCGCCATCGCCTACGAGGTTCGGGCCGTGCTGGCGAACCCGCCGAACGGACCGGCCGATCGGCTACCACCGGCTCATCCGTACCGGAGGCTCATCGCCACCGGCGGCGATGGCGGCCCGGCGGCGAGCCTTGTTCGACCGATCATCCATCGTGGAGCCGGGCGGCGGCCATGATGGGTCCGGCCCGGTTGGCTTGTCGTGATGGCGCTGCGGATTGGCCCGGCGCCAACGAGAAACGCCCGTGACCAACTACATTGGATGACCGTGACAGCGCGAACCGACGTACCCAAAGCCCCTGAAACCGAGCTCACCGAAGCCTGGATCGTCGAACCGGTCGGTCCGCTGGTGGGAGAAGTATCTGTCAAAGGTTCGAAGAACGCCGTGACCAAGCACCTCGTGGCGGCCCTCCTCGGCGACACTCCATCGACCATCGGCAACTGCCCCGCGGTCGGCGACGTCGACATCACGGTTCAGATGCTGGAGGCACTCGGTTGTGTCGTCGAACGAAACAACGGAGAGACCGTCGTCGATTCCCGCAACCTCACGAGCAGCCGGGTTCCGCTCACCTTCAGTGGAATGAACAGGATCCCGATCCTCATGCTCGGGCCGCTCCTCCACCGGGTCGGCGAGGCGTTCGTACCGCTCGTCGGCGGTGACGACATCGGCGCCCGACCCCTCGACTTCCACGTCGACGCCCTACGCAAGATGGGAGCCGAATTGGAGCTGACCGCCGATGGCCTGGAAGCCAAGGCCAGCCGGTTGAAGGGAGCTCACATCGAGCTTCCCTACCCGTCGGTGGGTGCGACCGAAACGGTACTGATGACCGCGGCGATGGCCGACGGACGTACCGTGCTCGACGGCGGCGCGCTGGAGCCGGAGGTCATCGAGCTTGCACTCTTCCTCCAGCGGATGGGCGCACACATCGAAATGCGGCCCAACCGTCGCTACGTGATCGACGGCGTCGAGCGCCTCTCGGGTGCGTCGCTTCGCCTGCAGGGCGACCGTATCGAGGCGTTCTCCTATCTGGTGGCCGGCCTGATCACCGGCGGTCAGGTGACGGTCCACGGGTTGAGCCAGGATCGTCTGGTCACGGCAATCTCGACGCTGTCGCGCATGGGTGCGACCTTCGAGATCACCGACACCTCGGTGTCGGCGCAGGCCGACCACCTGCGAGCGGCCGCCGTCGAAACCGACACCCATCCGGGGTTCATGACCGACTGGCAGTCCCCGATGGTCGCGCTGTTCACCCAGTGTGACGGCCTGTCGGTGATGTACGAGACGGTCTACGAGAACCGGTTCACCTACGTGCCGGCCCTCAAGAAGATGGGGGCGCAGATCGAGTCATACAACACACCCCTCGGCAGCATCAAGGGGCGGTTCGTGGGTTCGTCGACAGCCTGTTCGGTCGTCGTGCGGGGCCGGACGCCCCTCCATGGCGCCGACGTGGTCGTACCCGACATCCGGGGCGGGTTCGCCTACGTGCTTGCCGCAGCTGCGGCCGAGGGGCGAACGACGATCACCAACACCCACCATCTCGATCGGGGCTACAACACGCCGATCGCCAACTTCCGGAGCCTCGGTCTCAACATCGAACGGGCCATGGTTCCGAAGAACCTGTCCTAGTTGGACGGTCGGAAAGTCGGTTCTGGTGCTCGCCCGGTGTCTCACCGACCGGTGCCACAACAACACCCATTCACTCCAGCCGACCAGGTTTGCGCGCTTTTGCGTCGTCACGACCCCCAATCGCGCAAACCTGTCGTTTGGTCAGCATTCTTTCAGCACGGACGAACCCGTATGCGTTCGCAGGTGAAAGGGAGCCCGGTCGGACGCCCCGCTGGCTCAGGCTTCTGAGTCGGCCTCGACCGTGGACGCCTGCCCGGACTCGTCATCGTCGTCATCGACCCAGAACGAAGGCTTGCCTCGTCGCATCCAGGCCAGGGCGGCAAGACCCCCGATCACGGCCAAGCCGCTCATCCAGTGGTTGACCCGGATGCCGAGGATTTCGGTGGCGGCGTCGATGCGAACGGTTTCCACCAGAAATCGACCGATTCCGTAGCCGATCACGTAGAGCGGCAGGATCATGCCCCGTTTCAGCACACCGCGTCGGTCGATCCAGATGAGAAAGCCGGCCAACAAGAGATTCCACGCGGCCTCGTAGAGGAACGCGGGGTGGAAGGTCGGCTCGGCGGCGAACTCCGCCGGCCGGTGGACCTCGTCGATCTCGACCGCCCACGGTAGATCGGTCGGACCGCCGAAGATCTCCTGGTTGAACCAGTTGCCCAACCGACCGATGGCCTGGGCCACGGGGATGCCGGGAATGGCAGCGTCGAGCATGTTGCGGAGATCGCCGTCGGTTCCTCGAAGCCGGCGGCGG
Organism: Acidimicrobiales bacterium; assembly: GCA_041584095.1. GTDB lineage: Bacteria > Actinomycetota > Acidimicrobiia > Acidimicrobiales > SZUA-35 > JAHELU01. Next base: position 4,620 of record JBFHEP010000051.1, on the reverse strand, counting down.
GCGACCAGGTAACCAACACCGATACCGCCGATCAGACCGCCGGGGATACCGAGCCCGCCCTCCCAGATCTTGATCCACTCGCTGATCGGCCGCCAGTCGGTGATGACGTGGTAGACCCGGGCACCGACGACACCGGCAGGAACCGCCCACTTGGCGATCTCCGGAATATCGTCGGGATGGCCACCCATCCGGGTCCAGCGTCGCTGGGCCATGACCACGGCCACCACGACGCCGAGCCCGATGCAGAGCCCGTAGTAGTTGAGCGTCAACGGCCCGATCTCGAGGCCGGTCGACGACGGGCTGGGAATCGACGCGACCATCCTGGGCAAGTCCTCGACCATCACGCAGCTCCCAACACGAAACTCACTTTGTCTCCAATCGATCACGAATCGGACCGGGTCAACTCATCAACACGGTCGCCGGTTCAGTAACCGGTCAGCAGTGAGTGTGCTTCCCGGCGCGGGCCGGTCACGCTCCAGGCTACTGGAGCTGCTCGGCGGACAAGGCGAAGAGATCATCGGCACCGGCCATCACGGCTCCCCTCAGCCCCTCCGCCGTCGGGAGCAGCTGCTCACCGAAGAACTTCGCCGAAACCAGGCGAGCCTGGTGAAACGCAGGGTCTTCGCTCTCGTTGGCGATCGCCGCCAGCGCGGCTTTGGCCATCAGGCCGCCGCACACGACGGTGCCGAGCAGGCGGAGATAGGGAGATGATGCGGCCAGGGCGTCGTTGGGATCGGTCATCCCGTTCTCGATCAGCCAGCGGGTGGCGCGCCGAGCCGAGTCGGCGGCAGCGTCGAGGTTCTGGCCGAAGACCACCAGCTCCTCGACCTCGCCGAGCGATTTCGCCCGTTCTGCAATGATGTCGAGCTGTTCGAGCACCGCATCACCACCTCTCATCGGCAGCTTGCGTCCGACGAGGTCGGCCGCCTGAATGCCATTCGTACCCTCGTAAATGGCCGCGATGCGGATATCCCGGTAGTGCTGGGCAACTCCGGTTTCCTCGATGAAGCCCATTCCACCGTGGATTTGAAGGGCCAACGAAGTGAGCTCGTTGCCCAGATCGGTGCATAGGCCCTTCGAGAGGGGAATCAACAAGTCGGCCCACTCCTGGTGGCCCTGCTTCACATCGGGATCGCCCGTTGCTGTGACCCGATCGAGCGCCGCCGCGTTCTCGTAGAGCAGGCAGCGCATGGCGTCGATCCACGAGCGCTGCGTCATCAACATCCGGCGGACGTCGGCGTGATCGATGATCGGGCTCTTCGTGCCGGGCGCGGCACCAACCGCCGTGCCCTGAATTCGCTCCTGTGCGTAGGCGAGCGCCTGCTGGTAGGCCCGTTCGGCGATGGCCAGCCCCTGCAGACCGACCGACAGGCGGGCGTTGTTCATCATCGTGAACATGTTGCGCATGCCGGCTCCCTCGTCGCCGATCAACCAGCCGATCGCGCCACCCTCGTCACCGAAGCTGAGCACACACGTCGGGCTACCGTGGATGCCGAGCTTGTGCTCGATCGACACACACGTCACGTCGTTGCGCTCCCCCGGTGAGCCGTCGGCGTTCAGCAGATACTTCGGCACCAGGAACATGGAGATGCCCTTGGTGCCCGGAGGAGCACCCGGGGTGCGGGCCAGGACCAGGTGGATGATGTTTTCCGACAGATCGTGCTCACCGTAGGTGATGTAGATCTTCTGGCCGGTCAGCCGAAACGACCCGTCGCCGACCGGTTCGGCCTTGGTGGTCAGCGCGCCGACATCGGAACCGGCCTGGGGCTCGGTCAGGTTCATCGTGCCCGTCCATTCGCCGGTCAACATCTTGGGGAGGTAGGCCTGGCGCTGCTCCTCGGATCCGTGATGCATCAGGGCGTCGATCGCTCCCTGCGTGAGGAGTGGACACAGTGAGAACGACATGCAGGCGCTGGTCAGCATCTCCTGGATGGCGATGGCCGTGATCCACGGGAAGCCCCCACCCCCATACTCGGGATCGAACGGCACGGCACCGAATCCGGAGGCGACGAACTGGTCGTAGGCGGACCGGAAGCTGTCGGGCAAGATGACCTCGCCGCCGTTCCAAGTGGCACCGATCTGGTCGCCGTCACGGTTGACCGGCGCGATCACCTCGGCAATGAACCGACCCACCTCGGCGATGACCATCGATACGGTCTCCGAATCGAGCTCCTCGAAGGGGCCGCTTCCCAGGAGATCGTCGAGGTCGACGACATGCCGCAGCACGAACTCGATGTTGGCGATCGGTGGCGTGTAGTCGGACATCGTTGGCGACACCTCCAAAAGGGTTTGAACCCACCAGCCTACTTCGTGGCTCGTCGAGGTCGGGAACGGGACGGCGGTCCTCAACGGAAGTCCGGTTGGAGGTAGGATCGACCGGATGGCCGTCGAGCCCAACCTGGTGCAACTGGGTCAAGGTGTCTACGCCTTCACCCATCCCGATCCCCGATTCGGTCACTCCAACGTCGGAATGGTCATCGACGAGGACGGCCTTACCCTGATCGACACGACGGCGACACCGGCCCAGGCCGAGGTGACGGCACATGCCATCGACCGTCTGGCGGGCGAGCTCGGGCTACCGATCAAGCGGGTTGTCGTCACATCGAGCCGGGTGGCATTCACCGGGGGCAGCGGCGTGTTCTGGTCGGCGGCGTTCTACGGCACGGAGGTCACGAGCATGCAGCTCGACGCCCCGGCGAACCCGCCGGCGTTCCGGGCGCTTCTGGCCCACCAGGCAAGCGCCTATCCGGACGACTTCACCACCCGCCCGATCACCCATACGGTGGCCGAGCGAGCCCAACTGACCGGCGCCATCGTCGTCGATCCTCTGACCGGCGAGTCGGCCCGCAATCTGGTGGCCTTCGTCGAGTCGGCCAACGTCGTTTTCGCCGGTGCGTTCGCATCGTTCGGTGTGACACCGCTCGGCCACGACGCCTATCCCGCCGAGTGGATCGCCGGACTACGAGGCATGGCCTCGGCCGGGGTCACGATCGTACCCGGCCACGGACCGGTCGGCGGTTCGGCCGACGTCGAGGATCAGATCGGGTATCTGGAGGCCTGCCGGACAGCGTCGGCCGACGAGGCGTTGCCGGCCGGCCCGTGGGATCGCTGGACGGACCGTCGATTCGATCCGATCAACATCGACCGGGCGCGGTTGCTGGCCGAAGGCCGCGACGAACCACCGGCATCGATGTTCACGCTGCTCGGGCTGTAGAACAGGCCACCTTCGCGGTGGCCGTCAGGATCCGGCCAGCTGTGCCTCGACCTTGTCCATGGCGTCCTCCTCGGTGACGTCCAGAGCGAACGACAGCTCCGAAACGAGCACCTTTCGAGCCCGGGTGTACATGCTCTTCTCACCCGCCGAAAGGCCTTTCGACTTCTCACGGAGCGCCAGATTACGCACGACCTCGGCCACCTGGTAGACGTCGCCCGACTTCAACTTCTCCTGATGGTTCTTGAACCGTCGGCTCCAGTTGGCCGGCTCTCTGACGTCCTTCTTGCTCAACAGATCGAACAGATCCTCGACATCGGTCTCGCTGATCGGCATCCTCATGCCGACCTCCTCGACCATGTCGACGGGTACTCGAACGGTCAGGTTGTCGTGAACCGCCTGGAGCACGAAGTACTTCTTCTTCTCGCCGTCGACCTCACGCGTCTCGGTGTCTATGATCACCGCGGCTCCGTGGTGGGGATAGACAACTCGATCACCCGACTTGAAGGTTGGCATGAAACTCCTAGGGATTAGGGGCCTGGGCGGCTAGGCGCTTCGCGCCCGACCCTGGGCCTGGAGCTCATCGTCGCGCGGAGCTTCGCACTCCACCCACCTGCTGAACTCTTTGCCTCTGCTTCTAATGATGGCATCGAACTCAGAGAATCACACTCAAAAAGCCGGCGACCGTACTCAAAACCATTGCGGCAACAGCCAGGACGACCACCCAGAACACGATTGGCCGACGGTGGCGCATCGACGGGAGGTCCGGGGGACCGACCGGCTCCCGCTTCGGCGGGCCTCCACCCACTCTGCTACTGGATTTGGGACGAGTCATGCTGCAAGTTTAGCGGCTGAGGTCGGGCCACCAGGGTGCCGGCCAGTCTGTCCCAAGGCGTCCGTCGTGACGGGTCGACGAACAACATGACGAAGCTGTAGCTGATCAGGGCGACGAAGGCCACCAGCCCGAGGATCGTCAGCCACCAGGTGCGCCCGAACAGGAACGCCTCGGTGAGGCCGGCGATCAGCAGCGGCAGGACGCGAAACATCGCCGTCGACAGATCGACGGCCGATCCGTCGCCGTTCACCACCCTCAGGCCCATCGCCATCTTCCCCACCGTGGCGCCGGTCCGGGCCACCAGCAGGATCTCGTAGATCGAGATCAGAACGACCCCCAGCACGGGAATCAGGGCCCGGTCGAGCCAGGTGTCGGCCGACTCGCTCCCGGCGACGTAGCCGATGAAAGCCGCGGCCCCGGCGCGGATGGCCAGCCACAGGATCCAGTCGATCACCCGGGCCGCAATCCTCGGAATCGGCAGGGCGATGTTGACCGCTGCCCCGTCGGCCGATCCCGGTCCCGGTTGAGGTGCACCGACCCAACCCGTACCGTCCCAGAAACGCTGGGTACCAGA